>CAYSSK010000082.1:3093-17736 GCA_964433645.1 uncultured Desulfofustis sp.
GGCGTTGGCCTTGAGCATGTCGCTCCAGTCCCAGAAATGCCGGTTAAAACCGTTGTGTTGGGAAGCTTGCAGAGCTTTTTCACTGACCGCGTTGAAACCGAGGCCGGGCGGCAGCATCAGCCCCTTCTGGGAACAGCCGACGGTCACGTCGACCCCCCACTCCTCGTGCCGATAGTCGACGGAGCCGAGCGAGGAGATCGTGTCGACCATGAGCAGAGCCGGATGAGCGGCATTGTCGATGGCCTGGCGGATCTCGGCGATTCGGCTGGTGACGCCGGTCGAGGTCTCGTTATGGACGATATTGACCGATTTGATGGCCCGCTCGGTGTCGGCCTTCAGTTTCTCCTCGACGATCTGCGGATCGGCGCCATGCCGCCAGTTGGTGGGCACAAAATCGACTTCGATGCCGAACTTGCGGGCCATGGTGCACCAGAGCGTGGCGAAATGTCCGGTCTCGAACATCAATACCTTGTCACCGGGGCTCAAGGTATTGATCAGTCCCGCCTCCCAGGCACCGGTCCCGGAAGTCGGGAAGATGATGACCGGGCCGGAGGTCTTGAAAATCCGCCGGGATCCGAGCAGCACCTCTTCCGATAATTTCTGGAACTCCGGACCGCGATGGTCGATGGTCGGGTGGCCGATGGCGTACAGCACCCGATCGGGAACATTGGTCGGGCCGGGGATCTGCAGAAAATGACGTCCACTTGTAAAGCTCATGATTCGCTACTCCCTGTTACTCAATAATAATAATTAAAAACAAAAGATCATCGTCTTTTGCTGGCTCCTCTTCTTTAGTGCCGATCACCCGGCGGCGTAATCCGGCCGTTAACCGCGGACCAGGCCACGGTTACCGGCGAGGCCAGGAAAATTTCGGCCTCCGGCGCCCCGATCCGGCCGGGATTGGCCCTGATGGTCGTGGTAATAGCCGTATCGACACCACTGAGCAGACCCAGGTGCCGACCGGGACACGGGCCGCAACCGGGCGGCAGCACGATTGCCCCGGCGTTGCGCAGGGCCGCCGACAGTTTCAGGGTATCCATTGCCTCCAGCACATTACGGGACGCCGGCGTGATCAGGCAGGTCACCTCCGGATGAATACCGTGCTTGAGCAGGATATCGGCCGCTGCCTTGATATCCTCGAGCCGCCCCGAAGAGCAGCTGCCGATCATCGCCACACTAATGCGTCGATCGACAAGTGCTTCCGGAGCGGCGAAGGCCAATAGCTTCCCGGGCAGTGCGACGAGGGGCTGCACCCCGCCGGCATCGATCTCGACATCATGGGCCGCCCGCTCACCCTGCGGCAGAACAAAGGCGGTAACAACCCCGCCCTCGGGCAGAAAATTGCAGACCGCCATCTTCTCGCTGATAGAAAGATGGTCGATAGCGCTGCCGGTCAACACCACCGCTTTGCCCCGGACCAGATCACCATGGCTGCGCAGAATCTCCATTGCCAGATCGCGAGCCATGACCAGCGGTGAACTGGTGCCGGAAACACCGATAACCACCTGCTCGGGAACATGCAGCTCATAGCTGCCGCGACAGATCACTTCGGCGAAGCGAGGGCCGGAGACGGAAAATGCCAGGGCCCCGAAAGCACCCGCCGTGGCGACATGGCCGTCGGCCCCGACGATGATCATGCCCGGCCACAGCGATTCCTCCTCGGCGACCACCTGGTGGAGAACCCCTTCGCCGTTTCGATACAGTAAAATCTGATGGCGTGCGGCGAATTCGGCGAGTTCCAGCTGAAACTGGCGATCCTGGATGGTCGGTGCCGGAAACGCATGATCAAGCGTAAACAAGGTCCGGCAGCAGTCGGCCGGACGGTCGCCGCGCTCCTTGAGTTCTCGCAGAACGGCCGGACCGGTGCCGTCATGGGCCAGCGCCAGGTCGACCTTCAACGAAACGATTTGCCCCGGGGTCACGTGATCCAGCTGGGCCGCCTTGGCCACTTGTCGATGGAAAAAGTCGCTCATTGTCACTGAGAACACGCCGGTTTGCCGCTCATCGTCGCCACGCTCTTTCGCATTACGGCCGCAGCAGCACCTTGATTGCGGCCGGATCGTTGGTGGCAACCTCCATCGCCTCGTCGATCCTGGCCAGTGGGTAGGTATGGGTAACCAGCGAGGCGATATCGAGCTGGCCGAGCAGCACCGGCCGAAGCGCCTGCTCCACCCAGATATGCCGCTGCAGCACGCCGTGGTGGACCAACCCGGTATTGACGATCTGCAGCGAATTGTTATGCCAGCGCGAGATATTGAGCGTGATGTCCTGGGTGATCCAGGAATAAAAGACCAGCGTCCCGTTATGTTTGACCGCGTCATTGCAGAGCTGCACCGCCTCACCGGTGCCGGCGACCTCGACCACGACATCGGCGCCTTCGCCACCGGTCAGGTCGAGAATGGCCGAGAGCGGGTCGGTCTCAGAGCCGTTGATCGCCTCGTCAAGGCCGAGCTGTTTGCCAAGCGCCAGCTTGCCGTCGACGACATCGACGCCGATGACCCGGTGCGCTCCTTTCTTCTTGGCCACCTGGGCGATGACCTGACCCGCGAAGCCCATACCGACAACGGCGACGGTGTCGCCGAGCTGTACCTTAGAACAGAGACCGGAAAACACCGCGCAGCCGATCGGCTCGCCCAGGGCCACCAGGTCCATGTCGAGACCTTCGGGGGCCGGCTCGAGATCATCCTCGCCGGCCACGAAATAATCACTGTAGGTCTCCACCCAGCCAAAGGCGATGACCCGGTCGCCGGGCCGATACGCGCGCACATTGCCGCCCACTTCAACCACGGTGCCGCCGGCCTCGTGACCGAAAAAGTACGGGTAGCCAAACGGCGTGCGCATCTCGGTGTGCAGGCCGCCGGCCGGCGGGATGACGCCGTTATAGAGGTTCTTGTCCTGCCCGCAGATACCGGCGGCATGGGTCTTCACCAGAATCTGGTCCGGCGATGGCGATAATTCCCGCTGCCGGACTTCTATTGCTCTGACACCGGTCAGGCAGGCGCTGTTGACGATCATGTCGGTTGATTCTCCAGGGTCATTCGTTTTCGGGAGGTCCTCATCGATCGCTCGATGGTGATAAAAAGTCCGCGGTATTCGCTACAGACTCTTCTGCTTCATTTCCCCGGCGAGCAGGTTGGGCTTATGCCGCAAGCGGCTGTAGAGCGTATAGAGAAACGTCGCCAGCGCGACAGCCAGAATCGTGCCGGAAATCGGCCGGCTGAGAAACGCGATCAGATCGTAGTCCTCCATACGCATGCCGCGTCGCAATGATTCCTCCGCCAGTCCGCCGAGGACCAGAGCGATGATCAACGGGGCGACCGAATAGTCATACTTTTTCATCACATAGCCGAGCAGGCCGAAGGCAAACATGATCCAGACATCGGACATCGAGTTACCGATGCCGAACGCGCCGACCGTGGCAAAGACGAAGATGCAGGGGCCGAGGATCGAGTAACGGATCTTGCGAAAGTTGGAAAAGAGTTTGGCGACAATCACCCCGGCAAAAAGCATGAACACGTTGGAAACGTACATCGCCAGGAAAATCGAATACATCAGATCAGGCTGGTTCAAAAACAGCATCGGTCCCGGCTGCAGACCATGGACCATAAATCCGCCGATAATGACCGCCGTCGTCGCGCTGCCGGGAATGCCGAGGGTCAGCAGCGGCACCATGGCACCACCCGCCGCCGCGTTGTTGCAGGTCTCCGGCGCGGCAATGCCGTCGGCGATGCCGGTACCGAATTTCTCGGGATGCTTCGACCAGCGCACCGCTTCGGAGTAGCCGATAAACGATGCAGTCGTAGCGCCGACACCTGGCAGGATACCGATCAACGTACCGATCACCGCCGAGCGCAGCACATTCCACTTCAGCTTGAGCATTTCAACCAGCTTGGGAAATTCCGTCGAAACCTTGACTTCCTCCTGACCGGCAATCTTCGATCCCGTTTCAGCGGTCATCAGGATTTCACCGATGGCAAACGCACCGATCAGCGCGACAATGAAATTGACCCCGCCGATCAGGCCGCTCCAGCCAAAGGTCAGCCGCTCGACGCCGGACATCGGGTCGATGCCGATAGTAGCGATGAGCAGCCCGATAAAGCCGACCAGAAAGGCTTTTGTCATCTTGGTCCCACCGAGCGAGGCGATCAGCGTCAACGCGGCGAAGGCCAACGCGAAATATTCAGGTTCGGAAAAAGTGAGCGCGACCTTGGCCAACTGCGGCGAGATCAGGTTCATGATGGCAACACTGAACAATCCGCCGATACAGCTGCATAAAATGGCGATGCCGAGCGCCTTGCCGGCCTTGCCGGCCTTGGCCATCGGATAGCCGTCGAAGCCGGTCACCGAGGCCTCGGGCGAACCGGGAACATTGAACAGGATGGCCGAGATCGAACCGCCGAAGGTGCCGCCGCAATAGACCGCGGCGAGCAGTAACAGACCGGTGGTGGAATCCATCACGTACGTAAAGGGAATCAACAGGGCGGTCCCCATGGTCGAATTCAGACCGGGAATGGCACCGAGCATGACACCCATCAGAACGCCGCCGCAGATGAACAGCATCGCCATTGGGGAAAACACGTTATGAAATGCCGTCAACCATATTTCCATTGTAACAGGCTCCTTTACCGATCAATACAGCAGATGGCTGATCTCGAGAAAAACCCCGACGCCGCGGGGCAACGGGACATACATTACCTTGGTGAACAACAGCACGATGCCAAGCGTCAACACGAACGGGATGGAAAAGATCAGCACCTTGTTCCGCTCACCGAGCAGAAACATGAAGGCGATCATCTGAAACGGCGTCAACACCAGGAAACCAACGTACGGCAGCAGAAAGAGATAGCCGGCGATCAACGCGACGGCAGCAGCAAAGCGCAGATTTGCCGCGGAAAGCTGAAACCGTTCGAATGCCGGAATGGTTCCCTGCAAAACCCCTTTGATCGAGAATACGGCTACCCCGACACTGAGGATCATAATCATATACAAAACGAACTTGGGCCAATAAGCGGGACCGAGTTTGCCATACACGCTCCCCGAATCATAGATCTTGATCTCGCTCAGGAGATACAGGGAGACGGCGAAGAGGATAACACTGATAATCACGTCAGCCTTCAAAAATGCTTTCAACACAAACCTCTCCTTAGCTCCTTTGATAAACGGGGACCGGTGCCGGTTGGAAAGCCGGCACCGGTCGTTGCTCCATGAAAAAACGATGTTATCTGTTGTTTATATGAAAATCACTTCCCCGGGCTGGCCGGTTCTGCCGGAGGCTGCATCGCCAAGGCCCGGCTGGACGGAGAATCGGGCCCGTAGGTTGAGCTTTAGCCGCCCAGGCCGCAGCGCAACAGCTGGAGGCAGGACCGGCCAGCCCTTCCGACCGAGATGACGATTTTCATTGTTCGTTGTGACCTCTGGTCATGGGGGTTAGACGGACATGCTGTTCCGTCCGATCCGATCGACTATTTGACGTAGCCCAATTCGGTCAGGATATCCTTGTTAGCCTGATACTCCGCTTCCCAGAACTTGCCGAATTCCTCAGGACCTTTCCAGCCCGGCCGCTGATCGAGCAGCGCTGCTGCCTGGTATTTCTGGTAGGATTCACTGTCGGCAGCTTTCTTCAGGGACTCGGCCAGATAATCAATGATCGGTTGCGGCGTTCCCTTCTTGACGGCAAGACCGCGCCAGCGGCCACTGGTTATGTCGATGCCCAGCTCAACGGACGTCGGGACATCGGGGAATTTATCCAGACGCTTGTCATTGAAGACGATGATCGGAATCAATTTCTTCGCTTCAATCAGCGAAATGACCGAACCCGGCTCTTCATGCAGCACGTCGAGATGCCCGCCGAGCACGGCAGCGTGACTCTTCGGCGCCTTGTCAAAGGGCACATACTTGACATCGATGCCGGCAGCCTTGGCAAATCGCATGATAATGATCTCATCGGGACTGGTCGGAGTAGTGCCGGTAAACTGGACCTTGCCCGGGTTTTCCTTGGCATAGGCGATCAATTCTTCAGCGGTCTGGAAGTTCTCGTCGTCGGGATTGACATAGAACATACTCATGTCCTGCTGTACCTGGACCAGCGGAGCAAACTCTTCACTGTAATTTTCACGCCCGAGAACGGTGTTGATCAGCTGCTCGGGGCTGAAATTGTAGATGGTGTACCCGTCCGCCGGTTGCGCCAGAACATACTTGGACGCCTTGACTCCGGCACCGCCGGTCATATTGGTGACGTTGATGTTGACCCCCAGAATGTCTGCGGCAGGCATCATCAGGTTGCGGACGAAGTTGTCGCTGCCACCGCCGGCGCCATACTGAACGACCACTTCGATCGGCCGTTCGGGATAACCCCCCGGGCCGTCGCCCGCCTGAACGGAAAAGGCGAACAGGAACGAGGAGACTGCCAATACGGACAAGCGAAAACATTTTTTCATACTCAGCATACACACACCTCTTTTGCTTACGAGTTTGAGTTGCGGACGAACCGACACGGGATCCATCCGGCTTCCCAGCCTATGGCTGTTTACAGATCTTCGCTGCACCTCCTTTTGGGCATGTTTAATTCTGTTCGGCGGCGATCCTCTGCTGTCATCTTTTTGTCGGTTCCGTGCTGGTCAGCAGCATGCGAACATCAAGAGAACTACACGGCTCGGATCGGCCATACCGGTCGTTTCCCACCGTTTTGTGGTGAAACAACTCACCCCATCCCTCTTTGCCAAGCAAACGGTAAGCCAATCGGACTGTTCACCGGAATTATTTTAACGAGTCGGCTGATACCTTTGAAATAATGATCAATAAATGCAGTATAAAGACAAAAAATGGGCGACTGAAGGGGGAGGGCGGCAGGAAATCACGACGTTAAGTGTTTCGCAAGCGAAACGTGTTGCACCATGTTTCACCTATGAAACATGGTGGTTGCAAGACCCGGGTCGCTCGCTGAAGATCTATTTAGGGGAGGTCGTGACCGCGCTGTCGATGTGCTGCAGCTTTCGCCACAGAGTGGTGCGGCTGATGCCGAGCTGGCGCGCCGCCGCTGATTTGCTGCCGCGACATTCCTGCAGGGCTCGTCTGATCAACCGGTATTCATAGGAGGCCGTTTCCCGGTCGAGCGGCAGTGGTGAAACCGCACGCTGGGTGAGCTGATCGTCTCCGCGCCTCGGGTCGACCGGAATGCCCGCCTCCCCATGCTGTGGCGCCGGTGTACCGGCCGCTTCGGCAACGAACTCCTGAAGCTGCAGCGCCTTACGGACATCATCGGCGTGGATCAGACCGCCCGGCGTCATCACCGACAGGCGCTCCATCGCGTTGCGCAGCTGCCTGATATTACCGGGCCAGCCATACTCGAGCAGCAGGTGCTGGGAATCCTGCGTAAAAAGGCCCGGCGGCTTGCGCTGGGCGGCATAGAACTCTTGAAGAAAGTGATCGGCAATGGGCAGGATGTCCTCCCGTCGCTGGTTCAAGGTCGGAATAGGCAGAGACAGAACGTTGAGCCGATAGTACAAATCTTCACGGAACTGTCCGTCGGCCACCATCTCTCGAAGGTTACGATGGGTCGCGGCGATCAGACGGACATTGATCGGCAGGATGCGGCTGTCGCCCAGGCGCATGACCTCGCGCTGCTCGATGGCCCGAAGAAACCGCGACTGCAGCATCGGCGGCATCTCGCCGACCTCATCGAGGAGCAGGGTGCCGCCGTGGGCCATCTCGAACACTCCGGCTTTGCCGCCCCGGCGGGCACCGGTAAAGGCCCCCTCGACATAGCCGAAGAGCTCGCTCTCGAGGATGGACTCGGGCAGCGCGGCGCAATTGATCGCGACGAACGGTTCATTGCTGCGCCGGCTCGCGTTATGGATGGCCTGGGCAAAAATCTCCTTGCCGGTCCCGGTGCGCCCGTAGACCAGGATGGTCGAGTCGATGGCCGCGTAGTCCCGGGCCAGCGCCACCGCTTCGAGCAGTGCGGCGCTGCGGCCGATGATATCGGAAAAACGGTAATGGGCGGTCAGGCCCTTGTCCGACATCTTGCGCCGGACCTTGCTCTCGATTTTCTGCAGCGCGTCCAGTTTCTGAAACGTCGTTACCACGCCTTCGATTTTCCGGTCGACGATGATCGGCACCCGGTTGCCGACCACCTTGACCGAGCCGATCTCAAAGACCGCCCCGAGCTCCATGCGTCCGGACCGGAGCAGCAGATGGCACCCGGCATCCGGAATGACCTCGGTGACATCACGGTTGATCGCCCGCTCCGCCGACCAGCCCGACAGCTCCTCGGCCACCCGGTTGAACACGGTGATCCGAGCCTGCCGGTCCAGCGCGATAATGCCGTCGTAGGTGAAGTTGAAGATCGCCTTGAGCTGCTCGGCCTTGCGTTTTTCCTGCTTTCTCACCTCGTTGACCCGCCGCGCTTCGAGCAGCGCGGTGCGCACGGCCTCGAAGGCCGAGGTGATGACTACCGCCTCCAGCCCCTGCGACCGGGCCTCCCGGGCCATCGCGATCTTGCCGATGACCACGTCGGCGCCTTTTTCCTTGAGCAATCCGATACCATAAGAGATATCGTCAAGATCGTTCTGGCAGGTGTACTTGATCACCTTGTCTTCGATGATCTTCTCGAAACTGGGCAGACCGAGAATCACATCCTCGACGTCGACGATGCCGACCCGACTGCCGATGTTCTTGGCCTCCTTGTAGGCCCGCAGAATGTCATAGCCGCCGATGCGGATATCGACGACCGGCAGCTCGATGCCGGACTGTTTGATCTTGGAGGCGGTCAACCCCCGGCTGACGATGACCTGGTACCCCTGCTTTTCGGCGCCGGCTGCCAACTCGACGGCATCGTCCATCCGGGTGATGCGGATATCGACATCATCGTCGTCACCGATTACCTTCAAGCCGATCTCGGCCAGCTCGGGATAGGGGCAAATAAACAGGATGTCAGCCATCGGACCTGTTACGGGCGGCACGCTTGGTTGCCGCCCGCATCCTTGCACGGACGTTAGAGAATACGAACCGCTCCGGTGTCCGCCGAGGCGGCAAACCGGGCATAGGCCTGCAGGGACTTGGGCGCCTTGCGGTCGCGCTGCGGCTGGAAGGCCCTCTCGCCCCGGGCCTCTTCCTCGCGGCGCCGGCGCTCCAACTCCTCGGCCGACACCTGCAGCATGATGGAGCGATTCGGAATATCGATCACCACCTGATCCCCGTCTTTCACCAGGCCGATCAGGCCGCCGCCGGCCGCTTCCGGGGACACGTGGCCGATCGACAGCCCGGAGGTCGCCCCGGAAAAGCGCCCGTCGGTGACCAGCGCACATTTGCTGCCGAGTTTCATCGACTTAATATAGGAAGTCGGGTAGAGCATCTCCTGCATGCCCGGACCGCCCTTGGGACCCTCGTAAATGATAAAGACCACGTCGCCGGCCGTGACCGCGCCGCCGAGAATCCCTTCGCTGGCTTCTTCCTGGGATTGAAACACCTTGGCACTGCCGGTGAAATTAAGGATCGACGCATCGACGCCGGCGGTTTTCACGATACTGCCCTTTTCGGCGATGTTGCCATAGAGCACGGCCAGGCCGCCGTCGGGGGAGTAGGCATGAGCGCGATCACGGATGCAACCGCCCGCGCGGTCCCGGTCGAGTTCCGGGTATTGCTTGCCCTGGGACCCCATGATCAGGTTGCGGCCGCTGTTTCCCGGCGCCGCTCCGTAGAGGCGCTCCGCCTCTTCACCGGCGGACGGCCGCATGATGTCATAGGCGTCGAGGGCCTCGGCAAGGCTCATGCCGTCGGCCCGGCCGACGCTCGTATCGAGCAGTCCGCATCGGTCCAGCTCCCCCATGATACCGAGGATGCCGCCGGCCCGGTTGACATCCTGGACATGGTAGGAGGAACTCGGCGAGACCTTGCACAGGTTCGGGGTCTTTCGCGACAACCGGTCGATATCGGCCATCGTGAAATCGACCTCGCCCTCATGGGCGATGGCCAGGATATGCAGCACCGTGTTGGTCGAACCGCCCATCGCGATATCAAGCGCCATCGCGTTCTCGAAGGCCGCCTTGGTACAGATCGAGCGCGGCAGCACCGAGGCGTCCTCGTTGCCGTACCACGCCTCGCACAGAGCCACGATCCGCTCCGCGGCGCCGGTGAGCATCTGTCGCCGCAGCGCATGGGTGGCGACCACCGTACCGTTGCCGGGCAACGCCAGACCAAGGGCCTCGGCCAGACAGTTCATCGAATTGGCGGTAAACATGCCCGAACAGGAACCACAGGTCGGACAGGACGCCCGCTCGATGGTGGCGATGTCTTCGTCGCTGACCGATTGATCGGCGGCCATGACCATCGTGTCGACCAGGTCGAGCTCCCGACCCAGCGCCTGACCGGCCTCCATCGGTCCGCCCGAGACGTAGATCGCCGGAATATTGAGCCGCATCGCGGCCATCAGCATGGCCGGCACGATCTTGTCGCAATTGGCGATCAACACCATCGCATCGACCTGATGGGCATTGCACATATATTCGATGGAATCGGCAATCAATTCCCGGGACGGCAGGGAATACAGCATCCCTGAATGCCCCATGGCGATGCCGTCATCGATCGCGATGGTATCGAATTCCGGGGCAAAACAGCCGAGTTGTTCAATCCGCTGCTTGACCATCTGACCGACCTGGTGCAGGTGCATGTGGCCTGGAACCAATTGGGTGAAGGAGTTGACGACGGCGATGATCGGCTTGCCGAATTGCTCTTCGGTCATGCCGTTGGCCCGCCACAGCGAGCGGGCACCTGCCATTCTCCTGCCGTGCGTGGTGGTGTTACTGCGCAGAGCGATTGCCATGATGTTACCTCTTTTGGTTCGTTTTTCCCGAGCTGCAGACTGACTGCAGTTACGACTTGAGGTCGTCGGTCCGGTCGGTTGCCGGCGGCGGCGTCGGCGTCAAATCGGCCAGCCGGTGGTACAGCTCTTCAGTCATATCGATTTCCAGCGCATTGAGCGAATCCTCCAGCTGCGCGGTGTTGCGCGCTCCGATGATCGGTGCGGTGATCGCCGGATGAGCCCCCGCCCAGGCAACCGCGAGGCTGACCGGATTGTACCCGTTCGCGCGGGCGAAATCGACATATTTGGCCGCCGCTGCCAGCATCCACTCGTCACCATAGCGGCGACCGTAGATAGCCACCCGGCCGAGCCGATGCTCGGACGGCTCGATGGAGCTCCCGTATTTGCCGGTGAGCAGCCCGCCCCCCAGCGGGTTGTAGCTCAAAACCCCGAGTCCGGCCGCCTGGGCGTGTGGCAGAATCTCCACCTCGGCCTGACGTTTGACCAGATTGTACATCGGCTGGATGCAGACGAAACCGGGCCAGTCATGGAGGGCCGACACCCCGAGGGCCGTGGCGACTTGCCAGGCGGCGAAATTACTGGCGCCGATAGAGCGGATTTTACCCTGGCGCACCAGATCGCCCAGCGCCGACAATGTCTCTTCCAGAGAGGTATGCGGGTCGAACCGATGGAGAAAATAGAGATCGATCCAGCTGGTGCGCAGCCGTTTCAGGCTCGCCTCCACCGAAGCGATCAGATTGCGCCGCGACGAACCCCGGGCATTGATATCGGTGCCCATCTGCCCCCACCCCTTGCTGGTGATGATCAGCTCGTCACGACAATCGGCTATCAGCTGACCGAGGATCTCCTCGGCTCCTCCTTTGCTGTAGACGTTGGCACAGTCGAAGATATTGATGCCGGCATCGCGGCAGCGATGAAACAGAGCAGCCGACTCGCGGGGATCGGCCTCGCTGCCGAAGGTCATCGTACCCATGCACAGCTGGGAGACCTGAATGCCGGTGGAACCGAGATAATGATACTGCATGCCACTCCTCCACTTAGTAATAACCGTTTGTTTATGATATCAGGCTGCCGCGAGAATTTCGAGTTTTCGTTCAAAATCAAGGCAGCCGAGAACAATAGCCCGCTCCCGAGCGTCGCAGTTCCGAGGACGCTTGGCTCTCATCAAGCGCAGAGATTGAACAGCACTCTCATTTTTCCACGGCGATCATCTTTCAACGGACTTGCGGGTCGCCGGGAATCGGCGTATCTTCCCGGGCCTCCCGGACATGGGCCCGCATGATCCGTTCACAGAGCTGGGCGTCGCCGAGCTCGAGCGCCAGCAGGATCTTTTTATGGCCGGCGATGCTGCGGCGGGCACCGCCGAGATGAACCAGGGTATTTTCCCGATAGCGCAGCACATAGTGCCGCATATCCTCGATCAACCCGTGCAGCCGGGGCCGGGAGTCGGCGAGCAGGCCGGACAGCAGATCATGGAACCGGGTATTGAGCGCGAAAACGCGCTCCAGTTCTCCCGCTCCGCAGGCCTGCTCCGCCTGGTCCACCAGCGCCCGCAACTCGTCCAGCGTCTCGGTGGTGATGGCCGCCGACAGAGCGGCCAGGGCATGCCCTTCCAGGACCGCCCGGATTTCGAACAGCTCGTTCATGTCCTCGACCGAATCGTGGGGCACCTGGAACCCTCGGGCGCCGGCCGCGATAACCAGCCCTTCCAGCTCCAGTTTGTGCAGCGCCTCGCGAATCGGCGTGCGACTCACCCCGAGGCGCTCGGCCAGGAACTGCTCGGTCAAACGCTGGCCCGGAGGAAATTGCCCGGTCACCAACTGCCGGCGGAGCAACCGATAGGTCTGCTCACGGACGGAACGGGAACGGGCGGGGGCGGAAACGGGCAAATCGGTCATTTTGTATCCAATAAAAGAAGGACAGAACTCTTCCTACCCGATCCTATCGGTGCCGTCAAGTGTTTCCAAAATTTCTGACAACAGATTGTACAATAAAGGTTTTTTTGATTTCTGAAACGACGCGAAAACCCTTGTCAGGCCGATGACAACGTGATTCAGGCCTATGAAACCGTTGTCATCATCGTCTTTTTGGGATACAATAACCAAACATCAGCCGGAAACGGCTCTGAACCTCTCCCTTAACCATCGAGGATCATCGCGGTTATGAACATTTCCAAGGAAAAATGCGTCGGGTGCGCCAATTGCATCCCCATCTGTTCCGTCGGCGCCATCTACATCGGCGATGACGGCCTGGCGGAGATCAACACTGAGCGTTGTGTCGAGTGCCACAACTGCTACCGGAGCCTCAGTGTCGAGCACCTCCAGCCGGGACTGACGCGGGGCGTCCGCCGGGTGCTCAAGAAATTCGGCCTTCGTTTTCAGCCCGACCCCGATGTCTGCCCGACCGAAGCCTTCATCCCGGACGAGCTGTCCTGGCCGCGCATCGTCCGGCGCGCCTTCAGCGACCCGATGGTGACCCACGAGTCGACCGGTGTCCACGGACGCGGTACCGAAGAAGTTAAAACCAACGACGTCAGTCGTCGCATCAAGCCCGGCGATGTCGGCATCGTCGTCGAATTCGGCCGGCCCGGTATCGGCGTCTATTTCCGCGAGGTCCAGAAAGCGACCATGGCCATGGCCGCAGCAGGCGTCGTCTTCGAGGAGGGCAATCCGGTGACCCAGATGATGGCCGCCCGGAAAACCGGCATCATCAGGGAAGACGTGCTCGATGAAAAAGTTCTGTCCTGCATCGTCGAGCTCACCGTCCCACTGGGCGGCACCGCTCGGGTCCTGGGCGTCGTCAAGGAGATCTGTCAGGCGGCCGAGACGGTGATCAGCATCGGCGTCTCAACGGTCTGCGACAAGGACGGCGGCGATCCGATCAGAGAGCTTCTTGAAACAGAAGGCTATCATGTCGGCTGGGCAAAAGTAAATCTCGGACTGGGGCGGGTCAGCAACGCCTCGATCAACGCTGCGGGAGGCGCCCAATGACCAACACACTCCACCGTTTCGGCACACCGGAAACCCTGAAAAACGATTTCATTGTCTTTGCCATGGCCGGCAAGGGCTTCAACGACGAGGGGGCGCTGGACAAGGCCAAGACCTTTTTGCGGACCGCCATCAAGTACCGGCCGATCAATATGGGCAACGCGCTGGTCAACGCCCTCTATCGGCCGGAAAAAGATCTGACCTTTATCAAACTCTACTTCGTCGGCCGGCGGGAAAAAGCCACCTACGAGCAGCTCATCGACGAAATCCCGGGGCCCGGCTCGGCAGCCGTGGTCTTTGACGACGGCGCCACCGCTTCCCAATTCGTGCGCGAGGTCAAACAGCTCGACCTCGGCCTGTCGATCAATATCAGCGCCCTGATAGACGATGTCCGGGGCATCTGCGGCGAGATCGACATCACCCCCCATGCGGTCGAATACACCCTCGGTTTCCACGGCGACACCAGCCGCCTGCCGGATCGGGACACCCTGTCGCTGTCGACCATGTGCGGTCACGGCATGGTCTCGGCCAATTTCGCCAAAAAGATGATCGACCGGGTCAAGGAAGGCCGGATGGCCCCGGAAGCGGCCGCCTCCTGCATGGCCAAGTTCTGCGTCTGCGGGGTATTCAACACCACCCGGGCGATGCGGGTGCTCAATCGGGTGAAGAAAGGCGAATAACCGAGCCCGTACCCTATCTACTTTCAACCGGCAGACTGCCTCCATGCGCGGTCTGCCGGTTGCTTTTTTTACCCCCCATGTCGGGGCACAAAAGACAATGTAAATCGGCACCGTGGTCGGAAGGGCTGGCCGGCCCTGCCTCCGGCTGCTGCGCTGC
>CAYSSK010000083.1:0-9272 GCA_964433645.1 uncultured Desulfofustis sp.
GTTTTCTTTATGACCTGAAAGATTCGCGCACGGTCAGCAACGATTCGATTGTCGGTGAGTTCGAGAACGCCTCGGCGATCCTCGTCTCGGCCGGTCTGAGTTACACATTCTAGCAACCGGCCGACTCTCACCCCGGACGTGGAGTAACGCCCCGTCCCCGATCAGCGGGGCGGGGCGTTTTTGGTGGCGGCCGTTCAGGTGAGCAGCAGGGTGTTGGTGAACCTGATAACCGGCAGGATAATAGCGGAGAGCACCCCGGTAAAGGCCAGCACCAGGATCAGGATAAAACCGTAGCGCTCCACCGAGGCAAAGCGGGCGGCCATCTCCCGAGGCAGCAGTCCGCTTATGATCCTGCTGCCATCCAGCGGCGGGATGGGCAGGAGGTTGAAAATACAGAGGACCAGATTGATCCAGACGCTGGTTGCCAGCATCAGCGAAAACGGCACGAGAACCGCCTCAATCAGGGGCAGGTTCGGCAGCAGGGAACCGCCGACCAACACCAGGCGCAACAGCAGCGCACTGATCAGCGCCAGCAGCAGGTTGGTCAGCGGGCCGGCCAGGGCGACCCAGAGCATGTCCCGGCGGGGGTTGCGGAAGTAGGCCGCGTTGACCGGCACCGGTTTCGCCCAGCCGATCTTGATGAAGAAAAAGGCGATGGTGCCGAGCGGGTCGAGGTGTTTGAGCGGATTGAGCGACAGTCTGCCGGCCTGCAACGCCGTTGGGTCGCCAAAGCGATAGGCGATATAGCCGTGGGCGTACTCGTGCAGGGTCAGGGCCAGCAGCAGCGGCGGCGCTTGAAGGAGGAGTTGGTCGAAAATAGTCATGGTCCTGTCCGCCCCCCTTTGGCCCTTATTCTGAGTCCCGTCGGGGCTTGGCGGTGGCGCCTCCGGGAGAATAAACCAGCCTGGGGGAATTGATTTTCATTTTCATAAAAAACGGCCGGCAGAGACGGTGGTCGTCGATGATTTCCGGTCACGGGAGGTATGTATCGCAGCGCCTCCGTCTCTTACCCTATGGTAAACACTGGTCGGGCCGGCGCAAGGGCAGCTCCGTCCCGGCTTGATCAACCCGGTTTATCCTTTATCGCCATGCGGGAAGTGCTCGGCGAGAAAGGCGATCTCGTCGTCGCGGCTGCTGATCTTTCCATCGAGCCGGGCCAGCAGGAGCGCTTCGAGCATTTTTTTGAAAGGAGGTCCGGGCCGGTAGCCGAGTTGCTGGAGGTCGTCGCCGTTGAGCAGCGGTGTTTGGTGACGCAGCGACGTCACGTAAGCGGAGACGGCTTTTTTTACCTCGGTTTTCCGGGCGACCGCCATCAGGTAGAGCAGCCCTTCGATCTGCAATTTCCTGAAGGCGGTGTAAATGTCGCTGTTTTTCAAAACGGTGCGGGCGGATAACTGATTGCTGGCGTTGTCGGCCAGCTGCTTTTCGCCGAGCAGCATGGCCCGGGTACGCTGGGCCACCTGAAAACGATCGCAGAAACTGGCCAGAGAGCTCATCGGTGACCGGCTCATGATGGCCAGCAGGTAAATGATCCATGGTTCATACCGGTCGGCGAGATAGAGCAGCTTGAACCAGGCGATTGAGCGCTGGGTCTGGACCAGGCGATGGCGAAAGCGCCGGTCGATGGTCAGATGCGGTTTGAGATCCGGCCAGAGAAAGGGAAAGAGGCCGAGTTCGGCCAGTCGTTCGATGGCCGGCGAGGCATTCTCCTCATTGAGCAGCAATTTGAGTTCGGTAAAAAAGCGTGGATCGTCGGCTTTGCCGAACAGGTTCATTTTCACGGCATTGCGGATCAGCCGCTCGGTGTGCCGGGCGATGGTGAAGTCCATCCGTTTTTCAAAACGCACCGCGCGGAAGATCCGGGTCGGGTCGTCGACGAAGCTGAGGTTGTGCAACACCTTGATGGCCATCTGCTTCAGGTCGTTCTGGCTGTTGAAAAAATCGACGAGGCGGCCGAAATGGTCCGGGTTGAGCTGGATGGCCATCGCATTGATGGTGAAATCCCGCCGATACAGGTCGAGTTTGATCGAGGACAGCTCGACGGTCGGCAGGGCGGCCGGGTATTTGTAATATTCCAGGCGGGCGGTGGCGATATCGATTTTCAGGCCCTGCGGCAGGATGATGGTGGCGGTACCGAACCGTTCGTGCTCACTGACGCGGCCGCCGAGGTGCTGGCCGAGCTTCCTGGCAAAGGCGATGCCGTCTCCCTCGACAACGATGTCGAGATCGATGTTTGCTTTGCGCAGCAGCAGGTCGCGGACGAAACCGCCGACGACGAAGGCGTTGAACAGGAACTGGTCGGCGATGGCGCCGACGGTTTGCAACAGCTCGACGATCGGACCACTGAGACAGCCGGCCATCAGGTGGGTCAGGTTTCGGCTTCGCTCAAGTGACGGATGTTCCGCTTCGTGGAGCAGGTTTTTCGGCAGATTGGCCGGGTCGTTGACGAGGCGGTTGAGCAGGTCGGTCCTGGTAATGATGCCCTTGATGTCCCGGTCGTGGACGATCGGAATGAGTCGCTGCCGATGTTCGATGATGATTTCCTGGATGTCCGCCAGCGTCGCATTGAGCGACAATACTTCGATATCACTGGCCATGTAATCCTGAACCGGCTGGCTGCCCAGCTCGTGGCTGACCGCCCGTTCGACCATCTGCCGGGAGATGATACCGCAGATAAACGGACCGCTGTCTTCCTGCGATGCCGGTCGGCGGGGAACGACCGGCATCGCGTTGACATTGTAGCGGGTCATCAGCGCCTGTGCCTCGCGGAGGGTGGCGTCGTCGTCGATGGTAATGGCCGGCGAGGTCATCATCTCCCGGGCGATGGCCTGTGGCCGGACGTGGCGCTGCAGGCTGCGGATTAATTGATCGTAAGCCTCGATCGGCCCGATATCCGTCAGCGTGGCCGAAGACGCCGAGGCGTGGCCGCCGCCGCCGAAATCGCGGGCGATCGCCCCGACGTTGACGTCGGGGATGCGGCTCCGACCGATCAGGTAGGTTCGGCCGGCCATCGCGACGATGGCAAAGAGTACGTCGAGGTTTTCCATATTCACCAGCCGCTGCACGATCAGCGAGAAATCATCGACGTAGACGGGCAGCGACAGCGTCGCAATGACAATCTCCAGGTCCTGGATGGCCACCCGCTTGGCGTTGTTCATCAGGTCGTTGAGATAGCCGACCTGATGCGAGGTCAGGTCGTGGCTGATGAATTGGGTCACGACGTCGAGTTTGGCGCCGCATTCCAGCAGCCAGGCGCCGGCCCTCAAATCGTCGGGGGTGGTGGTCGGGTACGTCAGAGAGCCGGTATCCTCGTAGATGCCGAGCGTGAAAATGGTGGCCTCTTCGCTGCTGATCTCGATGCCTCTCTGCTGCAGAATTTCGGCAAGCAGGGTCATGGTCGAGCCGACATCGCGGATTACCTCGGAGGTCCCGGCCAGATCGGCGTCGGCTTTCGGGTGGTGGTCGAAGATGGCCAGTTCCAGGTCGGTATTTTGCAGGCAGGCGGCAAGCGGCCCGAGGCGTTGGGAGGATCGGGTATCGACGACCACCAGCGACGTAATTTTGGCCGGGTCGATCTGTTTTGCCTTGAGGAACTGGTAACGATAAAGCAGGGTCTGGGCGATGAAGTCACGCACCGCTTTTTCCTGGGAACCGGGGAAGACGAGCACGCCGTCCGGATAGAGCTTCTGGGCGGCGATCATCGAGGCCATGCCGTCGAAATCGGTATTGGTATGGGTGGTGATAACGCGCATTGACGCTGGTCCCGGCAGACGATGGCCGATCATGCTGGATGCGGCAGGCCTTCTCCGAGCGGTTGCCGGTCTGCCGCGTGTTCAGCTGATCTGGTAACGGGTACTGAAATGAATCGATACTATAGCGACTGGTGACGCCGAAAGCAAACTCCGTCTCGTCAGCCGCGCGGATGAAAGGAGCGATGGATCGATTTCAGCCGGTTCTGGTCGATCTGGGTGTAGATCTGGGTGGTCGCTATATCGGCATGGCCGAGCATCATCTGCACGGCTCGCAGGTCGGCGCCGTTGGCCAGCAGATGGGTAGCGAACGAATGGCGCAACATGTGCGGGGAAATGGTTTTGCGAATACCGGCCGACCGCGCGATCTCGCCGATGATCTGCCAGAACCGCATCCGGCTCATCGGCCGGGCGCGACCGGTGACGAACAGGGCGGAACTGCGGCGTCCTTTCAGGATCAGGGGCCGGACGCTATCAAGATAGGACTCCAGGGCTTCGGCGGTGCGCCTGCCGAACGGCACCAGCCGCTCCTTGTTGCCTTTGCCGAGGACCCGCAGAAAGCCGCCGTTCATGGCGCAGCTGTTCAACTCCAGGCCGACCAACTCCGAGACGCGCAGGCCGGTGGCATAGAGCAGCAGCAGCATCGTGTGATTGCGCAGGGGCAGCGGGGTTGCCAGCGCCGGCGGCGCGAGCAGTCTGTTGACATCGGTCAGGGAAAGGGCCTTGGGCAGCGAGCTGCCGCTTTTCGGCAGGTCGACGGTGGCAAACGGGTTGTAGGTCACCTGGTGGTGAGCGGCACAATAGCCGAAAAAACCGTTCAGGGCCGAAACCCTTCGGGCATTGCTGCGGTTGGTGATGGCACGGCCGCGGCAGGCCTGCAGGAAGGCATGGATGTCATCGAGCGCGATGCCCTCGAGCCGGCGGTGGCCACGCTGCTCGACAAAGGCAAGAAAACTTTTGATATCGCTGTGATACGCGGCAAGAGTGTTGTCGGCAAGCCGTCGTTCGGCGGCGAGGTGTCGCAGGAAGCGTTCCAGCAGGGGGGCGGAGTGTTCTGAGAGGGTCGGCTGTTTCATGATTGGTGTGAACCGATGAAGACCAACCGAGACGGCCCCGGGTGAGCTGCGCGGGGCCGGTGACAGCGAAAACGGCTTACAATGATTTTCTCATACGATTGAACTTTCTCAGTTTACGGCGTGCTTCCGCCTGCTTGCGCCGCTTTTTGACACTCGGCTTCTCGTAGTACTCGCGGCGCTTCAGCTCGCGTTTGATGCCGTCAATCTGAAGCTTTTTTTTCAACTGCCTGATGGCAAACTCGAGGTCACCTCGAACATCGACTTCTATCATGTGTATCTCCGTTGGCGTTTGCTGGACGATGACGATCATGCACCGGTTGGCCGCCGTCTCTCCCCGCGTCTGATCCGGAAAAAGCCCGGTCAGCGGGCTCGTTTTATCAGCGACAATCTCTCTATATAAAACGATGTGGTGCCTCTGTCAAACTGTTTTTGCGGGCGCTCTGCTATACCGGCCGGATCAAGTTCCCGGCGGTTTAAAAATTTTTCCCGGATTGAGAATGTTCTTCGGGTCGAACAGCCCCTTGATCCGCTGCATCAAAGCGATGGTCGCATCATTGAATTCATACGACAGATACGGTGCCTTGGAAAAACCGATGCCGTGCTCGCCGGACAGGGTGCCGCCCAGCGCGACGGCCTGTCGGAACAGCGCCGTCTTGGCCTGTTTGCCGCGTTCAACCTGGTCGGGGTCGGCGCGGTCGAGCATGATGTTGACGTGAATATTGCCGTCGCCGGCATGGCCGAAGGTGAGCATGATCAGACCCAGATCCCGGGACAGCTGTTCGATAAAGGCGACCAGTTCGGGGATTCGGGAACGGGGGACGGCGACGTCCTCGCTGATCTTGTTGGGGCGCAGTTTCAGAACAGACGGTGAAATGGCCCGGCGGGCCTGCCAGATTTCCTCGATCTCTTTGTCGTTGCCGGCCTGGCGCAGCGTAAACTCGTTCTGCCCGGCGAGCAGTTCGCGCAGGCGCCGGGTCTGTTCGGCAACCACCGGTTGCTCTCCGTCGATTTCGACGATCATCAGGGCCTCGGTGTCGGCCGGCGGCGGATTGCTGAGAAAGTCGGCGACCACGCCGATGGTCGTCCGATCCAGGTATTCCAGCGTGCACGGTTTGATATGGGCGTTGAGGATCTCTGAAACCAGTTCGGTGGTCCGTTTCAGCGATGTCGAGGTGAGCAGGAAGGTTTCCTTGAACGGCGGCAGCGGCAACAGGCGCAGAACGAGTTTGGTAATGATCCCCAGGGTACCCTCGGAGCCGATGAACAGTCTGGTCAGATCATAACCGGTGACGCTCTTTTCGGTGCGGGCGCCGGTGGTGATGAGGTCGCCGTTGGGCAAGACCACCTCGAGACCGATGATATAGTCCTTGGTAACCCCGTATTTGACTGCGGACGGTCCGCCGGCGCACTCGGCGGCGTTGCCGCCGATGGTACAATATTTCAGGCTGGCCGGGTCGGGTGGATAGAACAGACCCTGTTGCCGGACACGATGCTGCAGGTCACCGGTGACGACCCCGGGCTCGACAATGGCGATCTGGTTGGCCCCGTCCACCTCGAGGATCTTGTTCATCCGGGCCATGGCCATGACCAAGCCGCCGCGCAGAGCGACTGCGCCGCCGGTCATCCCGGAACCGGCCCCCCGCGGTACCACGGGAAAACCATAGCGGGAGGCCAACTGCATGATCTTGCCGACCTGTTCGGCGGTTTCCGGGAAGACCACCGCCTCCGGCAGGTGCGGGGCGGCGGTGCCGTCGTAGCTGTAGCAGTGCAGGTCCTCCGGCCGGGTGGTAAGCTGGTCTGCTCCGACCATCGTGGAAATCTCGGCAAGGACCGGGGAAGGTATTGCGGACATGGTCATTTCGTTTTAGGGTGACAGCTGGGTTTGCTGATTCACGGTTATGGCTGCTGTTGTCTGGCGGCTAACCATACTCCAGATATGATCGTGTTGCCAGCGCAAACAGGGCGCGGGCGGCGGGATCGTCCGAGAAACTGCTGAACAGAGGTGACGTCGTGGCCGATCAGGAAAAACTATGTATTGCGCTCCTCGCCGGAGGCCGGTCGGGCGAGCGCGAGGTGTCTCTGAGTGGGGCTCAGGTGTTCGAGGAGGCGCTCGATGCGAGCAAGTTTTCGATCAGGCGTTTCGATCCGGCCACCGATCTCGAGCGGCTGGCCCGGGAGCGTGCCGAGATCGATTTCGCTTTTATCCTGTTGCACGGTCAATACGGTGAGGACGGATCGGTCCAGGGCATGCTGGACCTGCTTGGTATCCCGTACCAGGGGGCCGGTATTCTCGGCAGCGCCCTGGCCATGGACAAGAATCTGGCCAAGGTGCTCTATCGGCAGGCCGGTTTGCCGGTTGCTCCGTGGGTCGTCGTTGATGGCCAGGATCAGAGTCGCTGCGACGAGATTATAGCCGAACTCGGGTTACCCCTGGTCGTCAAGCCGGTACGGGACGGCTCGAGCCTCGGCCTGACTATCGCCAGGAGCCGAGAGCAGGTGCTCGCCGGGGTCGATCGAGCCCTGCGAAACGATGACCGAGTCATGCTCGAGCGCTACATTGCCGGCCGGGAGATAACCGTCTCGGTTCTCGGCAATCGTGATCCGGTGGCACTGCCGGTGATCGAGATCATTCCCGGTGCCGACTATGAGTATTTCGATTATAACGCCAAATATCTGCCGGGCGCCTCGCGGGAGATCTGTCCCGCCGAACTCGACGGTGAGTTGACCCGCACGGCCCAGCATTACGGAGTGCGCGCCCACATCGTCCTGCAGCTTGCCGGTTATTCGCGCAGTGATATGATCATCGGTGCCGACAATACCATCTATCTGCTGGAGACCAACACCATTCCCGGCATGACCCGGACCAGCCTGTTTCCCCAGGCAGCCGGGGCGTATGGCCTGGATTACGGCGCGCTGCTCGAGCGCTTGATCGAACTGGGACTTGAAACCCACCGCACGGAGTCGGCGGGGTGATCGTTTCAGTCGATGATCCGCTGGGCGCCGTGGAAGACATTGAGCCGTTCCGGCCGGGCATAGGCGGCCAGGGTCATGCCGGCCCGGGCGGCAATGGCCAGGCCGAGTGAGGACGGTGCCGTGCGCGACATAACGATGGGGATGCGCATTCGGGCGCACTTGAGGACCATGTCCGAGGTCAGCCGGCCGGTGGTGTAGACGGCGGCCCGCGGCGAGGCTTTGCCGAGCAGGATGGCACCGAGGATTTTATCGACCGCGTTGTGCCGGCCGACATCCTCGTAGAAAGCCTGCAGCCGGCCGTCGGCCCAGAGACCGCAGCCGTGGACGCAATGCGTCCGCGGTCCGAGCGGCGAGGCCTGCAGCACCTGGCGGATAAAAGCCTTGATATCCGTGAAGCAGAGCGTGTATTCAAACGGCGGATCGATGACGCCGTCGAGCATTTCCCGCGGGATCTTCCCCGTTCCGCCGCAGCCGGAGGTGATGATCACCTCTTTGGGTTCGGTGGTTTCGACATCGGCATAGACCGAGATCTTGCCTTCCGGGCAGACGAGGACCTCTTTGACTTCCTCCGGCCGCTGCAGGTATCCTTGGCCAAAGAGAAAGCCGACACCGAATTCGGCCAAGCCGACCGGCAGCACCATCGAAGCGCCGATGACCACCTCGTTCAGCGTGATGGTGTAGGGGGTCTCGATGGCGATCTCTTCCTGGGTATCAATGCGGCTGTCCGGAGTAATGATCGTGGTCGGGTGGGTGATTGAGGCGGCTGTGGTCATCGTGTCGGGTCGGCAGTGCTGTTTAACAAAGTCTTTGTGGCGGTTGTCGCCTGGCGGCACCAGCTCATACGAGCGGGTCGGCATCGCTATATGTAGCAGCTTTGCCCGAATTGTCCAATGGAATTGAGCGGCTTGTCTTTTCAGCGCACCGGTAAACCTGACGGGTTGAAAGATATGGCAGTGCTCGAGGCGGCTCGGTTATGCTGGACAATGCAGCCTCCGGCAGAACCGCCCAGCCCGGGAAGTGATTTTCATATAAAAAACGAAAAGGGAGCAGTGATGACGGCGATTGTCTCATTTATCGGCTGGCATGACAGCGGCAAGACGACGCTTGCCGCTCATGTCGTATTTTCTCTGAAGCAGTTGGGCTATCGGGTCGGCGTGGTCAAGTCGAGCTGCGAATCGGGAATCGTCTTCGATACGCCGGGGACCGACACCGACCGTCATCGACAGGCCGGGGCGGACGCGGTGATGCTGGTGGCGCCGGACCAGACGGTATTGAGGGCCGGACCGTGCAGTCTGCCGCTGACGGCGCTGGTGCACCGCTATCTTCCCGATGTCGACATCGTCATTGGTGAAGGGTTCAAGCAGGCCCGGCAGATCGCCAAGATCGAAGTGGTGCGCAATCCGGAACAGATGCTGCGGCGGGAGGTGCACGGCGTGATCGCCGTGGCCACCGATCTGGAGATCGTTGCCGATTA
>CAYSSK010000083.1:9372-17639 GCA_964433645.1 uncultured Desulfofustis sp.
CTTCCGGGATGGCGATGGTGCCGTCCTGCTGCTGATAGTTTTCCATGATCGCCACCATCGTTCGGCCGACCGCCAGGCCGGAGCCGTTCAGGGTGTGGACCAGCCTGCTTTTTTTCTGTCCCGCCGGGCGATAGCGGATGGCGCCGCGGCGGGCCTGGAAGTCGAGAAAATTGGAACATGACGAGATTTCCCGGTAGGCCTCCTGGCCGGGCAGCCAGACCTCGATGTCGTACGTCTTCGTTGCGGAAAAGCCCAGATCACCGGAGCAGAGGGTGACCACTCGATAGTGCAGGCCGAGCACTTGCAGGACTTTTTCGGCATCGGCCAGCAACGACTCGAGTTCGGCAAACGAGGTTTCCGGCGTGGTGAACTTGACCAGTTCCACCTTGTTGAACTGATGCTGCCTGATGAGGCCTCTGGTGTCGCGCCCGTAAGAGCCGGCCTCGGAGCGGAAACAGGGGGTATAGGAGGTGTATTTGACCGGCAGCTGCCCCTCTTCCAGCGTCTCGTCGCGGTGGATGTTGGTAACCGGCACTTCGGCGGTCGGGATCAGATAGAGATCCCAGTCCTTGATCTTGAACAGGTCTTCCTCGAATTTCGGCAATTGGCCGGTCGCCGTCATCGTTGCCGAATTGACCAGCACCGGCGGCATGATTTCGGTATAGCCGTGCTCGGTGGTCTGCAGATCGAGCATGAAGTTGATCAGGGCCCGTTCCAGCCGCGCGGCAAAACCTGACAGCACGGCAAAGCGAGCCCCGGAAATCTTGGCGGCCCGCTCGAAATCGAGAATGCCCAGGTCGACACCGATCTCCCAATGCGCCTTGGGAGTAAAAGAAAAAGACGGTTTAACGCCCCAGGTCTTGATCTCGATATTGTCGCTGTCGTCGTGACCCGAGGGCACAGAGTCGTCGCAGAGATTGGGGATGGACAGCACGATATCCTGGAGCTGCTCCTGGATGCCGGTCAGTTTTTCATCGAGTTCCTTGATCCGGTTGTTGGCCGCCTTCATCTCTTCAATGAGCGGCTCAGCCTGCCGGTCCTCGCCGTTTTTCTTCAGCCCGGCGATCTCCCGGGAGACCGTGTTCCTCCGGTTTTTCAGGCTTTCGACGTCGCCCAGGGCCGCCAATCGGCTGGCGTCCAGTTCCATGAAGCGGTCGAGCGGCTCGGTGTCTGCTCCGCGCTGTGCGGTTTTGGCCTTGACCAGATCGATGTTCTCGCGGATGAATCGTAGCTCATGCATGGTATCGTGTCGAACGTTCGGTTGCGCATCGGCGCTCGAGGCCGATGCCGGATTGTCTGGCTGCGGGTGTCGTTACTCGCGCAGGCAAGCGTAAGGTGTGTCGATACGCCGGGAAATGATCCTAAAACAGGGGGCTGCGCGTTCGAGAGCATTGTTTAGCACGGCTTGCTGACGAGTGCAACCTCTATCAAATTGCTTTTCCCCGGTGCATCTGATATTTTCACCGGGGACAGGAAAGGGCAAGGCAGCTCCGGTCTTGCCGAGATCAACAGCAGATGTATGGGACGAACAGGAACGATGCAATCACCGCCGGCGCTGGTCATCTTCATCAATGAAGTGCGGAAGTCGATCCGCAGCCTGTTCATCACCATCATCGGCGGTACCGCACTGGTCTTTTTCCTCACTCCCCGACTCCTTGAACTCGTCCAGTCCCACCTTGCCGAAAAGCTCTACTTTTTCAGTGTGCCGGGGCCGTTTCTCGCCCATGTCAAGCTGGCCCTGTTCGGCGCCTTGTTCGTCCTGATGCCGTGGATCATCGTCATTTTCCTGCGGGCGGTCGGCAAACCCTTCAAGGTGACCCGGAGCCAGCTGCTGCTGTTCAGTGTGTTTACCTGCCTGTTGTTTTACGCCGGGACGATCTTCTGCTATTTCGTCACGTTACCGTTCGGCATCAATTTTCTGCTCGGTTTCGGCTCCGAGGAGCTCAAACCGGTCATCTCCATCGGTCGGTTCGTCAATTTCGTCACCGTGTTCATCCTGGTGTTCGGTATTGTCTTTGAGTTGCCGGTGCTGATGGTATTCACCGCTCGGGTCGGCCTGGTCACCCGTCGCTTTTTCGCCAGGAACCGCCGCTACGCGGTTTTGCTGATGGCCATCCTGGCCGCCGTGCTGACCCCGACGCCGGATGTCGTCAATATGATGCTGATGGGGGGGCCGCTCTACTTGTTGTATGAAGTGGGGATTATCATTCTGAGGGTCATGAGGATTCCTTAGCGGCTCGCCCGCCAGGATGCCCTCTGGTGAACTGAGTCCCTTGGCCGCGGCGAAAAACAGAAGAGGTGGTCAGTCGAATTCTTCCAGGGGAAAACCGTTTTCGGCCAACAGAGCGGCAGTGACGCCGAGGGCGCTGACGCCGCATGACGGACTGCGGGCCTTCAGACAGATTGCAGAAACCGGTTGGCCGCGGGCGATGCTCACTACCTGCTCGGCGCCGGTGATAAACTGCCGGGTGACGTCGCTGCCGTCGCTACAGATAACAGCCGCGCGGCCTCTGAGCACGTCCGCGCCATCGCCGCCGATCAGGTTGGCAGCACAGCGCGGTGTCGCCAGACCGCCCAGCTGCTCGGGACAGACCGGCAGCCAGATCGTCCCTTCGAGTCGTCGCAAACAGGGAGTGCTGGCTTTGCCGCGCCCATCGTAACGGGTATAAAGACCGGTCAGACAGGCGCTGACAAGGACAATCGGGATATCGGTCATAATGGCGTGCTCCGTTCCGGTCGTATCGGCCGCTGCGGTCGAGACCGTGTTGGCCGTTGAACCCTGCAATGCTGCAGGTGATAATACTGATATGCAAACGAGAAAGAAACCGAAAAAGAAGCTGACGCCGCTCCAGGAAAACCGGTTGTTGAAGATTTCCCTGTTGATCGTGAGCCTGCTGCTGCTGTGGCTGCTCCTGGCCCCGGGTACCGGGGTGTTCGGTCTGTTGAAGTTGCGGCAAGAGACGGTTCGCCTGGAGCAACAGACGCAGGAGTTGATCGACAGTAACGAGGAGTTGCGGGCAGAGATCGATCGATTGAAGAACGATCCTGACTATTTGGAACGGATCGCCCGGGAGAAATACGGGCTGCTCAAGAAAAACGAACAGATGTTCGATTTTTCCCGTTCGGGCAACGATGATTCCGCGGATTGATCATGTCCGCGGAACAGTGCTCTGTGCCGGCCATAAACAAACCACCGCCCCTTCCGTCGTATCCGGCCGGTCGGCGTCTTTCGTCTCAGCGTGTCTGGTCCCACCGGGACCGAAGATCAACTCGCTCAGGAGAATCCGGATCGTCCGCAGGGCGCGGCCGATGGCGCCGAGGGCAGGGTAGCAGAGCCGCCGGTACCCACCTTGAAGCTGCCGGCCGACAAAATCTTCTTGACTGCATCGCTTTGACACTTGGCACACAGAACGGCGGAGGTATCCGTTGAGGAGCGAAGCGTTTCAAACTGGTGCCCGCACGATGTACAGATAAATTCGTAGATTGGCATGATCAACCCGAGTGTTTGTCTGGAAAGAGGGGATAACTATTACAGCGAATAGTGTAATACATGGGCCAAAAAAATAAAGGCTCTCTCAGAAAGAAACGATTTCGACCCCCGGGCGATTGTCGAATCGACTGCCTGTGCCTCAGCGGGGCGCCGGCACGGCCGATGGTTTATCGTCTATTCGATGAGCCGCTGAAAGATTGAGCAATCGCGGCAGATAGCGATTTTTTCCCGGTAGGATGAATCACTGGTACAGTCGCACAAGGTGCCGCACAAAAACCAGCACAGATCGCCGCTCTGAAACTCCCAGGCCGGGCAGGCTTCCTTGTCCGGACACGTTTTTTGATCCCAGCAGGGGCTCAGCTGCTTGTTTCTGCCCCGTTGCTTGATGAGCAGGAAATACAGTTGGCGCTCGATGTGGGCAGGAATGGACCGCCACCCCTGCTCATAGCTGTGGATGGTTTTGAGTGACATGCCAAGCAGCGCTGCCAGTTGTTTCTGGGTCTTTCCGAGATTTCGACGGATACCGCTGAATTCTGATTTTTCCATGGTAACGACCTGAGAAAAGATGAACGGGAAGGTTCAGAGTATATGCTCAATATCTGAGTTTATACCACAAAGAGGGAGGGCATGCTGTGCTTTTTTCATACTCGATGCAAGAAAGTTACGAACCGGCGATGGAGTGCGCCGGCCGGATGCGCTCAGGCGGTAACGGAGCGGAAATGTCTTGGCCGTCGTTGAGGAGGCGGGTACTATCCGGATGGCGGTGTAACGACAACAAACAACAAGAAACAACAATGATATGACGAGTACATTGTCATGACCCGCGGCCACTTGCTCAGACAGTTGTACGCCCTTGTGCACTATCACCGGAGTTGCGGGCTAACGGGGTATCGCTGCAAGGAAACAGCGGAGCAGACCCTGAACGCGCTTGCTTGGTTTGCGACGGCCCCGCCGCCGCTGCCGCAAGATGCGCCTGCTGCGCAAGAGCCGGCGACACGGATCGATGCCGAGGCGGTTGACGTCCCCCGCGTTATCCCTGATCTGCGCCACATCACTGCTGAAATCACCGGTTGCCGGAATTGTCCGCTGCATCATGAACGTGTTGTCGCGACACCCGGCAACGGGGCGCTTCGGCCGAACGTGCTGGTGGTCGGCGAGTGGCTGCGGGTTCCAGCCGCGCAGAACGTGGTTGCCGGCACGTTGTTCGGTGTCGAAGAAGACCGGATGCTCAATCGTATGACGGCCGCCATTGGTTTGACCGCAGATGATGTCTTTGTCACCAATATCATCAAGTGCGCCGTGCCGGATGCTCTTCGGCCGAGCGAAGAACAGGCAGCCGTCTGCGCCGTCTACGCGAAACGGCAGATCGAGCTGCTTGCCCCGGCCATCGTCTTGGCCATGGGGACAATGGCCGCCCGCATCCTGACCGGGGTCGAGCGCCCGCTTTCCATGCTGCGGGGGCGAGTGAGCGGCTGTCGCCTGACGTCCGGAGCTGAGTTGCCCGTGGTGGCGACATATCATCCGTCATTTTTATTGGCGAACCCGGAAATGAAACAGGCGGCATGGTCCGATCTGCAGCTGGTGCGCACCGTCCTGCAGCGAGTCGCCGCCCCTTCTGTCAGCGCATCGCGATAAGTCCTCGTTTGCCCAGTCCGCGGAAAAAAGCGGTGATTGCCTGCTCGGCCTCCTGGCACGTTATGGCATGGTGACTGGCAAAAGAGTCGATGATTTCAGCGGTTGTCCTCGATCCGTCCACCAATTCCCAGACCTGACTTCCGAGTTCGTCCAACTCCAGGGTCCTTTTTGCCGTCTGGGAGGGATCCGGGCGACCGTGGAACCGTGCCAGCACCGACGAAAAAAACGGTTTCAGGGTCAGTGTGTACTCGATCCTTACGTGTCCCGAGGCCAGGTGTTCCCAGGAGAGGACATTGTTATGGACCGGAATGCAGGCCAAGGCCTGTTCACGTGTCAAGGAGGGTGGCCGGACCCTTTTTTTTGCGGTGAATGATGACATAATAGTCCTTCGAAGGCCGCGATGGTCTCTGCATCCAGGGGGCGATAGCTGTCCAGCAGGACCCCGAGAATACGATCGTTTTCAGGCAGATGCTGCAATTGCGCCCAGCGATAGGGTCGGCGCCGAAAGATCCGTTTCAGCAGGCTCACCCAGGTTCCCGGGGTGGATCTGCAACGCAGGGTAGAGGCATCGATCCGTTCCGGAGCATGCTGCGTGATGCCGCTGAACCGGGCAAACAAGGTCTCAATGGAAGCTCTTCTGAGGTGCTCCGAAGCGGGTGCCAGTCTACAGAGATGAAGCTCTCCGGTGGTACAGGTAAAACTCAGCGAAGTCAGGCCAAAAGCAAAAGAATAGCGGGCAAGTGAATAATCGCTCGGCAGCATAAACGACAGATCCTGAATGCACCAGCGGCTGGGGCCGCTTCGCCGATGTTGACAGTCAATGGTCGATAGCAGCGGTTGAAGATGGGACGCCGCCAGATTTTCCGGATAGCAGCGAAGCAAAGCCACCATGCCGCAGGTCTTGCAGGTCAGTACCAGAAGGTCCGGTGCTCCCGACCCGTTTGCAGAAAACGCTTGCAAGACAAAAGAGGGGGATAGGTGTCCAGTGTCTTGAACAGCTTCGAGCCGGGGCCGTCTGCCGATTGCTTGTCGAAGCAAATCGGAGACGATCCGATCCGGTGATGGCGGGCGGTGATGCCGGCTTGCGGGACACTCCCAGCGAATCTCAAGGCATGGCCTCAGGGCCCGCTCAAAAATAAGATGGCACGGCCCCTTGACGATCGCTTCCCACCCGTCCGGGACGACAATACTCATCCCGTTCCAACCGATGAGCCGTCCGGGATGATCGTCATAAGCCATCGATTCATCGAGGGATCATATAATCCCATTGGGGCAGTTTGCGCTTTTCCATGCGTTCTCTCGCTTCGGCGTCTTTATTGGCCTCACAGAGCTTGAGAAAACAGAGGCGCTCTTCTTCTTCGCGATCCGGCAAGGAGAGTTTGACGATATTGCCGATATTTTCATTTGGATTTTGCAGATTGTGTTGCAGAACGAGATTGATGCGACGATCCTGCTCGTCGAAAAAAGTCCATTTCCAGGTATGAACAACGCCGAAGGCGTCGCCCTTCCACTCATCGGGCGGTCCGAATTTCTCTTTGAATTTTTTCAGTAGTTCGTCGTAGAATTTTTTGCTTGAATCCTCGTATTTCATGCGGATCTTGACAACTGTGTCGGGGTAGGCACAGGTCCCGTACGAGATGTACCCTCTGCGGAATCCATACCAATCCGCTACCTCGATCTCTTGCAGGTAATCGGCGTGGTCGATATCGGAATACTCGCTGATATTCGACCCCAAACGGAACTCGGCAATTTCCAGGGGAGGGTCGACAGCCGCCAGCGACACCGGTTGATAGATCGGCAGGGCGGCAAGACAGATCAGGCAGAAGAAGACAGGATAACGGTTCATCATTGGACTCACATGGGGATTGCAGACGTCTGCCGGTCGGTATCGAGATAGGTATCCAGGATGAAGTCCGTCTGTTCGACCAATCGATTGATGCGCAGTTGCACGATCCGTTCGATCAAACGATCCTTCTGGTCAGGGTAGGTTTCAAGCACTTTTTGAAAGGTGGTCCGGTCGATGACCATAACGTCGACATTCTCGGCGGCGCGAGCATTGAAAAACCAGTGAAAACTGGCGAGCAGCGCAAGTTCCCCAAAAAGTGTTCCCTGTTCAATGGGTTGGAGAAGAACTTCTTTGTCATGACGGGTGACGGTGATTTCAATTCGTCCCTGAACGATGAAAAACGCCGCGCTGGCGGTGTTGCCCTGTTCGACAAGATACTCTCCGGTCCGAAACGATCGGTGAACGGAGAGGTAGGCGAACAGTTTCACGACGTCGAGGTGCAGGCCGGAAAAGAGCGACGAATGGCGAAGCAGATCGAAATCGCAGGTCAATCGGCAATGCCGTTGTTCGTTACCGTTCGTGTTGATCGTTGATGAGGCCATATAATATTCCTTTTCTCTGCAGCAGTTCGTCGTAGTTGCCGGACTCCACGATTTTTCCTTCCTTCATCACCAAAATATGGTCATATTCCGAAATTATGTCAAGACGATGGACAACGGCGATCACCGTTGTCACGCCATGGAGCCTGTCTCTTACATACTGTTGTATACGGGCCTGTGAGGTGTTGTCAAGACTGGCCGTCGCCTCGTCGAGGATGAGTACGGGGCATCGTTTCAACAGGGCCCGGGCCAGTGCTATTTTTTGTTTCTGCCCCCCGGAAAGATTGTCTCCTTTGCCGCCGACATGGAAATCGAGCCCGATATCCATGACATCGTCAAGCAGCCCTTGCCGTTCAAGCTCGTCTATAATCAGGGTCCCGAAGGTCTTCTGCAGGCGTTCCTGGTCGACGACATTACCAAACAAAATATTATCGTGCAGGGATTGGGCATAGAGATACTGGGTAACGCAAAACGGCGTGAATACCGGCTCGGCGGCACCGTCGGTCGGGCCGGGTCGATAGGGGGCCAGTTCTTTCTGCAGTGTGCCGTCGACGCACGCTTCCAGATCAACACCCACCACCTGCTGGAGAAATTGCCGGCGGGCGGCGAGAATATCCATCTCGAAAGCGGGTGATATCGAGGCTATCTTATGAGTTCCCGGGGTGAACTTCAGAGCAAGGAGCAGAAAACGGTCCAGGTCTTTCGCCCGGAGTGCATGGAGTGAGCTGTCGCCGGCTTTTTGCAGCAGCGTTTTATA
>CAYSSK010000084.1:0-11630 GCA_964433645.1 uncultured Desulfofustis sp.
CCAAAACCAGGCAAGGCGTGCGCACGCACAGGCTGGCAAAAGTCAGTCTGGCTCCGCGCTGAGGGCCGAATATGGCCATGTTGGTGGGCAAAAAATGGGAGAAGGCCGAGAACAGGGCATGTCCGAATGCGGCAAGGAAGATGACGGGCACGATCTGCTCGTGAGACAGCGTCCCCTGATGGATTGATGCGATGGCCGTGGCAAAACCGCCCATCATGCTTGGCAGGGCCGTGAGCACGACAACGATCCCGGCGCTTGGCAATCCGATCTGTGCCAACAGTGTCCCCAAGCCTTCAATAAACGAGTGAGCCGGGGGGAGGTTGAGCAGCACCGCGATGACCAGGATGCAGGGGACGAAGACCGATGCGATTCGCAAAAACTGTTTGCTACCAGCACTGAAGACGGCCATAGCGCCGGGCCAGTTCGGCAGAGGAGCTGCCTTGCTATCCAATGAAGCGCTGTCATGCGAGGCGGTTTTCTGGGTTCTCAGAATCAGCATGCCACTGATGCAGATGAGAAGGCTGGCCAGAAAGAAGAGACCGAGCACGGTGCAGCCGATTCTCAGGCCCAGGCCCGGCAGCAGAATCGGAGCGAAATAAAAAACATAATAGTGGCAGCTGGCCGGCAACCACCCCACCAAATAGGTGCCGAGTAGGCGCCGTTCCGGGACGATTCGATTGCGAAGCAGCATGGTCAGGTAGGCATTCGCCGCCACCTGATTAAGAAGGCACAAGGCCAGATATGTGGCACTCCGCGGACCAAGGCCGGCCATCCGCGCCAGGGGTTCCAGCAGTTTGCCGCATCGGGCGCCCCATTGCGAAAAGACGAACACGCTCCCGGCCAGACAGCCGACCAGCATGAGTGGTAGTACCTGAAGACACAATTGCCCTGCGAGTTCGAGACCCTGCTTCCATTCAGGCAGCATCGGCTGGTGGGGGTGTTGGGTGAGCCTTTCCTGCTATCTGGACCGTCAGCAGAGCATGAGTCCTGGCGTGACACGCTGGGACAGGTGCCGGATCAACCGCGAACATCAGGAGCGACAAACGACTCAACCTCCCTTCGCGGGTTTCCAAAAGACCACGGAAGCTTGGCAATATTCACGGACCAGCCCATTTTCCGCCGAGGCCTCGACGGCGCTCTCGATGAGCGATTCATGTTCGGGAGTCAGGCGGGTATACTTGGAATAAAAAAGCTTTTGCTGTTTGATTTTGCTTTTTACGGACCGCTCGGTCTCGTAAGAGATGATGCGCACTTCCGGTTTGCGGCCCTTGGTGTATAGAAGGTTGAAGATCATCGGATGTTCTGAGTAGTTGGGCTTGGGACGGGTGCCCATGATGGTGTTCCATAGCTCGGTGCCATGTCCCCCGGGGTCGGTACCGGCTCCGCCGACGACGCAGCAGATATTCCTGGAAACGGTCTCCAGCCGTTTCAGCTGGGACCAGACGTCGCGGAACATCCACATGAGCAGGGAGGCGATGACCAGATCGAAGCGCTGGCGCAGGCCGTCTACATCGACCTTTTGCCAGGGTACGGACATAACCCTGCAACGCGGCAGCTCTGCGAGGGTGAAGTTTGTCTGCAGCTGCTCGAGCATTCTGCTTGCCGGCTCGACCGCCGTAATCTGATGCCCGGCGAGTGCAAAGGGTAGGGCCAGGCTTCCCGGACCTGCCCCGACGTCCAGAATAGTCGACCGCTCAGGAATCAGCCCCTTGAGAACGGAGGCGACAGTGCGGCCGAAATTCCAGTCGCAGGCCTTTCTGCCGTCGGTAAAATCTTCGGCCCGAAGCTCCCAGTAGCTCAGATGGGCCTCGCCTACGTACATGGCTTCCCGGGCGTCCCAGGATGTTTCCCAGAGGTGTTCCCAGTGTTGGCTGCGCAGCGCAAGATCCTGTAATTGTTCCTGTCCGTTCATTATGCCTCCCACCATATCAGGGCCATGGTACTGGGTGTGGCGTAGATTCCGTTTGAGGATTGCTGTTTTACATGGCTGTCTATAAGGGTCATATCTTCTTTCTTCGGAACACGGTATTTGCCGACCAGGTTGCGCCACATGGCCTTGGCCGAGGTGGTGGAACGGCGCATGACGTGGTCGATGGTAGCCAGATTAGGGGAGCACCCGAGCTCGCAGAGAATGTTGAACACATACAAGGCCCGGTCCAGATCGACCGGCACGATGTCCAGTCGCCGGTGCATGTCTTGATGCTTGAAATCGGCTATACCCATCGTGTCGGCCAGACAGCAGGTCTGCCGCCCCAGTCGGTTCATGGAAGCGATCAGATCGGCGAGATCCGGGAACTGCCAGGATGCGTGGCACATGAAAACCATGTCGTAACCATTCGGCGGTGCATCAGCGGCGAACTCCTGAAAGGTCTGCTCGATAATCTCGAGATTGGAGATATTCCACGTGCGGGAATTCATCTGAAGTCGTTCCGCCATTGGGTGGGAGGGCTCTATTGCGGTAACCCGTTGCGAACTGCGGCACAGCGGCAAGGTCACCGCGCCCACTCCGGAGGCGATCTCCAGGACCTGTGTGTCCCGGTCAAGCGTCCCTTCACGCTCCAGGATCTCGCACATACGTATTCCGTATTCGAATTCGCTGGTGCGGATAAAGTCATCGTAGTCTTCGGCTCTTTTGTCCCAGTATTGGGGGGTACTCACCTCGTTCATGCCGGTCATGTGGTACTGCCAGGTATTGAGCCAATCGTGCCGATGCTGTGTATTGTCCATGCGCTTTTCTTGCCCGAAGCGGGATAAAAGATTGCATTGTGTTTTGGGTTGCTTTAACGTATTACGTATTTAATAATTGTAACATCAAGATCATACAAAAGGAGAAAGATTATGTCCAGAGCAAAAATGCTTCTGATCCTCGTGCTGCTGTGCGGCTTCCTTGGCTTATCTGCCGGACAGCCTGCAGTGGCGGATGAGGACGCCGTGGTTGTCGTCAGTCCTTGGAAGGCCAAGGGGCTGGATCCGACCGTGTCCGGGTTTGCCTTCACCCGCATGGGCTGCCTGGAGACACTGGTGGTTTCTGACCGGGAAGGTGGGGTGGAGCCCCGGTTGGCGACGTCTTGGTCAACCTCGGAAGACAGATTGACGTGGACCATCCACCTTCGCCCGAAGGTTTTGTTCCATGATGACAGCCCTTTGACCGCCGAGGTCGTGGTCGCCTCCCTGGAACGCGCACGGGCCAAGGGTGTCTTGGGCAAGACGCCGGTCGAGCATGTTCGCGCCGTCGGCGATCTGGTGGTTGAGGTGCAAACGTCCCGCCCCTTTGCCCCGCTGCCCGCCTACCTGGCCCACTACTCCACGGCGATCGTCGCTCCTTCCTCCTTTGACGATTCCGGAGAAGCGATCGCAGTGGTCGGTACCGGCTTCTATAAGTTGACGGATTTCGGCCAAGGAACGGATATGCTTTTTGAAACATGGCAGTCCTACTGGGGTGAGCCCCCGGCCATCGCCAAGGCACGGTACGTGGCCGTACCCGATCCGGAAACGCGGGCCCTGATGGCCGAAGGGGGAGATGCGGACATCGCCCTGACTCTTTCGGCTACCGCCGCGGAGAGACTGCGCTCCCTGGACGGGATCACGGTCCACTCCGACGCCATCCCCAGGGTACGATTGCTGATGCTCAATTGTAATCTGCCCTTCTTCGACACGGTGGAGGAGCGCCGGGCCCTGTCTCTTGCCGTCAACCGGCAGGCCATTGCCAAGGGCTTGCTCAAGAACCCCGCGACCGCCGGGATGCAGCTATTGCCGCCCCTGTCATCCACCTGGCATGTCGACACCCTTGAACCCTTGACTTACGACCCGGCAGAGGCGCGACGCCTGCTGGAAAGTCAGGGGTGGTCGATCGGCCCCGACGGGATCTACGCCATGGACGGATTGCGGTTTTCCGTGCAGCTGCTGACCTACTCCTCACGCCCCATGCTTCCGGTCGTCAGCGAGGCTATCCAGGCCCAGGCCAAGGAAGCCGGGATCGAGGTCGAGATTTTCGTGGGTGAATCTGCTGCTGTCTCGTCAGCCAATCAGGACGGAACGCTGAAGATGGCGTTGCTGGGCCGCAATTTTGGACTGGTTCCCGATGCCATCGGGACTATTGCCACGGACTTTGGCGCCAACCGTTCCGCGTGGGGAGCCCTTGGTTGGTCCTCGGCCAAGGCGAGCGGGCTCATTGAGAATTATGAGGCAGAATTCGATCCAGACAAGGCTCGGGTCATTGCTCACGAGATTGTTCGCATTATCCACGACGAACTGCCCGAGATTCCCGTCAGCTGGTACGACCACCATGTTGCAGTGAACAACCGGATTGCCGGAGTGAAGCTGGATCCCTACGAACTGAGGCCCTACCCGGAAGGAGCGGCGTGGTCGAAGTAGTCCGTACGGTTCTTTATCGGGGCATGCAGGGGGTGGCCGTGGCGCTGACCGTGGCCACCCTGACGTTCGCTGCGGTCAACTGGAGTCCGGGGGATATGGGTATGAGCATAGCCATTGCCCGCTATGGACCGGACCTGGCTGACCATGAAGAGGCCGGCAACATCAGGCAAGAAGCTGGGCTCGACGCACCGGTTGCCCTGCGGTACGCGCAATGGCTCAAGTACACCTTCAGCCTGGATCTGGGGCGGTCACTGGTGAGTGGCGAGAAGGTGTCCGACCTGGTATGCCGTCACCTGGGGCATACCGCGAAACTGGCGGTGGGGGCCATGCTCGTCTCGCTGCTGGTGGCATTTCCGCTCGGCGTGGCTAACGGTTTGCGCCCGGGAGGCGTGCTGCAGGGTATGACCGAGGTGGGAGCCAGTTTGCTGGTGGGAATTCCTTCTTTTGTCCTCGGCATCGTCCTGATCCTGATCCTGTCCATCCACTTGAACTGGCTCCCGGTTGCCGGCCACTCACAGCAGGTACACCTCATCCTGCCGGCACTGACGTTGGGATTAAGCCTGGCCGCGATGTCGACCATGATCATCGGTGAAGCCATAAGAGATGTCCGGCAGACGAGGTTTTACCGGTTCTCTCGTTACAAAGGGCTCCAGGAGCCTCTGGTGATGATGCGACACGGCGTTCGAAATGCCGGGGTGCCTATTGTCACTTTTCTCGGGTTGCAGATGGCTCATCTTCTCGACGGAGTGGTCGTGGTGGAGACCCTTTTCGCCTGGCCCGGAATGGGGCTGCTGCTTTTGGAGAGCGTCTTCGCCCGTGATATACCGGTCATCCAGGGCGTGAGCCTGGTCTTTGGCCTTATGTACGTGACCGTGAATATGCTGGTTGACCTGGCCTGTGGAGCAATGGCGCCGGGCAGGTCCCGTGTCGAGGCGGGTTATGCCCGCTGACCGGCCGACAATGAGCAGGGTGAAACTGACCGTCGGCTCGGTGTTGGTCACCGGCGTGCTTCTGGTCACGTTTCTGGGGTCACTCTTGACCAGTGATCCGTATTCCCAGGATCTGGAATCGGTGTTGCAGCAGCCTTCGTCTCAGCATCTGTTGGGTACTGATCATCTCGGCCGGGACGTGCTCTCCCGCCTGGTGACGGGGGCGAGAAAGTCCCTGTCCACGTCATTGGTTATTGTTGCCGGGTCCCTCGGCGTAGGTCTGATATTGGGCATGGTTGCCGGCTGGTACGGCGGTGGACTCGATATGGTGCTGATGCGTTTGGTGGACGTGACCTTGGCTTTTCCCGGTATCCTCCTGGCCGTGCTTCTTGGTGGGTTGTTCGGTGGTGGGGTGTGGATGCTGGCCCTGGCCCTGATCCTCACCGGCTGGCCCGAAGTTTTCCGGCTGGCCAGGAACCTGTCCCGCACGGTAACCGGCAGGGAGTATGTCGAGGCCGCCGTCCTGTCCGGGTTCAGTGACCGATTCCTTCTCTGGCGATACGTCCTGCCCGAGATAGTGCCGGTGCTCACGGTCTTTGCCACCCTGAACATGGGGCGGACCATCCTCACTGTTTCCTCGCTGGGGTTTATCGGTATCGGATTGACGCCCCCTGAGCCTGGCTGGGGGCGGATGATCGCCGAAGGGCTCAGCTACATGCGTCTTTCACCCCACCTGGTCATCGTGCCCTCCGGGGCCGTTTTCTGTTCCGTTCTGGGCTTCTATCTCACCGGCAGTTCCCTGAGTCACCGTTATGCGCGCAGGGAGCAATTTTGAGTACCACGTCGGTCTTAACCGTTGACGGGCTCTGGATTCGTTCCAGGAAATTGCCTGCTTCCTCCGCTGCTCTGGTCCGAGGTCTGTGCTTTTCAGTCCACCAGGAACGGCCCTTTTTGCTCATTGGCGAGACGGGGTCGGGCAAGTCATTGCTTGCTCAAACCATTACCGCCACTCTTCCCGGTGATTTGGTCGCTTCGGGCAGTATCCTGTTCGAAGGACGGGAGGTGCTCAACGGCGACCCAAAACGTTTCAGATGGCTCTGGGGGAGCAGGGTGCTGCTCATCCCACAGGAGCCCCGTCAGGCCCTGAACCCGTTGATGCGTGTCAGGAAACAAGTCATGGAGATCCTGCACTTCGTGCGTGGCATGGCCAACGGTACCGCCAAGCTTGAGGTTGAGCAGGTCTTTGACGCACTTTTTTTGCCGGAGGAAACCGGCGACAAATTTCCCGGACAACTTTCAGGGGGCATGGCCCAGCGGGTGCTCTTCGCCATGGCCCTGGTTTCTCCGGCGCGGCTGGTGGTTCTCGACGAACCCACGAAGGGCCTGGACAGCGATCTGCGCGACAAAACAGCCGATTTGATCCGAACCCTGGTCGACCAGGGCAAGACCATCCTCTGCATAACACACGATATTGCGCTTGCTCGTGATTTGGGAGGGGACGTGGCAGTCATGCACGGCGGGACAATCCTGGAGCAGGGAAAAACAGAAAACGTCTTGAACGCTCCAGGTCATCCCTACACCCAAGGGTTGCTTCGCTCCCTGCCGGAGAACGGCCTGCATCCCATTGCTCCGGAAATCCTGGCCGGGCTTGGAGAAGAACGGTGAAGGTCGGCGACGTCGACCGTGCCTCGGTTGTCTTGGCCAGGGAGTTGACCGTTGGCCTTGCCGGGTCCGGGCATCCCCAGCACATGCTGTTCTCAGGTCTCGACTTGGCTGTCAAACGCGGTGAAATCGTGGGACTCTATGGGCCTTCGGGTATTGGCAAGACCACCTTGGGTAACGTCGTGCTCGGGTTGCAAAGACCCCATGGTGGAATGGTCGCCTGGCAAGGGGAGCGGTTGGACGAGTTGTCCCGCAACCGCTTCAAGTCGCTGCGGCCCTTGTACCAGAAGGTCCACCAAAGCCCGGTCATGGCTTTTTCTCCCAGGATGACCATCGGCAGGTCCATGCTGGATGTTCTGGCCATGGTAGCCGGCCGAAACGGCGACTACGCTGCCAAGGCAAACCTCCTGCAAACAGCTCTGGACCAGGTCGGACTCGGTCGGGACCTTCTGGGACGTTTTCCCCGGCAGCTTTCCGGCGGGGAACTGCAACGTTTTGCCGTGGCCCGGGCCCTGCTCCATTCTCCTTGTTTCCTGGTGGCGGATGAGCCCACTTCACGTCTGGACGCGTCGGTACAGGCGGTGGTGGCCAGACTGTTGCAGTCAGTGGCCAGAGACCGCGATATGGGCATGCTCTTCATCAGTCATGACAAAGGCCTGCTCAAGGTGATATGCGATCGTCTTCTGGAGTTGGACCGGACAACAGTTAAAAACAAAGAGAGAACCGTGCTGAAGCTCTTGTGATGAGGCATTGTCTCGCGGCCATGCTTTTTCCTGCGAGCAGGATCAGCTGGAAATCTTGCTTGTCAACACCATTCCTTCCTGAGAAAATTGCCGGCCTAGTGGGCGAGTGGGCGGCAGCCGCAAACATTCATAATCGAAATCTAAAAGAATCGCATTGGGAAGGTAACAAACGACAGCTAGAGTCGGCTGGTATTTGCCTGGAACCGCCGGCCGGTTTTCCGGTGGGTGCGGGGATGAATCGATCCGCGGACCACGCTGCCGGCGGTGATCTGTCCGTCCGGTGGTGACGGCACGGCTGGGGAAATTCTGGGCCAACCGAACACAAACATCTCAACGAGGGAGCACAACGGATGAAGAGCGTAACAATCAAAATGGCGCTTCTCGGCAGTGCGATGCTGCTCATGAGCAGCATCGCAAGCAGCGCGGTCGCGGCAGATGCGATCTGCTACAACTGCCCGCCGCAATGGGCTGACTGGGCGTCGCAACTAACGGCGATTAAGGAACATCTCGGTTTCGACATTCCGCATGACAACAAAAACTCGGGGCAGACGCTGTCCCAGCTCATCACCGAAAAGGACAACCCGGTGGCCGATGTGGCCTACTACGGGGTCTCGTTCGGTATCGCTGCCAAGAATGAGGGTGTGGTTGCGGCCTACAAACCGGCCTTCTGGGATGAGATTCCGGATGGGCTGAAAGACCCGGATGGATACTGGTTCACCATTCACTCCGGCACACTCGGCCTGTTCGTCAATGTCGACGCACTCGGCGGAGCACCGGTTCCCACCTCCTGGCAAGATCTCCTCAAGCCGGAGTACAAGGGCATGGTCGGCTATCTCGATCCGTCCAGCGCCTTCGTGGGTTATGCCGGAGCGGTGGCCGTGAACCGGGCCCTGGGGGGCACCCTGGATGATTTCACGCCCGCCATCGAGTATTTCCAGGAACTGGCCAAAAACAACCCCATCGTCCCCAAGCAGACGTCCTACGCGCGGGTATTGTCCGGGGAGATTCCGATCCTGTTCGACTATGATTTCAATGCCTACCGGGCGATGTATAAGGATGGCGCCAACGCAGCCTTCGTGATTCCGACGGAAGGAACGGTGGTGGTTCCCTACGTGATGAGCCTGGTCAAGAACAGTCCCAATCCGGAAAAAGCCAAACAGATTCTCGACTTCATCATGTCCGATACCGGTCAGGCCGTATGGGCCAACGCCTTCCTGCGACCGGTGCGCGCCAGCGCAATGTCGGCGGAGGCGCAGGCCAAGTTTCTGCCGGCCGCCGACTATGAACGGTCTCAGCCGCTCGATTATGGCCGTATGGCAGAAGTGCAGGAAGCCTTCGGCGATCGTTATCTGAAGGAAGTGCGTTAAGCCCAAACAGGCGTGCATCTTGGAAAAGCGTGAATTCCCGTTCCTGGTCGTCCTGGCGCTGCCGGTACTGATCGTGGCGACGGCCTTCTTTCTGCTGCCGCTGGTGCGCCTGGCCATGATCGCCGGCAGCGGCGTGGACGGCCTGTCCGCCTACCTGGCGGTGGTCACCACGCCGCGCTACCTGCAAAGCCTGGTTTCCACGACGCTGCTCTCCGCCGGTGTTACACTGGCCACGCTGGCCATCTCGGCGGTCGCCGGTCTGTTCCTCGAACGCCACCGCTTCGCCGGGCGTGAGGTGCTGATCGCCCTGTTGACGTTTCCGCTGGCATTTCCCGGCGTGGTGGTGGGGTTTATGGTGATCATGCTGGCTGGCCGCCAGGGACTGATCGGCGAGATCACCCAGTTGCTGACCGGCGATAAACTGGTGTTCGCCTATTCGATGGCCGGGCTGTTTCTCGGTTACATCTACTTTTCCATCCCGCGTGTCATCCTCACCATCATGGCCGCCGCGGAAAAACTCGATCCTGCCCTGGAAGAGGCCGCCCGCTCGCTGGGGGCGTCGCCGTGGCGGGTCACCCGCGACGTCATCCTGCCGGCCCTCAAGCCGGCCTTCATCGCCTCGGGCGCCATCGCCTTTGCAACCGCGATGGGAGCTTTCGGCACCGCATTTACGCTGGCGACCAATATCGATGTGCTGCCGATGGTCATCTATACCGAATTCACCTTGCGCGCCAACATCGCCATGGCCGCCGCGCTGAGTATCGTGCTCGGCATCATCACCTGGCTGGTGTTGAGTATCGCCCGCTCCATGGCCGGTTCGACGGTTTCCGCGGCGGGATAATGATGAAGCGAACCGCTCGTTTCTACGTGCAACTGGCGTTTACGCTGCTGGTCTGCAGTTTCTTGATCGTGCCGGTGGTGATGTCGGTGCTGGCGGGAATCACCGAGAACTATTTCAAGGGGGTTTCGAGTGGGGTCACGCTGCGGTGGGTGCTGGAGGTCTGGGCGCTTTATTCCGACACCATCGTGCTCTCCCTGCTGATCGCCCTTGCCTGTCTCGCCTGCACTATCGTGCTGGGCGTGCCGGCCGCCTATGTCTTGTCCAAACGGCAGGGCCGGATCGCCCGGGGCATCGAGGAACTGCTGACCCTGCCCCTGGCTATTCCGGGGCTGGCCATTGCCCTGGCGCTGATCGTGACCTATGGCGGATTTCGCGACTTTCGCGGAAGTTGGCTTTTTATCCTTGTGGGACATGTCCTGTATACGCTGCCTTTCATGATGCGCGCTGTGCTGGCGGTCCTGTCCAGTGCCGACTTCCGCTCGCTGGAGGAAGGAGCGGCGAGCCTCGGCGCCGGCTTCTGGCGGCGCTTCTTCGATATCGTTATTCCCAATTGCCGCTCCGGTATCGTCGCCGGTTCGCTGATGGTGTTGACCTTGTCCATGGGCGAGTTCAATATCACCTGGATGCTCCATACGCCTGTCAACAAGACGCTGCCGGTGGGCCTGGCGGACAGCTATGCCAGCATGCGCCTGGAAGTCGGCAGTGCCTATACCGTGGTATTTCTGATCATGATCATTCCCCTTCTCTTTGCCCTTCAGCTTTATGGACAGCCGGACAGGAAAAAGCCGCATCCGGCAGGCGAAGATGAGCAGACGGAAACCGGCAGGTGAGGATACATCCGGCATGAACGAGAAAGGACATCTCCGTACATCGATCCGACTCGAGGCCTGCGCCAAGACCTTTCCCGACGGCACCCGGGCGCTGGAACCGATCACCATGGATATCACCGGCGGAGAAACCATCGTGTTTCTCGGTCCATCGGGCTGCGGCAAGACCACCACCCTGCGGATCATTGCCGGCCTTGAGAGCCCCGATCCCGGCGGACGGATCTATTTCGATGATCAGGATGTCACCGATCTGCCCATCGAGCATCGTCACGTCGGCATGGTGTTCCAGTCCTACGCCCTGTTCCCCAACATGAATGTCGAGGGGAATATCGCCTACGGTCTGAAGATCCGCGGGATGGCCCCGGCGGAGATGCACAGCCGCGTTAACGAGATGCTGGAGATGATGCATATCCAGGAGTTGAGGCGCCGCAGTATCGACCAATTGTCCGGGGGCCAACGCCAGCGTGTGGCGCTGGCGCGGGCCATTGCCGTGCAGCCCAAGGTCCTTTTGCTCGACGAGCCGCTGACGGCACTGGACGCGCTGCTGCGCGAACGACTGCGGGTCGATATCGACCGTCTGCTCCGGGAACTGGGGATCACCACGGTATACGTTACCCATGACCAGGCCGAGGCCATGTCTTTGGGTGACCGGATCGTGGTGATGCGTCGCGGCCGGGTCGCCCAGGTCGGCACGCCGCGCACCATTTATTTTGAACCCGGCGATCCATTCGTGGCGGATTTCATCGGTACCATGAATCGAATTGAAGGGGCCGTGCGCAATGGCGTATTCGAGGCGCCGGGAGGGCGCATCGCTCTGCCGGCACGCGATGATGGACCGCTGAAGATCCTGTTTCGCCCGGAGAATACCGTGGTCAAAGAATTGCCGG
>CAYSSK010000084.1:11730-12834 GCA_964433645.1 uncultured Desulfofustis sp.
GGAGTCAATTGACATGTTGATAGCACAAGTGACCGACCCGCACATCAAGGCTGCGGGGCAACTCGCCTACCGGCAGGTGGATACCGCCGCCAATCTGGCTCGCTGTATCCGCCATCTGCTGGCCCTCAAGCAACGTCCCGACGTGATTCTCATGACCGGCGATTTGACCGATTTCGGGCGCGATGATGAATATCGGCTGCTGCGCGAATTGATCGCTCCGTTGCCCATGCCGGTGTACGTCATTCCCGGCAACCATGACATGCGCGAGAATTTCCGCCGGGCTTTCCACGACCACGGCTATCTGCCGCCTAACGGCGATCTTCGCTATGTCATTGACGATTACCCGATACGGATGATCGGTCTTGACACCACCATTGCCGGAGCGTCCGGAGGGGAAATGGATGCGGCGCGCCTGGCGTGGCTGGATAACCGGCTCGCCATCGCGCCGGAAACCCCGACGCTTTTGTTTATGCACCATCCGCCGATCATCAGCGGCATTGAACACATGGATGTACAGAACTGCGCGAATGGCGACGAATTGGGCCGACTCCTGCAAAGACACCCGCAGGTATGCAAAATTGTGTGCGGGCATGTGCATCGTCCCATCCACACCCACTGCAATGGGGTGAGTGTATCCATCGCGCCGAGCGCTTCCCATTATGTCGCCCTGGACCTCGGAGAGGAACCACCCCGGGAGTTTTATCTGGAGCCGCCCGGCATTCATCTGCACTCCTGGCGGAACAATTGCCTCGTGACCCACCTCAGTTTTATCGGCGAGTTCGCGGGGCCCTATCCGTTCTACGATGAACTCGGCAGACTGATCGATTGAGTCCGGCCCGGGACTCCTTGACGCTCTCCCTGCGGGGGCTCTACCAGCTGGCACACTGATTGTCTCCACCCGTTGCCGCGCCTTCTTTTCTGCAGGATAATGGTGCCGGCTGATTGACGGATCAAAGCACGGTCAACTCCGATCTGTCCGCAGGCAGCTCAATGGACGCAATTATCGGTGCTTCCGGAGATCATCGCCTGGAAACATGGCTGGCAGAAGATACCAGTGCCCCTGACGATGCAATGGCTGGACAGCACCTGCTCGCCGCAGGCGGA
>CAYSSK010000084.1:12934-17182 GCA_964433645.1 uncultured Desulfofustis sp.
CGCAGAACCTCGGTTTTATCCATGGCGTGAACCGGCTTGCGGGTGAGTGAGCGTTCCGGCGGCAACGAAGTAATACATTATGTAAATTAGTATTACGAATAACCGGGTCGCCGGCAAAAGTCAACCCAAAGGTCGTTTCGCGAACCGGTCCCCGGTTCGATCGGAGCGAGGGGCCATCGATATTTCACCGGTTGAACTTCGGCGACGGTGAGGTGGAAAACTGAGTCATCTATGCTTTATTTTGTATTGACAAGAAAGCCTCATACAATATGATGTGGCCATGTCTGGTGTCCCCCGTGGTGGGGGACGGCAAGAGGGAATCCGGTGTGAGTCCGGAGCTGTCCCGCAGCGGTGAGTGGAAACGAACGCCGTCATCAAGCACTGGTCCATGGGTGGGCTGGGAAGCGACGGTCAGTAGGTTATGCAGGGTGTCCGCGAGTCCGAAGACCTGCCAGACCGATTTGGTACCCCGCCGTGGTGGTACGCCTTCGAGGAAAGGAGCTGACAATGAAGCAGGTGCCTGCCGTTGGTGCGCAGGAAGCGCACTCTTTTATCTTTCGTCACATTCGCAAACGCAGCGGGGAAACCGTTCCGTTTGTCTTCCACAAAATCACCGATGCCATTCACAATGCCGGCCGTGCCACCGGTGAATTGGGTCATCACGAAGCAAGACGACTGACCATTCGCGTCTTGAGCCTTGCCCAGAGCGCCGTTGCGCAACCGGTCCCGGAGGTTGAGGAGATTCAGGATCTGGTCGAGGAAGTATTGCTTGCCTCGCCTTACAAGAAGACCGCGAAAGCCTACATCCTCTATCGCGAGCAGCATGCCCTGCTGCGCAAGATCGCCCAGGGCACCGGCGTCGGCATGATCGACCAGTACCTGGAGAAACTGGACTGGAAAATCGAGGAAAACTCGAACATGAACTACTCCCTCCAGGGGCTGAACCATTATATTTCCAGCGAAGTCAGCAAAACCTACTGGCTCAACGTCATTTACCCCGGCGAGGTGCGCACCGCTCATGAGGTCGGCGACCTGCACCTGCACGATCTTGGCCTGCTCTCCACCTATTGTGTCGGTTGGGACCTTCAGGACCTCTTGCTCTGCGGGTTTCGGGGCGTCCAGGGCAAGGCGGTGTCCCGGCCGGCCCGGCACCTGCGTTCCGCGCTCGGCCAGATCGTTAATTTCTTCTACACGCTGCAAGGCGAAGCGGCCGGCGCTCAGGCCTTCTCGAACTTCGATACGCTGCTGGCGCCCTTCGTCAGGCAGGACGGCTTTGATGAGCGGGGAGTCAAGCAGGCCCTCCAGGAATTCATCTTCAATCTCAATGTGCCGACCCGGGTCGGCTTCCAGACACCGTTTACCAACCTGACCATGGACCTGCAGCCACCCTCGACCTTGGCCGATCAGCAGGTCATTATCGGCGGTGAGCGGCGAAATGAGCGATATGGCGATTTTCAGAAAGAGATGACGCTGATCAACCGCGCCTTTCTCGAGGTCATGACCGAGGGCGACGCCCAGGGACGGGTCTTCACCTTCCCGATCCCGACCTATAATATCGGGCCGGACTTCGCCTGGGAAAACGAGGATCTCAAACCGCTCTGGCAGGCCACCGCTAAATACGGCATCCCCTATTTCGCCAACTTCGTCAACAGCGACCTCTCCCCCGAGGACGCGAGGTCCATGTGCTGCCGTTTGCGGTTGGACACCAGGGAACTGGAGAAGCGCGGCGGCGGGCTGTTCGGCGCAAACCCGCTGACCGGCAGCATCGGTGTCGTCACCATCAACCTAGCGGCCATCGGCTGTCAGACGAAAAGCGAACCGGAGTTTTTTGCCCGTCTTGATCACTTGATGGATCTTGCCAAAACGAGTCTCGAGATCAAGCGCAAGGTGCTGGAAAATTTTACCGTGAAGGGGCTCTACCCGTATACCCGCTATTATCTCCGCTCGGTTTACGAGCGGTTCGGGAGCTATTGGAGCAATCACTTCTCGACAATCGGCATCATCGGCGGGAACGAGGCGGCCCTGAACCTGCTCGGCACCGATATCGGCACTGCCGCCGGCAGCGCCTTTGCCGGCCGAATCCTCGATCACCTGCGTGAACGGCTGCTCGACTACCAGCAGCAGACCGGCAATCTCTACAACCTCGAGGCCACCCCCGCCGAAGGTACCGGTTACCGCCTCGCCCGCCTCGATCGTCAGCGTTTTGCCGACCTGCGCTGCGAACTCGTCGATGAAACCGACCGGACGCCGCTCTATACCAATTCGACCCAGCTGCCGATCAACTACAGTGAGGACGTCTTTCAGGTACTGGACCTGCAGGATTCCCTGCAGTCGAAATACACCGGCGGCACCGTGCTGCACGTCTTTCTCGGCGAAGCGGTACCGGACCCGGAGGCGATCAAGACGTTCGTACGCACCACCTGTCAGCAGTATCGCCTACCATATTTCACCATCTCACCGTCTTTTTCCATCTGCGGCGAACATGGGTATCTCACCGGTGAGCAGGAGTTCTGCCCGCAGTGCGGCGGCCAGACCGAGGTTTACTCCCGGGTGGTCGGTTACATGCGTCCGGTGAGCCAGTGGAATCGGGGGAAACGGGCGGAGTTCCGGCACCGCAGCCAGTATCGTTTGCCCGCATCATGCTGATCGGCGGTTTCCAGCCTTTTACGCTCAGCGACTTTCCGGGTCATGTCGCGGCGATTGTCTTCACGCAAGGCTGCAACTTTCGTTGTCCCTTCTGTCACAATGCCGGCTTGCTGCCGGCAACCGCGCCGTTGCCGCACGGTCATGACCGGGAACAGATCCTGCGCTTTCTTGCCGGTCGTTCCGGGCGGCTGTCGGGTTTGGTGCTCAGCGGCGGCGAGCCGACCCTGCAGCCGGACCTGGCCGCCTTCATCCGCGCCGCCAGGGCATCGGCTCTGGCGGTCAAGCTCGACACCAACGGCAGCAGGCCGGGCGTCTTGGAGGCGCTGCTTGATGAAGGCTTGATCGATTACGTTGCCATGGACATTAAAGCCCCGCTCGATAAATACCAGCCGCTCTGCGGGGTGACGGTGGATACTTCAGAGATTGTGCAGTCGATCGGGATCATTGCCGGCAGCGGCGTGCCGCATCATTTCCGGACCACGTTCTATAAAGCCATGCTTGACCGGCACGATCTGGAAAATCTGAAACGACTGGTTCCCGCCGGATCGCGACACGTCCTGCAGAGCTGTCGACCGCCACCGAAGATCTCCAGCGCCGGTCCCGGTTGCGCTCCGAGCGGCCGGATGGTAGAAACCGCCGATGAGGCGAGGACGCTTCGATGAAGCCTCGAACCGTTTTCCGTCAGCTTGCGACGGCGTCAGGGGCCGAGCCAAGACCAGCCAGCAAAAACGGAGTTAAAAATGCATCGACACGGTTATATCGGCCGGAAGAAGTGCCTGCCCGAACTGCAGGAAGAGCCGGCCATCATCATCGCCGCGTTTGGCAGCAGCCGTCGCGGGGCAACATCTCTGTCCTTTTTCGTCGAGCACCTGAAGAAAACGGTTCCCGATTATCGGGTCTTCTGGGCCTATTCGTCGCAGGTCATTCGGCGGAAAACCGGTTTACCCAGTTTGCATCAGGCCCTGTCCGAGGCGGAGGCGGCCGGCTATCGAAAAATCGTTGTCCAGCCCCTGCATATTTTTCCGGGAACCGAATATCAGCAGATTGCCGAGACCTGTGAATACTTTCCCGGGCTCCGGGTGTTTCTCGGCGAGACCTTGATGCACCGCTGGGAATTTATCCACCAGACGCTTGAGGTCATCGCCGGGGAATTTCTTCCCGATGAGCACGGGCTGAACGTGCTGGCATTGCACGGTACGCCGCTGGCCATCGACCCGGCAAATATCGCCTATCTCGGTTTGGAAAAACTGGTGACTGATCTGTATGACAATGTCGTTGCCGCAAGCATTGAAGGCATCCCTTCCTTTGCCTGTCTCTGTCGGCGATTGAGACGGACACAAGCCCGAGCTGACCGGAGAATGATCAAGATTATACCCCTGATGTACTTCTCCGGCGTCCATGTTGAAAAAGATTTGATGGGAAGCCATGATAGCTGGAAATGCGCCTTTGAATCCCTTGGTTTTGACGTGAGTTGTGCAACCGCCGAGCATCAGGGCGAAAACCATTTCAAGGGGCTGGCTTTCTACCCCGAGATCCTTGGCTTGTTGACGGAAAGGCTTGAGAGGACCTTGGCGCTGGCCCGTTATTATTGATACAAGCTGC
>CAYSSK010000085.1:0-5979 GCA_964433645.1 uncultured Desulfofustis sp.
GATCGGGCAGGGGAGACGCGGGGGCGCAGCAGAAAAAATTGCAGGGAGATAGACGGCTGTCAGCGTGTCGCAGACATCCCGCCTCTCTCCCTGCAGTCAGGAATTACATGAAGGAGGTTCAAGAAAAGGATCTATCTCCAGACCCATTCGGTCTTCAGATTAAGGTTTTTCTCCTCTTCATACCAGGCGACTTCGTTGCCGTCGAATTCGCCGAACGGCAGGTACCAGAGTGTTACCATGACCTTGAGTTCATCATTGATCAGCTCTCTGGTGGTCGTGCCGTCTTTTTCCACGTCTTCGAAGGGATAGGTTATTTCAAACGTCTCATGTTTCCTGCCCAGCGCCGGGATGCTTGTTTCCCGGAGCAAGCCGCTCTTCTCGTAGGGTCCGCGGCCCATTTCCTTGCCCTGTCCCATTCTCCCGGGAAACGGCATATAGATTTTTTGACTGTTGTAAACGACTTTATCATCAGTATTTTTCGCGGTCACATCCAGGACCAGCCGGTTTGGAGTCGGTCAGCCGTCCGGGATCACGTGGCCCGCCTTGTTGTAAATCTCGACATTGATGACACCGATCGGCACCACGCCGGCATCCCTGTTCTTCCGCCAGAACAGCGACTGTCCATCCACGGAAACATCGACGGCCATGTCGATCATTGCTTCGCTTTTGTATGATTGCATGTCATGGCCGAGTCCCGATTTCTCCATGTGGCATTCCTGACACGATTCACTGCCGCCGTGGGCCACATAGGAGTAGAGATAGCTGCCGTACAGGGTGGCGCATTGCGAGGGATGCTCCATCTCGAAATTCGGGCCGAGGCCGTGGCACTGGCCGCAGAAAATCGACTCGCCAAGTACCGGAGACTCGGCCATTTTCGTATAGACCTCATCCTCGTGGTCGCCTTCCAGGGCGCCGTAAATGGTATCCGGCTGAGGATACCCGTCGGCCCACTTGTGGATAAGGGCCAGTTTGTTGTGACAGACGGTGCAGCCGATATTGAGGCTCTGGATGGTTTCCTCCAGCTCGTCGACCGTGTCCCAATCCCCATCCCGGTAGGCCTGCTGCCAGCCGCGAATGGTCGCGACGATCTCCCGGGCGACATCGTCCGTGGCTTCATCGAGTTGCGGAAGATGACACTTGGCGCACATCATCAGATGTTCGACGGTAATATCCTCGTCCTTGGTTACGCCGGAGTAGGGGAAGATCTTCAAGCCGTTTTCAATGGCGGTGATGATCGTCGGCGCCGTTCGGGGGCTACCGAGGATCGAGCGGGCGTGCAGAGAGTTGGACCACTCGTCGTGAACGTCTTCGTGGCAATCGATGCAACTGCTGGAATCGTAGCGTTCGACCAGCTCTTTGATCGTCTTCGCCTTGGGCGGCGGCTCCGGTTTTGGACCTCCGGCACTGAAGGCGCCCCACGCCGTCAGTGCTGTGATCGCAAAACAGGCCAGCCCCACAATGAACGATTTTCTCATGGTGCCTCCTTGTAATGAAAGGTTGATGAAGTCGTGAAAACCTTGTCGGCCGGACCACCGGTCACCTTCTTTTTGCAGGTGCCCCGGTGAACGATGGGGCCGCGCCGGTTTTTCCGAAACCGTTATAAAAGATAACGGATCTTTCTCCTCCGTGGAAAAACTGACCACTATTCTACGACAAGAGGTATTGGCAAGCAAAGGAAAACCTTCATCTGTTCAACTATTCTTGCCGGTATCCGTGCCCGCGGTGAAATGTCCGAAAACGACTTCAAACATCGCCGCCTGTCGATACAAAAAAGCTGCAGAGCTAAAGAAAAGCGGTTGCGGGTCCGATACAACAGCAGGATCGGTTCGTCAAGACGATGAACTCCCCGTACATCACCCCACACCTGCCATGGAGGGCACGCCGTGATCATCGCCTCATCCGCAATCAAGCTCACCAGTGACCACGTTCTGCAAGAAGAACATACCGCCAGGGAGAAATTGACCGCCTGGCAGACCGGACAACAGCCCCAAATCACCACCGGCGCCGGCGTAGGAAAGGGCGTCCAGGAACTGTTGGCGCAGCAGGAAGCGGTGCGGGTCGACGTATCCCCGGCCGGCAAATCCCAGCCACGCTTTGTTCAGGGTCTGGCGGAAGAGATCGCCGCGGACGACCTGCCGATTGCCGATCTCAAAATGAGAGTGCTCAAGGCCTTGATCGAACGAATGTTCGGGAAAAAAATCGATATTGACGACCCGGCGCGCTTCTTCCACGAGCAGGCGGACTCAGCCGCTCCCCCAGGCGAGAGTGCCGATGCCGGCAACGACGCCGGTAGCGAAGAGGGCTGGGGGATTATCTACGAATACCACGAGTCGCATCACGAGCGGGAACAAACCAGCTTCAGTGCCGACGGAACCATCGTTACAAACGATGGCCGGGAAATATCCTTTCAGGCCCGGTTGACCATGAGCAGGGAGTTCTACAGTGAGGAAAACCTCTTTTTTCGCGCCGGAGATGCCTTGAAGGATCCCCTCGTAATCAATTTTTCCGGGACGGCGGCCGAACTCTCCGATACCCGGTTTGATTTTGACATCGATCACGACGGAACGGCCGATCACATCCACTTCGTCGGTCCGGGCAGCGGCTTTCTCGCCCTGGATAGAAACGGCGACGGCGTCGTCAATAACGGCAGCGAACTGTTCGGGGCGCTCAGTGGCGAGGGGTTTGCCGATCTCCAGCAGTTCGATGACGACCGCAATGGCTGGATAGATGAGAACGATGCTATCTACGATCGACTGCGCATCTGGACCCGCAACGAGGCCGGTCAGTCACACCTGTTTTCTCTCGGCCAGAAAGGAATCGGCGCCATCTATCTGGGACATGTGACCACTCCGTTTGCCTTGAAGGACGAGGCCAACAATCTTCAGGGACAGGTGCGGTCAACCGGACTGTTTCTCTCGGAAAACGGTTCCACCGGCACGATTCAGCAAATCGATCTGGCCGTCTGAACACCGGGGCTGGCGCCCGCGCCGATATGGCGGTCCCGCCCTACCAGCGATCGTTGATTGTCGGCAGAACGGGGCGGTTGAAAAAATGGCCGGCGGCCCGGAACAGCAAGTCGGGATCATGCGCCCCGGTCATTTCGCGAATGGCATGCATTCCCCAGGTCGGCGCGCCGACATCGACCGCTTCAATCCCGAGCTTCGCCGAGGCCAGCGGGCCAATGGTACTGCCGCAGGTCATGTCGCTGCGCATCACGAAATCCTGCGTCGTCACGCCCGCTTCCTCGGCGATCATCCGAAAGAGCGCCGCCGATCTGGCCGTTGAACTGTAACGCTGGGCGGCATTGAGCTTGATGACCGGACCTCGGTTCAGCAGAATCTCATGATCCTCATCCGATCGGTCACGAAAGTTCGGATGGGTCGCATGGGCATTGTCCAGCGAGAGGAGCAGCGAATGATGCAGACAGGTGGCACGATCTCCGGCCGCTGGCACGAGCCGGTCGATCACGCTACCGGGGAAATTTCCCTGCGCACCACTGTAGCTGGTTGATCCGATTTCCTCATGGTTGACACAGACCAGTAGACAATTGGTCGGTCCCTGGTGGTGGCGGATTGCCTCGACGCCGATATGGCAACTGAGCAGATTATCCAGCCGAGGGGCCGCGATAAACTCGTCGTTCAGCCCGACCAGGGACGGCGTGGTGCGGTCGTAGCAGAACAGATCAAAGCCGAATACCTCGAGAGCACGGAGGTCCGGCCGATCCCTGCGGATCAGGCCGCGCACCATGTCCTGCAGAGTAGCCGGAGCGGTGTCGGAATCAAGCCCGATAATCGGGCAGAGGTCGCGCTGGACATTGATTTTCCGCCCGTCGTTGACCTCTTCGTCCAGATGGAGAGCAAGGCTCGGAATGCACAGGACCGGCCGCTGGAAATCAACGAGCACGGTTTCGCAATCCCCCTCAGGTGTGCGGCAGCAGACTCTGCCGGCCAATGATAATTCCCGGTCGAACCAGGAACGCAGCAGCGCCCCGCCGTAGGCCTCGACCCCGGCCGTCAGGTATGGTGGTGATCGGCGGCTGAGTTTTGGTTTGATCTGCAGAGAAGGGCTATCGGTGTGGGCGCCGATAATGCGCAACCCTTCCGTCAACGGAGCGTCCGGGGTGAGCGAAAAGGCGATCAGGGAGCCGTCCCGGCAGACAAACCCCTTGCCGGCGGTTTGGCGAGGCCATACCATTGCTTCGGGAAGTTCACTGAACCCGGCCTGCAAAAGCCGTCGTCGCATAGCACCGACGGCATGAAACGGGGTCGGGCTGCTCTGGATAAAAGCGAACAGCGATTCGATCGAGGTAGTGGCTGCCATCATACCGCGGGTCGGGGAGTGAGGAGTTCGTTGATCTCCCGGTACGCTGCAATAGCGCGCAATCGCCTGTTGTCGGTTCCCCCTTCGGCTGCAGGAATCGCTGGTGAAGAAACAGATGAGAAGGCTGCAGCGGCATCGGTTTGCCGATCAGCAGCCGTATCCTGTTCTCGCGTGTTGGCGGCCTGCAGTTCACGCTGGGCTTCCGCAAGCCTGATCGAAGCCTGGGCGGCTATCTGGCGATCGGCGGCAGACGGCTCGGCCGGAGCCAATGCCGCCCGCCTGACGGTTTGCATTTTGTCGATGGTTTCTTCGGGAGTGGCGGCTCGGCCGACATCAATGCTGACTTCCCCACCGACGGCATACATGCGGCCGTCCGAACCTTTCTGGTAGACAAATGAAGCGCCTCCCCGGGCATAGCGGCCAGCGGCGGCAAGGTGGGCCTGTTCGTGCGCCCGGACCTCACGGTCGCGAACCTGCAATTCACGCAACACGGCCTGTTCGGCGGCCACCGCCCGATCACTGCGGTCAGTTGCCGGCAATCGATGTGCATCATCGCCGCGGGAGGCTGCAACGTCCTCTGCGGCCATATGCCGCCCCTGCTGCGAGACATCGATGAAATCATGAACGGCATCGTTCCCGGTACGGCTGCCCGGTGCCCCGGCACGTGCCGGGTTCGAAAACCGCTGGCTGCCGGATACGCCCCGGCTATAAACCTGGCTTACCAAGGCGGGCGATACACTGGTCATGTCGGTCTAACCCTCATGACTGGAAGTCACAACAAACAATGAAAATCGGCGTCGCGGTCGGAAGGGCTGACCGGCCCTGCCTCCTGGCTGATTGATAAGTGGGCTGTTTGGCTTCTTTGCATAGTCATCGTGCCGGACCTGCGACAAAATCCCGCTACTGGTAGTTCTGTTCCAGTCCGTAAAGGGTTTCGAGATAGTGATCGCGCATCCGTAAATCGATGTTGCTGTTTTCAATTTCAGCGATCAAGCTGTCGATGGCATGACCGATGTCGATGCCATACCTGTTCCTGCCTTCCCGATTGGCCTGGTCGATGATCAGGATCGCGTAATAATTGACCACCATGCGGGACATCGAATCCCGGCGAAAGAGGTAGAGCCGTCCCCCCATCGTGTTGAGGAAAAAACCGGCGTACTGGTACAACGGGTCATTACCGATTTCCAGATTGAACCGCTGCTGCAGGCAATCGGGGTATTCAGTCAATTGGTAAAAATCGGCGAGGACCTGTTCAAACGTATCCCGCTCACGATCGAGAATGCCTTTGAGCACGAGGATATTCTTTTTACCGATAATGCGGAAAAAATGAGCGGTATTCTGCAGAATGGTGAACAAATCATCGGTTTCCCCGGTTACCACCGGCGGATTGTCGACAAGCTTCTGGATCAGTTTCGGAAAGTAGACGCTGCTCTTTTTTTCCAGTTGAAATTGCTGCAGGTACGGTCTGGTATCAAGTGTATCGAAAAAAGCTTCAACCCCGTCAGCCAGGTGTGCGCAGTTCGATGCCCGGGAAGCTTCCTTTACTTCGGGCTGCCCGGCTGCGTCGCTTTCGCTCGGAGCAACCGGGACGATGGCCGGCAACTCCGGTCTGGCCGGCCGGTCCATTGTCTCGGAGAACACGGGGTCTGCCGGCCGGTC
>CAYSSK010000085.1:6079-16996 GCA_964433645.1 uncultured Desulfofustis sp.
CGCTCTTCGGAGGGATCGGCCGGTGCTTGCGGACGGGTCACGGTATCCGATCGATGGGTCCACGCGGTGATCGTTTCCAGAGCGTCGGGAAAGTAAACGTACATGATGCCGACTGCAGCTACCAGCAGAAACAACAATCCGATAACGAATTTTGCTGTCGAGTTCCGCTGCACGCGCCGTTTGGGAGGGGTCTCCTGATTCTGATCGGTCATCTCAAGCTGCGGGCTAAGGTGGCTGTTATTTCGGACTGTTTCAGCTGCACCACTATACAGCCTCGAAACAGAGAAGTCACGAACGAATTATTTCTCGGGTATGACGGGAAAAGAGATACCGAATCAGCAGGTTATCCTCGTTGCCGGAGGGTCGCAGGAAGCCGTGCGCGGCACGCTTGCCCTTGCTTTTCTGCTTGACTGAATTCAGCGAAAACACTATGCTAGGCGCCTGTCTTGCATAAGAAACGTCATAGTTTATGACAGTGTTGCCAATACGAAAAATCAGCGAATTCATTCACAGGGAGGAACAACATGACAATTTGTGTAGTAGGCCACTCAAACCCCGATACCGACTCCGTTACCTCGGCGATTGCTTACGCAGCCCTTCTCAAGGCCCAGGGCAAAGATGCCAAAGCCTGTATGCAGTGCGCGGCAGACGCGCTGAATCCGGAATCTAAACTGATCGTCGAACGTTTCGGCCTGGCTATGCCGGAGCAGATCTCCGACGCCGCCGGCCAGCAGATCGCCCTCGTCGATTTCAGCGATCTTGCTCAGGGACCGGCCAACCTGGCGCAAGCGGAAGTGGTTGCCATTGTCGACCACCATAAAATCGGCGATGTTACGACCAACAACCCGATTCTTTTCCGTGCCGAGCCGGTCGGCTGCACCGGAACCGTATTGAACAAGATGTACAAGGAAGCCGGCGTGGCCATTCCCAAAGAGGTTGCCGGCGGCATGCTGGCCGCTATCCTGAGTGACACGGTCAACTTCAAATCGCCGACCTGTACCGATGAGGACCAAGCTGCTGTCGCCGATCTCAAAGGGGTCGCCGGTGTTGCCGATACCGATGCCTTGTTCATGGATATGCTCAAAGCCAAATCGGCGGTCGACGGTGTGCCGGCCAAAGACCTGCTGTTCCGCGATTACAAGGATTTTGATATGAAAGGCAATAAAGTGGGCGTGGGTCAGCTCGAACTCGCTACGCTCGACCAGGTGGCTGATGTTCGCGGCGAACTGCTCAAGGCAATGGAAGCAGTCAAGACGGAAGGGCGTCACAGTGTTCTGCTGATGCTGACCGATGTCGTCAAGGAAGGAACCGACCTGGTCGTGCTGTCTGATGACCCGGCAATAATCGAAAAAGCCTTCGATGGCAAGCTGGAGAACAACTCGATGTGGATCGACGGCATGATGAGCCGGAAGAAACAGACCGTTCCGAATCTGCAAAAAGCGTTTGGCTGTTAGCCGCTCGCCTGCTGTGCCGCCGTGCAGACGTTCAGGCGGTTGATGTCGGCCCGGTTCCCGCTGGTGCGGGGGCCGGGTTTTTTCGTTAGTCCTTCCCTCTCTCGGCGAGGGCGCGCTGCTGTCCGCGATCTATCAGCGCACGGATGCGCGGATCTTCTGTAGTCGATCTGTTCAAGGGCAAGAGAAGCGCTTCAAACGTACTGGGACCAGCCTCTCCGGCCCTGGCGGCAAGTGATTTCGTCACCGCGGCCAACGCCGTTTCAGTCTGGTGCTGAGCACGCCGCAACGCTTCCATTTTTCGCTTATCAGCAGTCTGGTCCCGATTCTTCTGACTCTTGAGACGACTGATTTGCCAGGAAAGCGAGTCCAGCCGTTCCGTCAATCGACCGCGTTGCGCTTCAGCATCGATTCCCCACGGCCGGCCCGTCCAATCCGCCTTGAAAAAGCCGAGTGACATACCGCGGTTGACGCCTTGGACAATAACCGCATTATTGACGATATAGGCCGGCACACTGGCGCGTTTCGGATCGGCCCCGATGATCAGATCGACTGCTGCATACTCTTCGGCGATTCGCGTCGCCAGCCCAGTTGCTGTATTACTGAGAACGACAATCAGGTCATGCTCGCTCGATACTTCCTCAAGCACTCCGGACAGGGCCTTGTCGGGGGAGATAACCTGGAAATCTCCGGGTTGACCGATGTCCTCCGACGTGAGGCCGATCACGGCCACACGAAGCGCACCGACACTCACACTGCGATACGGAGCAAAGAGCAGGTTGCCGTTTTGGTCTGCCAGGTTGGCGGAGACCCACGGCATCCCGGAAGTTCCGGCCGCTGAGACGACATCGAGACCGGCCGCCAGGTCGTACGGACCGACGGCGACGGCATCGTATTTCATCTGGCGATACGCGGCCGCCATGGTTTCGACTTCGATCAGCTGAGAGGGCGAAATATCGACTCGAGGACGATTGAACAGCACGTTGCCCGCATCGACCAGCAGAGAGGGAAGGTTGTTTTCCCGGACGATTGCATCGATTTTTCCGGCTTTTCTGGGCAGACCGCCCAGACTGGTTGTTCCTCAGCCGCCGCACGGTTCGAGTTCCCCGAAGACGTTGCCGGAAAAAAACACGAGTACCTCGGTCGCAGCGGCCCAACCGGCAAGCGGCTGGGAGAAAAGCGATAGAAGCAGAAAGAGAATCGCGGCCAGCGGGATCGTTTGGGTGGTGCCGTCTGTTTTCATGGTTCCCTGTTTTTTAAGATTGCGCGCCATTTTTCAAGACGATCCTTGACGAGTGCTTCGTAGCCTCGGTTGGTCGGTTGATAAAAGATCGTCCCTACAAGCTTTTCCGGCAAATGGGTTTGGCTGACCAAGGCGTCCTTGTCGTCGTGAGCATACCGGTAGCCCTTGCCGTAGCCGATCTCTCGCATCAATTTCGTCGGCGCATTTCTGATGTGCAGCGGAACCGGCAGCGACCCGGTTTTTTCGATCAGTGCCGCCGCCTCGTTGGCCGCCGCGTAAATCGCATTGCTTTTCGGCGCGGTGGCCAGGTAAACAACGACTTGCGCCAAGGCCAGCAGACCTTCCGGGGGTCCCAGGGCCTGAAACGCGGATCTGCCGGCATTGGCCTGGACCAGAGCCTGCGGATCGGCAAGGCCGACATCTTCCACGGCAAACCTGGTCAAACGCCGGGAGATGTAGAGCGGGTCTTCTCCGCCCTCGATCATACGGTAAAACCAGTAGAGGCCGCCGTCCGGATCAGAATCGCGGAGGCTTTTGTGCAGCGCGGAGATAAGGTTGAAATGTTCTTCGCCCTCCTTGTCGTAGCGCATGGTCCTTTTTTGCGCCGCCTCAGCGATGATCTGAGCGGAGAGTACCGTCTCCGCTTCAGTATCGACGTGTTGCTGCAGCACCAGGGTGGCGGCAACCTCGAGAATTGTGAGGCCGCGCCGGGCGTCGCCGTCGGCCAGTTCGGCCAACAGCGCTCCGGCCTCTTCGGTAAGTTCCAGGCGATACGTGCCGAGACCTTTGTCGGGATCGGTCAAGGCCCGCTGGAAGATCTTCCGCAGATCGTCATCCTGCAACGGTTCAAGGACGATAACCCGGCACCGGGACAGCAGTGGCGCGATGACCTGGAACGATGGATTTTCCGTGGTTGCGCCGAGCAGCGTCAGCAGACCGTTCTCGACATGAGGGAGAAAAGCGTCCTGCTGGCTCTTGTTGAAACGATGGATTTCATCGACGAACAGCACGGTCTGGATCTGGCTGGCTGTCAGTCGTTCCCTGGCCGTGGCGACAATCTCCCGGATCTCCTTGACGCCGGAGAGTACCGCGGAAAAAAAGACGAAATGGCCGCCGATACGGCGGGCTACTATTTTTGCCAGGCTGGTCTTGCCGGTACCGGGCGGCCCCCAGAAAATCAAGGACGGAACGGATCCCGAGGTAATCAAGCTGTGCAGAAATTTCCCCGGTCCGAGTAGGTGCTGCTGGCCAAAAAAATCTTCAAGCCCCTCCGGTCGCAACCTCTCGGCCAGAGGCGATTGTTCGTTTAACGGCAGATGCTCGGCCATGGTATCGGTCAACGACAAATATAGCAGGTATGAGCGAAACAGACTCGATCACCCGGCATCAATTGTCTTCCCCGGCGGGTCTCGATGACACCGTTTACTTCGACAAGACGATTGCGGATAAGCTCCTTCGCGGCACTGCCGTCGGAAACGACCGCGGCGTGTTTGAGAAACTGCCCAAGCCTGATCGGATAACCGGCTATGTCGATTGCTTGTTCTTTCATCGGATGTGACAGGGAAATGATTCGCGCGCTGCCGCTCAAAAGACGGTGTCTCCGCAACGAGAAGACAGGGCAACGTTTTCGGGTGTCAACATTCTTGTAGTTCTTGTTCGGATCAATTATAATCTATCGGCTAAGCACGTTATTTTTTGTAATAGGAGCGATGGCCGGGGACCAGCCGCAGGGGAGCTCGGTAACGTTTTTTCCCGACCTGCTCCACGCAGGAAATGCACAAGATAGGTACATTTGTACACATCATCAATCTTACCGGCAAGGAAAATGGAGAACCACTATGTGTAAAGGAGTCCTGAAGACCGTCCTGATCTGTATTCTTTCTTTTTCTTTTCTCTCCGTCCTAGGTGGCTGCGCTCGGCAGTCAGCCACGGTTCCGCCGGTGGAGATCAGCCCGATTCCAAGTATTGTCAGTAATTTTGACGATATCGAATTGCCCGCTGAAATGGAACTTGACCTGAAAAAGACGATGTCCATCAAAACAGAATCCTTCCGAGGCGGAATCCTTCATTATTCCGGTCGAGTCGATATCAATTCACTGAAAGATTTCATCATTTCCTCGATGAAAAACAATCAATGGAAACATGTCGGTGAAGCTTCCTACGAAAACATCCTGCTCGCCTTCACCAAACCGAATAAGACCTGTATGGTCGTGCTTTCCGAAGGTTTCGGCGGAACCCTCGGCAAGACCTACACCGAGTTATACATCACCGTGGACGTTGCCGCCGCCAAACAGCTCAATCCGTTCGGGGAGCCTATCGGTAATTAGCATGAGCCACGGTCTTCTCTCGGATCCCGAAAATCTGAGACGCATGATGGTTGAAAGCACATGGTGCGGCTCACTCCCTTGACCGGCAGGGAGACAACTCCGGTCAAGGACCAATCGTCGTGATGTAGATGCCCGCAAAGACTGTCGACTCGTTGCGAGGGGTGACTGCGTTGACCACGTTTTTCCGGCCGTCCGGAAAATGTTAATTTCCAATCTCCGTATGTAAGGCGAACACGCTGCCCTCTCGGTGAGACCTCCGGGACCGCGGGGCATTGCTTACGCCCGTTTTGACCTTGGGCGGATTGTAGAGATTTTCAAGGCAGCCTTTCATCTCCTGATAAAGCTGCTATTATTAGTACATTACTACGGTATACGGGTGCCGCCGGAAAGAAGGCGCCTCGTTTTGCAATCCGGCTTGAAGAGGCGGACAGCCTCTCACGTCACCACCTCTGATGGGCAGACGACACGTGAAACCGCAGCGGGCCTTGGATAAAGCCAGACAGGTAGTGCTGGAGGCGGAACAGGAAAAAAACAGAAACAGAATCAGCCAGGCGGTTCAGCAATTTCTCGCCGGTGATCGTGACCTGCTCAACCGTCGTGAGGTTGCTTCCGCTCTCGGCCCCCATCTTGTCCACTGTTATCAAACGGGTCAGCGCCAGACCGTGCATGATGCACTGGCCGCGCTCGGCAGCTTGGTATGCGACGGCGATCAGGATCTGCGGGAAAAAGCGGTTGATGCCTTGAGCAAATGCTCGGCAGCCCTCGAGCAGTACAATGATTTCGAAGTCTCGCTCAGGATCTACAAACCGCTGGTGGCCTGGATGAGCTGCGAGGAAACATATATCAGCGGTTTCGGTATCGCCTGCAGCCAATTGCATAAACTCGCCCAGAAGGTACTGAGCAATAAAAAATACTGGCCGGAAGCCGAGCCGCTGCTGATCACCCTGCACCATATTCAGGAAGGAGTTGTCGATCGTAACAGTTCGATACGCGGAATGGCCGTCAAACTGCTGGAGAGTCTGGCGACCAAACAGCTTCTGGACAGCCTGGCAACCTGCTATCTGCAAGAGCGGGCCAATCTGAAATACAGTGCCGAGACCATTATAACCAACCTCGGGCGTCGTTCAGTAGTCTATCTTCTCAATCGCCTGATGCATTCACAGAGTAAAGATGAACGCCTGCAATTGATCAAACTGATACCCGGAACCGGTAATGTCGCTGTTCCGGTGCTCTCAGAATGCCTTGATAAAAAGCCGCCGTGGTATGTTATCCGCAATATCGTTTTTGTCATTTCCGAACTCAACAACGGCTCTTTGTACAACATCGTCAGACCCTATTTGTCGCATCCTGACATCAGGGTCCAGCAACAGGTATTGAGCTGCATGGTCAAGATCAGCGGCGGAAAACTGCAGCGCCGCCTGATCGAGGCTTTGCCACTGGTGCATGACGAGCTGAAAATGCAGATTATCATGCAACTCAGTCAGATCGGCGGCGGGGAAGTCGTCTCGGCACTGCTCGATCTGCTCGGATCGCGAGACAGTCTGAACCGGGAGACCTACATCGAGCTGTTGGTCAAAATCTGTGTCGCCTTTAAATTTTCATCGAGCAAAGAGGTTATTCCCGCCCTCAATGAACTGATCGATGAACGACAGAAACATGCCGGACCATCCGATCCGGTCATTGTTACCGCCCGGGACACCCTGCTCGTCCTGGAACCCCGCTATCGGCATCAGTCGCAAGCGGTTGGAGGAGATATCGACAGTGTCGAATCGGAATATCGCTTCGTCTCCGAAACCGACATGGCCGGATCACTGCGCAGAATCGAAAGAAGCGTCAAGGAGCTTGTGGCCCAGGGCGATCTCGAACGCGCCGGTCAGAAACTCTTCGCCAACGCGGTTACCGCTGCTCGAGACAAAGACTTTGCCTCGGCCGAACTGTTGCGCGATAAAATGCTTGAAATCAATCCACTCGCCTTATCCGAGGTGATTCGTCTTGGCGAAATTATTGAAGAGGAAAAGAGTTCCTCGCTCTCCAATCACCATATCGCGGTATGGAGCGAACTCTACGAACAGATGACAACCGAAGAGTTCAACGCGCTCTATTTTGCTATGAAACAGGAGATTTACCAGGTCGATGAAGCCCTGGTCAGGGAAGGGGAGACCGATCCCAGCCTCTATTTCGTCAACGCCGGCATCATTCGGATGAGTTGTCAGAGCGGCGGCCGGGAAACCTTTCTGAAACGACTTCGGCCCGGAGAGGTAATCGGTGTCGCCCAATTCTTTTCCGCTTCGGTCTGGACGGTTTCACTCGCCGCCCAGACCGAAACCCAGGTGCACGTTCTGTCCCGGGAAAACTATGAGACGCTGACCGCAACGTATCCGGATCTGGCGGCCAAGCTCTTTGCCTTCTGCAATAAATACGACACCGTTCCGGAACTTCTGAAAATGGCGGGTTCAGATCGTCGTGAATATCCCCGCTATGGTGTAAACATATTTATCAACAACCTGTTGCTCGATCCTTACGGCAACGCCGGCAAGAGAAAGTTCAAAGGTGAACTGGCCGATATCTCGCGCGGCGGCCTCTGTTTTACCGTGCATATCACGAGCCGGGAAAACGCCCGGCTGCTGCTCGGTCGTCAAATCGTCTCAGAAATGCACGTGGCCGACGGCACCGTTTTGAAATGTTTCGGTGTTATTGTCGGTGTCCAGAGTCATCGCGATAACGACCAACATTTTTCCGTGCACGTGCGATTCTACCGAAACATGGAACAGCAGGATGTAACCCGAATCGTCAATCTCGATATCTGAAATCGGCAGCGGTCTCTTCTTTTTTCCCTCAGCTCAAAGCATGCGGCACGAGGTCTATGCCACTGACGATTCGACAGCTCTCCATCCATCCGCCTCTTGCCCTGGCGCCGATGGTCGGACTGTCCCACTCCGCCTTGAGAACACTGATCGTCCAGCTTGGCGGCGTCGGTCTGCTGTTTTCGGAGATGCTCAGCGCCAAACGGCTGGCCAGCGAAAACCAGTCGATTTCGCCGGGACTGATCAAGGGGCCTCTGGAATCCCCTCTTTTTTACCAGATCTACGCCAATGAAACCAGCGATGTCGAAGCTGCGGCAGCCAAGCTCGAAGAAGTGGGAGCTCAGGGGATCGATCTCAATCTTGGCTGTCCCGCACCGCAGCTCAGAAAAATCGGGGCCGGCAGGTTTCTGCTCGATCGCCCCGATGGACTAGTCACTGTCCTGCGTCGTTTGCGAAAAAGCACCGTCTTGCCGGTCAGCGTGAAAATCCGCATCGGTGAGCATCCCGATCGAACCCGGCTGTTGCGGACCTGTCGACTCCTGGAAGATGAAGGAATCGAACTGATTACCATCCACGCCCGCCTGGCCGGCGACAAGTTCTGTCGGCGCCCCCGGTGGGAGGTCCTTGACGGACTGCCCGCCCTGCTTAGGGTGCCCATAATGGTGAACGGCGGTATTTTCAGTGTCGACGATGCCCGTCGGTGCCTCGAACGCACCGGCGCCGCCGGACTGATGATCGGCCGGGGCGTGGTCCGCTGGCCGTGGCTCATCGGGGAGATAGCACGAGAGTTGTATCACTGCGAATCCCCCCTTGCGCACTATTCCCGGGAAGGGCTATACTTTCATTTCATTGACCTTCTCAAACAGCGCTTTCCGCATGAGAGACGGCTCGGCAGATTAAAGCAGTTCACCCATTATTTCGCGTCTGCCTGCGATTTTGGCCACCTGCTGGCAAGCAGGGTGCAAAGCAGCTCGTCACTTGAGCAGGCCACTGAACGCGCCCGTGAGTTCTTTCGACAGGCGGCGTGAACCCCGAACCCACAGAGGAGATAGCAGTGATGATTGATCTGGTCAAAAAAGCAATGTTCACCGGTATCGGCGTTGTCAGCCTGAGCAAGGAAAAGATCGAGGAAGTGGCTCGCGATTTCATCGAAAAAGGCAAGCTTTCGGAACAGGAGGGAGAAAAACTCGTCGCCGAGCTGCTGAAAAAATCCGAAGAATCTCGAGCTGAAGTGAAAAAACAGATCGAAGAGCAGGTCCAGGCAGTGCTCCAGAAAATGGATTGTGCCACAAAGTCTGATCTTGCCGAGCTCAGAGCCGAACTTCTTGAGGTAAAAGCAAAAATGGAATTGCTCGAGCAAGGCGGCAGAGAGTCAAGGTGATTTGCAGCGGCTGCGCATCCTGTCGATGACCGCCAGCACGGAGTTCAGCTCAGGAACCCCGAAAAGACGCAAGAGCAGCGCGTAGAAGATCGTCGCGGCAATTATGAGCACCAGCAGAAACACCACCTGCGGCAGCAAAGACGCAGAAAAATATGGAGATAATAACGGTTGCAGGTGCCACAGAGCAAAGCCCATGGCACCGCCGGCAACGCTGATCTTGAGAAGACCTGCTCCGAGATATCGCACGGGGAACCCTCCGATTTTTAGATACAATACCGTTGCCAGGAACAGGAAATTGATAATCATCGTGATTGATGTCGAAAGGGCGATCGCTTTGTGCTGATAGCGGTCAATGGTCAGCAGAACAATGGCGATATTAACGGCAATGGCACCAAAGCTGCCGATAACCGGATACCGGGCGGCATTGATCGCATAAAAAACCGGTACGATCACCTTGTTGGCCGAATAGGCAAACAATCCCACTGCGTAGAGCGACAGGGCCACCGCCGTTGCCTGGGTATCCAGTGCGGAAAACGCCCCACGCTCGAAAACAATCTCGATAATCTGCTCGGACAGGAGCACCAGGCCGATGGTCGCCGGTACGGTCAGGCAGAGTACCAGTGACAGAGATGAAACAAAGGTCTGTTTCATCTCTTCACTATTGCCCAATGATACATGGCGGGCCAAGACGGGCAGAGCGGCTATGGAGATGGCTACGCCGAACAGACCGATCGGCAGTTGCACGAGGCGAAACGCATAGTTCAGCCAGGATACCGAACCTTCCACGCAGGATGCGGCAAAATTGGTGTTGATAAAGATATTGATCTGGGTCGCGGACAGGCCGATGGTCGCCGGCACCATCAGTTTCAGAATACGCACCAAACCGGGATCGGCAAGCCTAAGCCTTGGTTTGAAGCGGAAGCCGGTTTTTTTTAACGTGGGTACTTGCACGGCCAATTGCAGGAATCCGCCGATCAAGGTTCCACAGGCCATGCCGACGATCGCCGGTTGCCCGTAAGTCGGCAGCACAAATGCCAGAGAAGTGCCGCCGATGATCGAACCAAGGTTGAAAAAGCTCGAGGCCAGAGCGGGGACAAAAAATTTTCCCTGGGTATTGAGCATCCCCATGACAACAGCAGCCAGGGAGATAAAGAGCAGAAAGGGCATCATGATGACGGTCATCGTCTCCGTCAAGGCCAGCTTGCCGGGAGAGTCTGCGAAATCGGGCGCCAGAACGGAGACGATCCAGCCGGCGCTCAGCGCGGCAAGCACGACGATGATTGACACGGCAACGGTAAAAAAGCACAGCACATTAGAGGCGAGCCGCCAGGTTTCTTCCTTGGTGCGGGTCGCATTGTAGTCGGAAAATACCGCGACAAAGGCTGCAGAAAGCGCACCTTCACCAAACAGATCTCGCAGAAGATTCGGAATTCTGAAAGCGACCACAAACGAATCATAAGCGTACCCGGCACCGAAGAGGGCGGCAAAGACCTGCTCCCTGATCAGCCCGAGAACCCTGCTGAACATTACCGCGATAGAGACGGTGGCGGCCGATCGGGCCAGTCCCGGCGATGCGTCGTTGGTTTTACTCACGGTTCGTGTTGTCTAACGGGGGTCCCCTTGGTAGAGATTGTATAACGGCGTGGCAAGGTTACCCATTCCCCGGTAAATTTACGAGCAAATCCTTGGGCGTTGATGGAGGAAATCGTAT
>CAYSSK010000086.1:0-16960 GCA_964433645.1 uncultured Desulfofustis sp.
TCCTGCGGGCGCTTCTTGCCTGTCAATTTTCTGGCTCTGACGCTTCTTATCTCATTGCTTGTTTCCTGCGGCTCAGCCCCTCCCAGCGGGCGCGATTTTCTCAATAGCGACGGCCAGCAGGGCGGCACGGTCGCCAGTGCGAGAGGCAATGCTTTTGTCAGCCCGAAAGCCGGCGACAAGGTCTATCAAAAGGTTGCCGTCATGCCGTTTCGGGCGCCGGTCGACCTGGTCGGTGCCAGTATCGCCGACATGGTCGCCACCGAGATCCTCAAGACCTATAAATACGAGCTGATCGAGCGGAGTCAGATCGAGCAGATCCTGCAGGAGCAGTCGCTGGGTATGAAGGGAGTAACGGACAGCACACTGGCCATGCAGGTGGGCAAAATCCTCGGGGTCCAGGGGGTCATCGTCGGAACGGTTCCGGAATACGGCATGCGCGCCGTGGAGTCCCGGGAACTACCGGCCGTAGGCATCAATATTCGCATGATCGATGCGGAGAGCGGGTCCATCATCTGGACGGTTTCCGATTCGGCCATCGCCACCAAGGTCATCAGTCTGTCGGCCTTCACCGGTCACCTGATCGAATCGATGATCGCCCAATTGCGCAACGAGTGGGTGCGCACCGGCGATCTCCACGCGGTCAACCTGCCCTCCCCCCAGATCGTCAATGCGCACGGACTGTTGAGAAAGGCCGCGATCGAGGTTTTTGCCGATTCCGCCGGCGGTACCAAGGCTTATATTTTCCGGCGCAGCAGCACCAAGGAAGGCCCTTTCCGTGATATCGGCACGCTGCCGAACAGGCAGGGATCGCGCATCGTCTTTGAGGACACGGGTCTGCTCGACGCCGAAACCTATTATTACCAGGTTGCCGCCGAACACATCTCGGGCCTTGCCGGTCGACCGGCCGGACCGGTCGCCGTCACCACGGTCGGGGCGCCCGAACCGGTTCTTGATATACGGGCCGAGGACGGCGGCATCCGGGAAGTTCCACTGCGCTGGACCCCGTCGAGCGACCCGAACGTAGCCGGCTACGTATTGTTTCGCTCGACCTCCCGCAACGGGCCCTGGCAGAAGATCGCCCAGCTGAACAAGAGCAGCGCCCGCGAGTATCTCGATACAGGCCGGGAAGGCGGCTCCTACGGCAGTTATGGCAAGCTCCTGGATCGCCATCGGTATTTCTACAAGATAAATGCAATCAACCTGGTTGACGTGATCAGCCCCGACTCGCCGATAGCATCGGCAACCACCCGAGGGGCGCCGCCGGCGGTGGTCGGCCTGGCCGCGGATTCCGACGGGTTGCGCAAAGTACCGTTGGCCTGGACAGCTTCCGACGATCCGCATGTCAAAGCCTACTCCGTCTACCGCAGCGATTTCGAAACCGGCCCGTTCGAAGAGATCGCAACCGTCAGCGGGCGGGATAAAACCACCTACACCGACACGGGCAGTGGGTCTTCCTGGGGGGAAGCCGGCAACCTGGCAGACGCGCACACCTATTACTACACAGTCCAGGCGATCAACGTGGTGGATGTACACAGCCCTGATTCGCGAGTCGCCTTCGCCACCACGCGCGGCATTCCGCCCACGGTGAGCGGTCTCAACGCCACCGGCAACCTGCCGCGCAAAATACGTTTGCACTGGGATCAATCCCCGGGACCGTACGTCAAGGGGTACGCGGTTTTCAGAAGCACCTCCGAGGCTGGTCCGTTTGAGGAAATTGCAACGGTCTCCGGCAAGGAGACCACCGAATATGAGGACAAAGGAAAGCCTTCCGGCTGGGGGGAAGTCGGCTCGCTCGAAGACGACACCCGCTATTATTACAAAATACAGGCCATCAACCTGGTCGATGTCCGCAGTTTCGACTCTGCCGTTGCCGGTGCCACCACCAAGGCGCTGCCGGTTGCCGTCGCCGACTTCCACGCCGCCGGCGCCGAAATCAAGCAGGTTTCCTTGAGCTGGAGCCAGAATCCGGAAACGGACCTGGATCGTTATGAGGTATTTCGCGGCGACACGCCCGACGCGGTCGATAAACGCATCGAAAAACTGCCGAACACCGCAGACAGCTATATCGACCAGAAACTCAAGGATGGGCAGACCTATTATTACCGGGTGCGGGCCGTCGACACCTACGATCTCGAAGGGGCGTTTTCGCCAATCGTCAGCGCCATGACCAAGCCGACCCCGCAGACCCCGCAGCAGGTCGGCTTCGATCTGGACGGGGAACGGGTCATCTTGCGCTGGCAGCGGAATCCCGAGCCGGACATCGCCTGTTATCGGGTTTTGAAACGGACGTTTTTTTCTTGGGAACAGGTCGGCGAGTGCACCGAGACATCGTTTGTACTGCCGTTTGTAATCGACAAGGGGAGCTCGGAAACGCTTCGCATCGTGGCGGTGGACGAGACCGGCCTGATCAGCGAGCCCGCCGCGGAAATCGTCGTGGCGGTGCCGAAATGAGCCCCTTTACCGCCATGACACCCCTGGCTGAGCGGGGAAGTGCCGGGACCGAATCAGCTCGCCGCCGGCGGTGGTCCCTTCTCGTTGTGTCGATCATCTTGTTGTATGCCGGGAACTGTGCGGCGACGGTCATCCTGCCCCGGTTCATGGTACTTATCGACGAGAAGAACATGGGTACCTACAGCATGGGTGACAGCGAGCGGGTTCTGATCCAAACCCTTGTCGATGCTGGAGCGGACGTGGTGGACAACGAGATGATCCGCACCGCACAAAACCGGAACAAGGCCATCCAATCATTAACCGGCAGCCCCCAGGCCGCAGCCGCGTTGGGACTTGAGTTCGGGGCCGATATCGTTATCATCGGCCGGGCGATCGCCAAGGGCTCGGCCGACACCATTGAAAACACCTCGTTTCGCTCCTATAGCGCCGCGATCAACCTCAAGGCGATCAAGACCGATACCGCCGAAATCATCCTGACCGACAACCAGTCGGCGGCAAAAATCCATGTCGACGACATCACCGGCGGTTCCGAGGCGCTGCAGGAGGCCGCGGCACGCAGCGCCGGCAGCATCATCCCCAGACTGCTGGTCAGCCATCCCGGCAACAGCAACGGACCGACAAAGATTCAGCTGCACATCGGCAACGTCAGCCAGATCTGGCAGGTGGCGGCCGTCAAAAAGCTGCTGCGCGAACAAGTTGGGGGTGTCAGCGACGTGGTGCAGCGCAGTTTCGTCTCCGGAATTGCCATTTTCGAAGTCTATTACAGCGGCTCATCGCAAGCCCTTGCCGAGGCGCTCACCCTGGCCCAGCCGCATTATTTCCGGGTCAAGGTCGTTGGTGTGTCATCCACCAAGCTGGATACGCAACTGGTGGAAGTGGACTCGTAGCCTCAACAGAGCCGAGGAGGGGTGCATGCGCTTTTCCAGACCATTTCACCTGCTCATGGCCGGCTTGTTTCTCTGCCAGACCGTGCTGCCGATCAACCTGCCAGCGGCAGCGCCGGCCGCGGGAAGCGCCGGCGAAACTGCCGAGAACCAGGCAAACCCGCCATCCTCGCTGCCGTTGGCAACGGTCATCCTGGCCAAGCTCGCCGGCGACATGCACGCTCCTCTGCGCCGCCTGCACCAGCGCTACCCCGAGCAAACCACCCTCTGGCGCGCACTCCAGGCCTCCCTGCAGGACAGTGATCCCCGCCGGCCGGTCCTGGCCCGGCTGACCGGGACAACCGCCGCACTCATCTCGGCGCTGGTTGGCTACAGCGGTCATTTTGATGAACTGCACCGGGATATAGTCAACCATATCACAGAAAACAACGACGTGTCGGATGCGCAGAGAGATGTGCTGCTGGCCCGCCTCTCTACCATTTTGCAGTTGCAGGAAAAAATCAGTTCCTACGAGCTGCTGGCCCAAACTCATTTCCTGGACATCCATACCCTCGCCCGGACCATCACCGCAACCGGCGAGCAGCAAGAAATACTCGACCGGATTGAGGAATTTGAAACGTACCGGAAAGAGCACATCAAACAATTCCTTGTCGCCCGGGAAGCATTTGAAAATGTTCGCAAAGGATTCGCGTTCCTCGACCGCTCCACCGAGGGTCAGGACTTCGAGCCTCTAACGCAGCAGATTACCTCCTACCGGGAGCTTGCCGCTCTGTTCGAGGCTCGGCAGCACGAAGATGTTCCGGCGTCGCAACGAGATCTCTTTGCCAGGCTCGGGCAGATCGCCGCCGACCGGCAACGTGATTTACAAGCGGTCCTGGCCGTTCTGAGCGACGGCAGAGCCGGGGTGTCATGGCCGGTGCTCTTTCATCCCGGGGCGAAACCGCAACAGGACGGAACGGCGGAGCAGGCCTTTTCGCCGCAGCAGCTGCTGTCTGTTCTCCAGGATATGCGCACTGCCTTCATGGAACTGGCCGATATCCTGGAGCACAGGAATCAATTGCTGCTGGCCGGTGAATTCATGAAACGAGACGACATGCTCTGGCTGACGGCCCAGATCGAACTTGAGAATCTGCGCCTGGTCCGCCTGTCCGAAATCATCGAGGTGACCGGAAAACAGGTGGCCCGTGACAATACGGATGTCTATCAGCAGAGCATGATCCACTGGGAAGAGTTCGGACTCCTCAAAGAAGACATCCTGTCGGTGGAAGCGGTCATTTTGAACGAACTGAGTGCCTACCGCGATAACGAGGAACTCACCGAAGATGCGTCATGGCACCAGGTAATGACGCTCTTGCACCGGCAGAATCGCTGGCGCCTTGGCTGGTCCGCCGTCGCTGCATCGTTTCAGCAGGTCGTGGATGGCTTCAAGACTTTCCAGGCTCAGCTGCTCCAGGATAAACTCAAGGCCATCGAGACTCTCCGGGCCGATATCAAGCGCCTTCAGGCCCGATCGTCGAGACAAGAAAAAGTGCTCGCGCAATTCTACACCCTTCTTGACGAGGCTCTTGCCGAACAGCACGAAGCGACCAGAACCAACAGGGATATCAAGGAACAGGCCCAACAGCAGGAACGGGAAGACCCGCTGTTTTCCCATTTCTTCGGCATTCGTAGCGAGCGATTCTGGCACGATTTCAAACATATGGGCCTCGCGCTTTGGGACCATGAGAACCTGACAGGCAACCTGGCGAGAATCCGCGCCCACCTGCTTGCCCTGCACAGCGCCGGCCCGGATGACAACCGGCAGGCGCTGCTTATTCTGGAGCTGGCCCGGCAGTTCGGGATCGTCGATCGCCTTGACTATGACGGTTCATCCTGCACGGTTCATCTCCGCTCCGCGACGCACGCCATGCTGCTCGAAGGGTGCGCCGGGGGTGCGCCGCCGGAACTGCGCTCCGCGGCTATTGATCGGACCGGACCTCGACACCTGGGCTTACGCTCCCTGATCCGATCGCTGTTCTGCGTTGTTCCCTCCGCCCATGCCGGCGCCTACGAGCAATTCACCGGGTGGAGCAGCAGCGTCGTCAACCAGATCAAGAAAAACTGGGTCAATTACGCAGTGACCGGTGTCGTGGTGGCCGGCGCCGTGGCCGCCGCCCCGTTGGCTGCTGCTGCCGGTGCAACTGTAGCGACGGTTGCTACCGTGACCGCGGTATCCACCACCGCGATCCTGGGAGCTAAATCAGCGCTTTTCGCGCAGGCAAGCGCCGATATCGCTCTCGGTACATCCCGCCACACGATTAATCAGATGGACTTTACCGGCAATGAATATGCCACCAAGAAAAATTTCACCACCGCCATCGATGCCATGGAAACGACGTATAACATCGCCAAGGTGGCGGAGGGCGTCAGAAACCTGGTAAGCCCGGGACAAAGCGCCGAGGAACTGGTCGAGCAGGTGAGTAAGGCTCGCGAGGCGACACAGGCCCAGCAGTTGACGGGCCTGCAGAGAATGGGAGAACTCCAGCAGACCGCAGACCAGGTAAGGCGGCAGATCAAAGCAGCGGAAGAAGCGGGAGACGCATATCGGGACGCACGAAAGCTCACCGATCTGCTGAGAGATCGACGTCACCTCGTTCATCTGGAGCGCCTGATAAAAAATGCCGGCGAGAATGTCGCCGATATCGGCCAGAAAGGTGCGCGAGCGATAGAGATAATTAAAAACGCCAGGCCGACGGAATTCATTTCCAACGTGTCGCGCCTCGGCCAGCGGATCGTGGAGGGAAGCGGCCTGCCCTCTTCCCTGTTCGACTCGGTTGGCGGGGTCAAAAACCTCACCAAGGATTCCGATGGCGACGGAACCCCGGATGCCCAGGATCTCTGCCCCGGCGACGCGCTGAAAACCGCGCCCGGGGCATGCGGCTGCCATCAAAGCGATCAGGACAGCGACGGGGACGGCACGCCGGACTGCAAGCAGAACGGCACCGACAGCACTCCCCCGCCGGGCCAGGATCCGGCCGAAGGCGGTCCGCCTGACGAAGAACCTCCAGACGAAGGTCCCCCGGATGAGAAGCCCCCCGGCGAAAAACCACCGGACGAGGTCCCTCCCGGGGAAAAACCACCCGACGAGACGCCTCCTGAAGAGGCACCGCCGGGGGAAGAACCGCCCGGAGAAGAACCGCCCGAGGACGGCCCTCCCGACGAAACCGTGCCGCCCGGCGAAGATCCTGCCGAAGGAAATTCCGGCAATCAGGACGGCGATAAGCCGGGTATGGTGGATACCCTGAGGGATGCCGACAACCAAAGCACCGACCCGAGTTCCACGACCACGGGAACGGCGGCGCCGGTACCGGACAACACCGCCGGCGGCCCACCTGGGCAATGGTTGCCATCCGCCACGCACACGACCGGAGCCGAGCGGCAAGGTGCCGCACATGCCGATAACGCACTTTCCCAGCTCAACACCGACCGGCAACGGATGGAAACCGCTTACCAGAGCGGGCAGACGGAAAACCAGCGGCAGAGCGCCGAGTCGATGGCGCAGATCGATCGCCAGCGCAGCACCCAGATGGTCGACGCCATCGTCGGCGGCCTTACTTCAGGCGTAGCGCAAGGCGTCGGCACACTCGGTGAACGAATCGGCCAAGGCGCCGGTACCAGGATTGCCCAGGATACAGGGCTCGTCGATCGACACCCGAAGCCGCCGTCAACGCAGGAGCCGGGAAGTGAAGGACATTGCCACAGCGACAGCGATTGCCCGGCCGGCAGCACCTGCGACAGCGCCTCGGAATCCTGCGTAGAGCAGGATACCGCGGCGAAGAACTATACGGGGTCCTGGGGCGGCACCGCTGCCTGCACTGCAAATTACGGTAGCCGGGGTACGGGGACTTGCCCCTGGAAAGGGAGCATACAACTCACGCTGGCGCCCAACGGCGGTGTTTCCGGTAATGTCACCGGCGGTGCAATGTTCAATTTCGATGATGGCGGGCGCTTTACCAATTGCGGCGGATATAATGAAAGCAGCAAGGTCAGCGGCTCGCACGCCGACGGTTCGCTCGCCGCCTCCACCTCCGGCGGTTCCAGAATAACGGGCTCCTACACGGATACAGCCATTACCGGGAGTACGACGAAATCAGGCACGCAGGGCCTTTCGGAAGGACGTACCATGAACTGCCAGGCCTCGGGTTCAATCAGCCTGTCAAGATAAGAATTGAGGATCTCTGGTAAAATGAGGTACAACAACATAAAAACGATCCTGACCGGCAGCGCCATCCTGCCCTCGCGGGTGGTGATGACCGCCCTTGTCCTGTTCGTGCTGGCAACTGCTGTCTTACCTGTCGTCGCTGCAGAGCAAGGCGACACGGAATACTTTGAGGCTGTCCGCCTGCTGCAGGAGCAGGGTTTTGCCGGACTGGATCAGGCACTTTCGCGCTTCGAGGAAATCGCCGACCGCCGGCCGGACTTTCGCCCGGCGCGGATGGCCGCCGCCAACGCCTATCTCCTGAAATACGAGTTTTCAGAAAAAAAGGAGCACACCTGGCTTGATCGAGCTGAAGAGCACCTGAATCTGATCATCGACAGCGGGGCTCCATCAGCGGAAGTGCATTTCAAGCGTGCCCTTGTCTACCTTAACAGGAAACAGGCCGAACAGGCCGAACAGGATCTGCGGCAGGCCCTCGCCATCAAACCGGCGTACCCCGAAGCGCACATTGTTTTTTTGCGGTTTTTACTGTCCAGCGGCAAGGAAGCGGAGGCTCGGAAAATCACGCCGACCTGGCTGGACAATGCGTCAAACAGAGTTGAAACCGCCGGGCAGTTCGCCGAACTATTTGCCGCAGCCGGCGACCACCAGACAGCAGCTACGCTTTACGAGCAGGTCCTACAGGCCAGGCCGGACCAGCCGCACGTACGCGCCGCTCTCGGCGACAGCTACCGTCATCTCGGCCGCTACGAGCAGGCCGCCGGGGAGTTGCGCGCGGCCATCGAGGCAGCGCCGGAACTCATCGAGCCCCGGTTTGCCCTCGGCATCTGTCTGAGCGAACTTGAGCAACCAGAAGAAGCTGTTAACCAGTTCGAATGGTATCGCAAACACTATCCCGAGGATGTCTCCGTTCTCAACAACCTGGCAGTTCTCTACGAAAAGACGGGACATACCGCCCGGGCCAAACTCATGTGGCTGAAAGTCAAAGAACTGACAAGCGACCCCGCCCACCGGCAACGGGCGGAAAACAATCTATTGCGCTTGCTGCACGACAGCGGGCACGAGGCTTCCACAACAGAACAGGCAGAGGCCGGAGAGGAAACCAAGCCATGAGAAGCGAACGGCTTCGATTCGTACCAACACGTGTGTTCATAATTGTCGGCATGACTATGATTTTCTGCCTATTGGCCCTGGAAAGTTCAGGTTCGGTTTTAGCGGAAAAAATCGAGCATGCCATAACGTCGGCCTCGGAGCGCTATGACAACGGAGAAATAAACAAGGGAACCCCCTATCGGGTCGAGATCAGTGACGAGATTACCCTGAGTTTCAGCCACGAGCAATTCGACGCCGACCTGTCGCATGCCTTCGATCTGTACACCGACGCGCTCGAAGGGAAGATCAAGGTAACAACACGACCTGCGGTGAAAAGCGCTCCCCCTGCCCCATCTGTCCCCCCTGCCTCATCGACACCGCCGGCACCGCCGAAGAAAGCACAACGGCCAGCGGATGATCCCATCGGCGCTCTGATGCAGGCGGAACAGGCCACGAACAGGGCGGCCGGTGCTTCTTCGATTCCCGAAATGCAATTCGATGTCTACGAGCAGTTCCGTTCATCCCACGCCACCAGGATCCAGCAGCAGGATATGGCAGCAGAGGCGGATATGGCGGCACTCGTGACCCAGCGGCAGGCTGCGGAGGAACAACGATTGCAGCGCCTGCAGCAGCAGCAGGAACTGCAGAGCCAGGCAATGCAGTGGCAGGCTCAGCTTGACAAGCAGGCCTCCGAAGCGGCACGCAAGGCAGCGGAATGGGAGGCCCAGCACAGTTTCGGCGCTTATGCAACGTCGTTTCTCGCCACCGTGGCGCAAACGGCAGTCGGTTCCTTTACCGGGGGTCTGCTGAACCCGATCGCCACCGAACTGGCAAACAAAGCAGTCGACAAATGGTTCAACATCGATCCGGGAACCGTTGACCAATATCAGATTAACGATGATTGAGCGCATGATCGCTCGTCCCCGTCAGCGCTCCATCGCGACACCCATCGCTGCCATCGCCGCTGCTGCGATCTTCGTTTGCCTGATCATGCCGTCTCAATCAGGCAGCGCGGAGCACCAGGAGACGAACCCGTCATCCCGATATTTTCAATATCAAAAAAATCCATTCAATCCGGCAAACAAGTACGACCCAACCAACCCGTGGTTGAAAAAACATCGTTTTATGCCGGAGAGCCCCCTCAACCCGGCAAACCGCTATGACATCGGCAACCCGCTCAACCCGGCCAACCGATACAAAACGGACAACCCACTCAACCCCCTCAATCGCTACAATCCGGACAACCCGCTCAGCCCCGGCGGGCGTTTCAACCCCGACACCCCCCTCAAAAAGGGAACCCAAAAAGGGACAGTCTCCTTTTAATTTCTGCAGCCAAACAGAATAAAAAAAAAAAGGGCAGTCCCTTTTTGTTAAACTCTTTTCCTGTTCAATTTCATTGCAAAACGTGGGTAGACGGCGTATAACGCAAGAATGGAGCTAAAAGCATTGGGTGATCGGTCCCGGAGAATCGTTTGTCTGTATCTTCCCACTTTTCAGGAGGCAATGGTATGCCCAACAAGCAGTCGGAACGCACACGGAAACTGAGCCCGGACGATATCTCACGGATTATCGACAAAGTCGATGAGGGGGTGCCGACACCCAAGGAGGAGGTGTGCGACCCGCAACATCACTGCGATAAAGACTTTGGCTGCAATCCACCGTTTCATTGTCTGGATAGCCATGATATCGTCGATCCGAAAAGATAATCGAGAGGCACGCAATGGCAGCAAGCAATAAAGGCAGGCGTATCAGCAAAGAGGACGTTGACGCGATTGTGGATAAGCTCACCAAGCAGCCGTCTGGCGGCCCACCCACCACTCCGGGATACCAGGATTGCGGTGCCGACAGCGGAGCCCATCACTGCATCGGTGACTTTGAGTGCTCCAAACCGTTTTTCTGCCACGATATTCATCTCAATGAATAATCGTTGACGATGCGTTAGCCCTCGTGCCGCTGACCGACGGTATCGCGCAATTTTGCCAGGACCGGCTGGCTGAAATCGACCGGCCGGACGAGTTTGCCGAATCCTTGTGCCGCACCTTCAACCTGGCGCCTCAAGACGCCGCCCTGTTGACGTTGCGCATTATCAACGAGCGACAGCGGAATGCGGCGCACCCGCTGATCCATCTTGAGCTGGTGGTTACCGAGTCCTGTAATCTGCGATGCGATTATTGTTTCTGCGGCCCCAAACGCCAGACGATGATGGCGCCGGAAGTTGGACGGCGGGCGATCGATTTCCTGCTGCAGGAATCACGCTCAGCCGGCACCGTCTACATCACTTTCTTCGGCGGCGAACCGCTGCTGGCGATGGAGACGATCATCAGCGTGACGCATTATGGCAATGCGGCGGCCGAGCGCGCCGGTAAGACCATCCAGTGGTCCATGACCTCCAATGGAACGCTGCTCAGCCAGGCAACCCTGGAATTTTGCAGAGATCAGCGAATCAAGCTGCTGCTGAGCATCGACGGTGACCAAGCCACCCATGACCGCCATCGTATCTCGCCCGATGGGTCCAGCGCCTATACCGGCCTGACCAGCTCGCTGCCGCAGGTCAAAGCCTGCCTGCCCTGGCTCGGGGCCCGGATGACGATAACCCCGGACAATGCCGAACACATCTTCGATAATGTCCTGCACCTGATTGAGCTTGGCTTCAACCAATTGCTGATCGCCCCGGCAGAGTGCCCGGGCTGGACCACAGCCGCGCAAGACGGGTTTCACCGCGGCATGCTCGCCGCGGCGGACTATTATTTTGCTCTCGGCAAAGAAAAAAATCTGAAAATCGATCGCTTCGATCAGCCGGGCGGAGACGATAATCCCGCCTCAGCCGGCAAGCGCGGCTGTCGGGCCGGAAAAACAAGCGTCGCGGTCGCCCCGGATGGAACGCTTTTTCCCTGCTCCAAGTTCATCAACGCCAATTCACGCCGCCCACCCTTCACCCTCGGCACGCTCGAGCGTGGGATCAGCAACAGCAAACGCCAGGGTCAGCTGCGGCAAACACCGTGGCGCGCCGGCTGTCTACGCTGTGCCTACCTATTCCGCTGTTCAGGCGGCTGCCTGGCCACCAATTACCACGCCACCGGCTCCCCCGTCCGGACAGGCAAAGATGAGTGCGTCTTGAAACGGATGGAACTGGCGGTGGATGAGCTGCTACCATCGGCATAAAAAATGGTAAAAAATGGGGACTGTCCCCTTTTTTTGCCTTTTTTTGTCCCCTTTTTTTACTGTCCCCATTTTTAGTTTCGGCCAAAACCCGGCAAGGTGAATGTAAGGGTCACTTCGCCGGTTGTTTTGTCGAGCGTTACCATCTTCTGCTGCCCTTCGGCGGCGGCTAGTTTCTGGCCGGTGGCCATCTCCAGCAGGCCGCTGATGAACCCCATTCCCTGGTTGAGAACCTCTTCCATTTTCTCGGCCGTCTCGGCCGATTGGCCGTCGGCCTGCTCGGGGCCATCCGGTGCGGCGAGTAGCTCTTCTTCCGGGGCCGGCTGGATCTCGGTTTCCTCTCCGGTGTAATCACGCTCCGCGGCCATGATCTCTGGATTGAGAAAATGCGGCGTGCCTTCCGGTAATTCCTCAGGCGGCAGCTGCTCGACAGGGGGCAGGTCCGCCCCCTCGCCCATCATCTGCCGCAAGGTGTTGACCAATTCCTGGCGTTTTTCCCGGGAGAACAGCACCTCGTCCGTGGTGCCGTCGAAGACCCCGCGGAACAGATCCTCTTTGAGCTTGATGCCGGCCATGATCCGCTCTTCGATGCTGAACTTGGCGATCAGGTTGATCACGTTGATGCAGCTGCTTTTCTGTCCGATCCGGTGGACCCGGCCGATCCGCTGGTTGACTTTTGCCGGGTTCCACGGCGACTCAAAGTTGATGACGCAATCGGCGGCCTGCAGATTCAGGCCGGTGCCGCCGGCGTCGGACGACAGAAATACCTTGCAGTTCGGGTCCTCCTGGAAAGCGTCGATCAACGCCTGCCGTTTGTTGGTCGGCACCCGGCCGGACAACTCGACGAACGGGATTGCCGCTCGTGACAGATGCTTGCCGATGAGCATATTCATCGTTGTCCACTCGCTGAAAATGACCACTTTCCGGCCATTCTGGACAACGAGTTCATCGAGAATGGTGGCCAGCTCGTCTAGTTTCGGGGAGATATTGGTTTCCCGATCAATCAGGTAGGTCGAATTGCACACCTGCCTCATTTTCAGCAGCAGCATCTGGATGCGCCGGATATCCATCGGCGTCAGGAACTTTTGGGCCAGCAGCGGCAGCAGCACACCGGTGTAACCGGCATGGATCTCGGCCTGCTCCTGAGAAAGGTCGATGTAATAATCGTTGGTGATCACCTCGGGCAGCTCGTCGAGCACCTCTTCTTTCCGGCGTCTGATGACCAGCGGTTTGAGCTGCTGATGAAGTAGATCGAGATTCTTGTAGCCTTGGATATCGTTTTTCTTGCGCCGGCTGAGCATAAAGTGTTTGGCCGCAAACTGCCAGAGCGGGCTGAGCAGGTCCGGATCGAGAAATTGTACCAGTGAATAGACATCTTCCAGCTTGTTCTCAAGCGGCGTGCCGGTCAAAACGATGGCGTGTTGCCGCGGCAGGCTTTTGACCGCCTCGGCCGTTTTGGTCTCGAAATTTTTAATGCGTTGCGCCTCGTCAAGAATAATCACATCCGGTCGGAAGCCGGCGATGATGGTCACATCGCGCAGGACCGCCTCGTAGTTGGTAATGGTGAAGAGGTCAGGCGTCCGGTTGTAGAGCCGCTTTCGCTGTTTTGCCGGACCCGCGACGATGCAGGCCTGCTCACCGGAAAAGCGCTCGATCTCCCGCTGCCACTGCTGTTTAAGCGAGCTGAGGGTGATCACCAGGACTTTTTTGAAGCCGAACACCTCTTTTTTCAGGATGCTGAGACCGATGGCCTGCAGGGTCTTGCCGAGACCCATTTCGTCGCCGATCAACACCGCTTTCTTGTAGAGGCCGAACCTGATACCTTCTTGTTGATAAGCATAGGGCGTCACCTTGAGGCAGGCGGTGACATCAATCTGCGGTCCGGCGGCGGCGCGGCGCAATTCGTCTGCCAGCACCGCGTTCGACAGCCGGCTGATAACCGGCTCCTGCACGCGGACTGCCTTATGCCGCTCAATCCGTGGCAGATAGGGGGCTAGCTCGGCAATGTCTTGATGACGAAACAGGCCGGAGTCAGCAAACATGTCCGTGAGCAGCCCGGCCAGCTCAGGACCAAGCCGGTCCTCGGTCAACTCATGGTAGAGCCTCGGTGCTCCGGCGCCGCTGTCCCAGAAGATATCGACATAGGGGAAGGTTTCCCGGTCCAGCCGTTGCTTGAAGCGCTTTTCGCCTTTGACGAATTCTTGCAGGAAGAGCAGGTGCTTGCAGGTTGAGAGCTGATTGAAATGGAAATCGGGGCAGGAGCAATGGCCGGCGCCGGTAAGGGGATCATGGAGGGTTACCTGGTAGTGCCTGCCCCGGGCGGTGGTCAGCAGATGATCGCCTTTGAACATGTCGCCGAGCATGACCTGAAACTCTTCACTCCTGCTTCGTTTCTGACGATCCTCCACTGCCAGTTGGCGTATCTCCTCGGCGGTGAGAAAATCATCTTCCGGTTCCTGGAGGTCCAGTTGATCGCCTGCCGTTTCCGCCCGCCGATAAAACAGATCGAGGAGGATGGCAACGACATGTTTGCACCCCCGCCCGGGATATGGGCAGCTGCACTGCGTCGCGATCTCGCCGTTGAGCAGGATTTCCGTACGGTAATTGCCGTAGCTGCCGTCAACTTCGTAGACAAAACGGCCGTTGCCGCACAGCTCGGCGATGGGACGGAATGCGCCGTGCTTTTGCAACATTTCCCCCCGCTTGAAGATCACCGGCGAATCGGCATAACGTTGAATCGTATCACTGTGCAGTTCCATCATCTTGCTTAGTTACCTTGTTTTCTTTGCATTTTTGCGCCGCTTCGGTCCATTTTCGAGCGTCTCTCCAGTCTCTCGTTTCCAGGTTATGCAAGCCCTTACCAATCTTGATACCTGTCCCGGGTCCAGCGCAGATACTTCAGCAACTCCCAGTTGACGACATCTACATCAAATCGTTCGCTGTCATAATCGCCGCCAAACCATTCCATATAGCTCTCATGCTCTGCGTGAGCCGGGTCTTTCACGGCATTGCAAAATTCAAAGTATCCGGGAATTCCCCCGACGTCTTCAGGCGGGCAGGATCGTTCGCCTTCAAGACAGACCGGCTCGAGACCCAGTTCCGGATTTACATAGCGGCTGTCCTCAAGAATAAGCTCGTGCTCCCAGTCGTCACCAAAATCATAGATATAGCGAAAGGTTCGGCCTTTTTGTTTGACCAATTCCCCGAGGCGGTATTTGCCGCATTCCAGTCCATCATCTTTCGATTCGGGGTATTCCGTGTACCGTTTATTTCCTATGGTAAACATATGCAGGTGACAGTCCTCCCAGCCCATGACAATCTGAATGACATCGTGCAGCCGATCCAGGGTGATGCCGGCTGGTACCACAAAACGCCGCCATATTAATGGCTCGATATCGGACAGCTGGATTTTAATCAGATACAATCGTGCATTCATCATTTTCATCTCCCTATGCGATGCTGATTTACGTTTATAGCTACCTTGTACTTTATCCTTTTGCAATCTTGAATAACAGAATCAAGGAACCTAGAAAACTCTGAACTTTGATTGCCAGCGACATCGTAATCCCCACATCCTGCGCGCTTTGGCTGCATTAACGAAGCAGGACCCCTTCCCTCGAGCTACCAGAGTGTACGGACAATTTACCCGTACAAAAAGGGGACTGTCCCCATTTTCTGCGAAAACTGGCGGATCGAACCGTGACTCCCGGTGCCTTCATCAAGGTCATCAAAACCAGGTAGGAGTCTTTACGTCATCAGCACGTCTGGGACGAATTCATCCGGGAAATGCAACGATTCCGGCCTCCGAAAATCGTTACAGAAACCGTGGAAAACCGTGATTTTTGGAATTACCTGGCCAGAGTGATCGAAGAAGAGAGTTTGCCGGCAATTCGATCGGTGAAAATGAAAAAAGGGGACTGTCCCCATTTTTAGTCCCCATTTTTATTGAAGGGAGGTTTTCCAGGTAGTAGACGCTTGGGAAACCCTTACAGTACAAACGGAACTGGCCGGCACACCGCTTCCGGTAATCGATTGTCTGCTCGCGGCAACCGCACTCACCCATGGCCTTGCCCTGGTCACTCGCACTATCAAAGATTTCCCGGCCGGTAGCCCTGCCCTCATCAACCCTTGGTCGGCGTAGAGATGGCAATGAGGGAAGAGGCTTGACGCACCCTCTTCCCTTTTTTTGGCGGGAAGGTGACGAATCTGTCGTGTCTGCAGAAAAAGTGTGCGAACTCCATGCCATCGCCAGCAAGAACGAGGCTCTGCAGTGGCGTTCATTTTGCAGCTGGCCGGTAGCAATATCCGGTACAGACTATATGCCACCACAAAAACGGGGTCTGTCCCCATTTTCCATCATTGAGGATCCCTCATTTCTTCAATAATTCAGTTCGACGCGTCGGTTTTTCTGGCGGTTTTCGCGGCTGTCGTTGGGCGCTACCGGCATCGTTTCGCCATAGCCGACGGAGCTCAGGCGGGCGGGGTCGATGCCTTTTTTCACCAGGTAGTCGATGACCGCCTGGGCGCGGCGCTCGGAGAGATTCTGGTTGTAGGTTTCCGGCCCGGTGCTGTCGGCATGGCCGTTGATCTGGGCCCGGGCTGCCGGGTTGGTCTGGAAATATTCGGCCCACTCGTCGAGTTCGGGAAGGAACTCGGTCTTAATGACCGCTTTGTCGAAATCAAACAGGATATTATTGGCATCGAGCACCAGCGGCGGCGGCGGCGCCGGCATCTCGGTGGTGGCGGGCTGCTGGCGCTCCGGCACCGGCGTCAGCGCACGGTTGCCCTGGCGCAGGATATATTTGGCGGTGGCCCGGTCATCCTGATCAACCCGGAATTTTCGGGTTGTATCGGTGTAGCGTACATCCCCACAACCGGACAACACGAACACAATGGCAGACACCAGCACGACGGCCAGGGCGCGGCCGACAAACCGGATCACAGTATTTCCTGCGGCCCCACCTCGCATCTCGGACTCACGCACAGACAACGACTCGATAGTTTTCATTTTAACAATCCTTTCAAGATTTTATTGGCACTTTTTCGGCCTGAAAACGCTCGTCAACCGCCTCATCCATCACCGCAACAGTAGAGTCACACCACCCGCACCCTAGCCGATTCATCCTTTCCCGGCAACTTTTTCCTGATAATACCAGCAATTGTCGCGATTGCAAAA
>CAYSSK010000087.1:0-16154 GCA_964433645.1 uncultured Desulfofustis sp.
GCCTCATATGCTATTTTTTTGTCGCCAAGTGCGTTTAAATCCGACAGGCTCCTAGCAGAATGCTACCCGCCTGAAAGGCGGGGGTTTAAACCTTTAGCAGGAACAATTAAAGGAACGAGATATCATACAGGACAGTATATCAAATGCTTGGCGCGGTCGTTAGAGACTGTTCCTGATTCTTTTTCAAAAAGAGTGGTGTTGTCAGATTTACGGTAGATTAGGGTGGTGCGGCTGAACAGGTTTGATCCGTCTTCCGCCTGCACGTCCTCCTCGATGTATCTATTGACAGAACCGGTCAGCCCGGCGAGTCCTAGTGAAGCGGCTTATCGTTCGTTGTGTGGTTGCGTCACGGTGGGTGGCTCGAACTGTTCATCCTGAGGGCGACCGGCCATCAGTGCTGCCGACATGAACAGGTAAAAATGGCCCTGTTGCGAATCGAACAGCAGTGAGTTCATCAGGCTGCCGGCCAGCAGCGCGCCGACGACCCCCTGCAGCAGAAAGCGTTCGTCGCGGGGCAGCCGGATTCCTTCACGTAGCTGACAGCAGCAGACCGTAATGAACAGGGCCAGGCCGATCAGCCCGAATTGTACGGTCAGAAAAAGAAATTCGTTATGGGGATTATCGGTCAACGTGATCTTCGTTTGCCGATCCGTGTGTTGCTGGGCGGCCTGAAAAGATCCGGTGCCGTGGCCGAAGAGCGGTTTCTCCGCGATCAGTTGTCCGGCCACCATCCACCAGTCGAAACGCTGACCGATGGATGTCCGGGACTTCCCGGGTTCATAGGTTTTGATCTCGTTGATTACCTCGCTGACACGTCCGGAAAAATTGTCCGAAGTGAGATAGACAGCGGTTGTTATCAAACAGAGCAGGAGCAGGCCGCTGACCGCCTTGACGATACTGAGCCGTTGCCAGCAGAAGAGCAGCATCAGGAAGAGAAAGACGAACATGCCGGTGCGGCCGGGTGCGATGTAGAACAGGTTTACCGTGGCGGCTAAACAGATTACCAGCCAGAGAATGCGCCGCGAGCCATGTACGGCACAGGCCCGATGAAGTCCCCAGAAGCCCAGAACGGCCATGAAAAAGCTGTGGGTGATGTGGAAAACGAGGGAATGACCGTAACGGAGCTGGGGGATCAGGCCCAGGGCCATACCATAGGAAACGAGCATGAGCACGATGCAGCCGATAAGGAAACTGGTCTGGGCAGAGTTCCTGGCCCGGCTGGAGATGGCCAGAAGAGACACGATGATCGGCAGCAGGAGCAATTCCCGGTATTTTTTCAGCGCGTCGAGCGCCTCGGGCAGTTCGGCTGGTGAATAGACCACTGCCAGGCACATAAAGCCAAAGAGCAGCAGGGCAAAAAAGAGGGCGGGGTGCGTGTGGCAGTCTCGGGGCAGGGTGCGAAATGAGCCGGCTGCCAGCCAGCAGAGGGCGGCAAGAACGGAGAAGAGGCCGAGCAGAGATGTTGATAGCGGCGTGAAAAAACAGGCGAGGCAGACAAGGAACACCCCGGCCTGCTCGATCCGTTTTGGTTGCTGCTCCGATGATGGTGGGGGAGGCGCTCTCATCTGCTCGGCAGCATCCGGCGGATCAACTGAACTGCATTGTGTAGAGCACTTCATATTCGCCATGTTGAGCCAGCAGCGAGTCGTGGGTACCATCCTCGACGACCCTGCCGTTTTTGATCACGATGATACGATGAGCGTTTCTGATGGTCGACAGCCGGTGGGCGATGACGAAGGTGGTCCGGTCTTTCATCAGGTTCTCCAGAGCACCCTGCACCTCACGTTCCGATTCCGTGTCAAGGGCGGAAGTGGCCTCGTCGAGGATCAGAATCGGGGCGTTTTTCAATAGCGCTCGGGCAATGGAGATCCGTTGCCGTTGACCGCCCGACAGGCGGATCCCCCCTTCACCGATAATAGTGGCAAAACCATCGGGCAGTTCGTTGATGAAACTCAGGGCGTGGGCCGCCTCGGCGGCGGTCTGCACCTCTTTGTCGGTGGCGTTGGGATTACCGTAGGCGATATTGTTTCTGACCGTTTCGTTGAACAGGATGGTCTGCTGGGTAACGATGGCGATCTGGGCGCGCAGCGAATGCATGGTAACGTCACGGATATCATGACCGTCGATAAGGATGGTGCCCGAGGTGACGTCGAGAAATCGCGGGATAAGATTGGTCAGGGTCGTTTTACCGCCGCCGCTGTGACCGACAATAGCCACGGTCTGGCCGGCCGGCACGGTGAGATGGATATCACTGAGCGCCGGCGTCTTATCGCCATAGGTGAACTGAACGCGGCGAAATTCGATTGCCTGCCGAAAGGCAGGGAGATCGATGGCGTCGGGCCGGTCGGCGATTTCCGGTTTGATATCGAGGATAGCGAAAATCCGGGTGGCGGCGGCAAGTCCCTGCTGGATTGCCGAGTTGACCTTGCCGACCCGTTTGACCGGATCGTAGGCGACGATCAAAGAGGTCATCAGCGCAAAGAACTCACCGGGCGTCATTGAACCGTTGATGACCAGTCTACCTCCGAACCAGATGAACAATGACAGGGCAACGCCGCCGATGAACTCCATGAGCGGGTGCTGGAGGCAGCGGAATTTGGCATCTTGCACGGTGACCCGGAAAAGGGTGCCGAGCTGGTTGCCGAAGCGCTCGTTTTCCTGATCCTCCATGTTGAACGCTTTGACGATTCGGTTGCCGGTGATGGTCTCGTAGAGCACATTGGACACGTTGGCCGTTTCTTCCTGGGCCTTGGTGCTCAAACGGCGGAAGATTCGACCGAAGATGATTATCGGGTAGGCGGCGAACGGCAGGATGGCGAAACAAAAAATCGCCAGATGCCAATTGAGGTAGAAGACGACGCCGAGCAGCACGATGATCGACAGGAAATCCCGGAGAATGCCGACCAGCGAACTGGATACCGCGTTTTGCATCAATGTCACGTCGGCGATGACCCGGGAAATGAGCGTACCGGTCGGGTAGTTATGGAAAAAGGACAACGGCTGCAGGTGGATGTGACGAAACACCCGGCCGCGAAAATCCATGATCACCGAGAGTCCAACCTGCTCAAGCAGATAATTGTAGGTGTAATAAAAGAGGCCCTTGACCCCGAAAACAACGACAACGGCGATGGTCAGCGTGTAGAGATAGAAGGCGTTCTTCTCGATAAAGATCTTGTCGAGCAGGTCCTTGACCATATAGGTCTGGGCGCCGGTGAGCAGCGCCACGAACATCATGGCAATCATCGAGACGATGAGCTTACCGCGGTAGGGGCGCAGGAAACGTAAAAGGCGGAGAAGTATTTCTTTATTGGACATACAACAGGGACTAAGCGATGGTTGACGGCACGGATACCGATGAACGCCTCCCGGACACGGCGCTCCGTGCATGCGGTGGGCGCGAGCATAATTCCCTCACGGTTGTACACCACAGACCGGCTAAAACAAAGAGATATTTATCGTTTCGTTGCCAAGATGGCGGATAAAGATCGTTTGATTTTGGGTGGATACCCGTTTTTTTTCCAGAGGCGATGAAAGAGGCTGAACCACTGGTCCGGATAGGCGCGGATGGTCTTTTCGTAGTTTCTGATCGCCCGGTTGCTGATGTCGGCAATGGCCTCGTCGTCGATCACCGGATAAGGCGGCAGCGTAACCGGCTCGAACTCGATGTGCAGCCGGCCGTCTTTGACGAAATAGACGCTGGTGAGCACCGGCGCCCCCGTCTTCAAGTGCAGCAGAGCGGTTCCCCGGGCACAGGCGAACGGGGTGTTGAAGAGCAGAACCGGCGTGCCGTTATCGGTATAGTTCTGATCCAGGCTGATGATCAGGATGCGGCCCCGGCGCAAGGCGTTTTCATAGACCTTCAACTTCTCCAGACTGGTGATATGTTCAAGATTTGTCCCGTAGCGCTGGCGTTGTCTGACAAAGAAGTCATCGCAAAACGGATTGCTCTGCTGCTGATAAATAAGGCTGGTCGACCGGCTGCCCCGGCTGAACCAGGCAAAATAGGCCTCGAACCAGCAGCCGTGATAGGTCGTCAGAATAACCCCTTTATTCCGGCTCAGGGCCTGGTCAAGGTGATGCAGTCCGGAAACGTGGGCGTTATCGATCATCGCGGCCAGTTTTTTCCGGTGAATCACCAGAATCAGGCCGGCGGCGTTGAGAAACTGGCGATAGGCGTTTTTTGCCAGCGCCAGTTTGCCGTTGTGGGACAGGGCCGGGAAAACCGTGCCGATATTGTCGTAGACGACGGGCAGGCGAAAAGGGTAACAGACCCAAACCAGCCAGGCCAGTGACGAAGTCAGGCCGTTGATGATCGGCAACGGCAGAATGTTCACCGCGGCGACGGTGGTGCGAAGCACCAGATATTGTAAACAATGCGTAACGCGCAAAGAGCGTCTCATTATTGGGGCGGGTCTCACGTTCCAACCGAGGCGGCTCCGGTCGCCGGTCGCCGGTCGCAGCTCGGTATTTTGTCCAGTCGTTAGGTTGATGCAGCGGCACTATAGCAAAGCGTAGCGGTGCCGGCACTATGAATTGTGTATCGATTGACGAAACGCCGCGAGGGGCCTGACGCCTATCAGTCGGCCTCTTGTCGGTAAACAATTAATTTTTACAGGATGTTGAAAAAGGGGAAATCTGGAAGTATAGTAGCCCCCGTCTTCAGCCCTTCCGACCGCGACGCCGATTTTTATTGTTCGTTGTGACTTCCAGTCATGGGGTCTAAATAGAAAAAGCGTCTGCTGCTGTACAGCGGTGTCCAGCTGGGTGCCTTCCTGTCAGGCGGGCTGGCATAGAGCGACTGACAGGGAAACTGCTCCTGTCGTTTGCCTGTTATCGGGCGAACACCGGACTGCCGGTGCAGGTGATGCTGCTTTCCTTGGCGTTGCAACTTTCACTGATTACCGCCGTGTACTTGATGGCCTGCGCACTGGGGGCACAGCTGCCTTTTTTATTTCAGCGCGTTCGTGCCGCTGATCACTCTGATGAAGGCGCCGGCGATTTCCATTTACGGCGTCACCATCCGCGATTTCGGGTAGGGGTTGTTCTTTACCCAGGTCGATATGAGCAACATCGAAACGAGGACCCTGGCGGTGCTCTTTGTCGTGGTTGCGGTCTGTTATTCATTGATCAGGGGCCTTTTCTTCCTGTATCATATCTGGCACCAGCCGCGACGTATTCCAGCCGATAAAAAGAGGTGGCAGGGCGGTGATAGGCGATGATTGGGCAAGAGAGTCAAGGCGATGACGCGGTTCGCTCCGCAGGAGGATCAAGTGTGAAAATTTCCGTCGTTATTCCGGTATATAACGAAGAAAAAAATATGAGCCTGCTCTATCAGGAAACCAAAGATGTGCTGGAACGGCTCGATCGACCCTGGGAGATAATCTTCATCGACGACGGCAGTTCCGATACCACGCTGAGTGTGCTGCAGGCTATCGCGCAGGCCGATCAGCGGGTGGTGGTGATCGCTTTTCGCCGCAATTTCGGGCAAACGGCGGCGATGTCGGCCGGCTTCGATTATGCCACCGGCGAAGTGATCATCACCATGGATGGCGACCTGCAGAATGATCCTGCCGATATTCCCCGCCTGCTGCAGAAGATAGAGGAGGGGTACGATGTCGTGACCGGGTGGCGTTTCGACCGCAAGGACGCCTTCATCAACCGGCGCCTGCCGTCGATCATCGCCAACAAGATCATCTCCTGGACAACCCGGGTTTCTCTGCACGATTACGGTTGCACCCTGAAGGCCTTTCGCCGGGAGGTTATCAAGAATATTCGCCTTTACGGCGAGATGCATCGTTTTATCCCGGCCATTGCCAGCGGTATGGGAATTTCCTATACCGAGATCAAGGTCAACCACCGGCCGCGCCGCTTCGGTACGACCAAGTACGGCATCTCCCGGACGATCCGGGTCGTGCTCGACCTGATTACGGTCAAGTTCCTGCTCAGTTTCGCGACCCGGCCGATCCAGGTCTTCGGGTTGCTCGGCGTCGTTTCCGGCGGAGCTGGCTTTCTGCTGGCCTTGATCATGACCATCCAGCGGCAGTTTTTCGATATTTCGCTGGCCGATCGGCCGCTGCTCCTGCTCGCCGTCGTACTCATCTTTATCGGTATTCAGTTTATCTCCCTCGGGTTGATTGCCGAACTCCAGGCGAGAACCTATCATGAATCGCAGCAAAAACCGGTCTATTACATCCGGGAAATCTTCCACGGCACCGCTTCGCCCACCGTCGATCACTCATGAGTTCGCAGGTGCCGACAGGGATTGATATCATTATTCCCAACTGGAACGGTAAAATGCTGTTGCCGACCTGTCTGGCGTCGCTGCAGTTGCAACGGCAGCAGGGTATCCACGTTATCGTAGTGGACAACGGTTCCACCGACGGTTCCGCGTCATTTATCCGGGACGCGTTTCCGTGGGTCGAGGTAGTCCCGCTGCCGGAGAACAGGGGCTTCAGTGGTGCCGTCAACGCCGGTATCGCAGCCGGCGGCAACCCCTGGATCATGCTGCTCAACAATGATACCGAAGTGCATCCCGGCTGCCTCGAAGCGCTTCTCGATCGTTGCCGCGGGCATGATGACGTGGAGATGTTCGCCCTGAAAATGTGCGCCTTTGATCGACGCGAGGTACTGGACGGGGCCGGGGACGGGGTGCTGCGCGGCGGGGTTGGCTATCGGCTGGGAACGATGGAAATCGACGGGCCGGACTATGCGCTGAGCCGCGACGTGTTCGGTGCCTGTGCCGGCGCCGCGCTGTATCGGCGGAGGGTGTTTGAGCGGATCGGCCTGTTCGACGAGGATTTCTTTGCCTACCTCGAAGACGTGGACATCAATCTGCGAGCGGCCCGGGCGGGGGTGCGTTGCCGCTATCTGCCCGAGGCCGTGGTCTATCATATCGGCAGCGCTTCGACCGGTTCCAAGATCAACAGCTTCGTGGTGCGCCTTTCCACCAGAAACAATATCTTCGTTATTGCCAAAAACTATTCGCCGGCTCTGCTGATCAGGTTCCTGCCGGCGCTGCTCGTCTACCAGCTTTTCTGGCTGCTGTTCGTGATCAAGAAAAGACAATTCATCGCCTATCTGCAGGGGCTTTGTCAGTCCGTAGGGAAACTGCCGGCCATGGTCCGGCGCCGCAGGGAACTGGCGGGCGTGGCCGGGTTGAGCGATCGCGAACTTGGCGACCGGATCATCGAGTCGGAGCGACAGGTCGTTACCTCGATCATGGCCCGGCGAACTCAGCAGGGCAAGGGGATCCTGGCCCTGCGTTGCTACCTGTGGATATTCTGCTGATGAGTGAGTTGTCTGCCGCCACTTCCTGTCCGGTGACGATAATCATCGTCACGCACAATTCGCAGGCGGTGCTCGGCCGTTGCCTGGCGGCAATCCGGGCCCAGACCGCGCGACCGGAACAGGTCGTCATCGTCGACTGCGGTTCGCACGAGCGCAGCTACCTTCGGCGACTCGAAGATGATGATGGTTTGCTGCTCCATTATGCCGATAATATCGGTTTTGCCGCGGCCAACAATCTCGGCGTCGCGGTGGCTCCGCACGCTACGGACTACCTGCTCTTTCTCAACCCCGACGCCTTCATGACGCCAACCGTTCTTGCCGCGGCCGCGGCGATCATGGATCAAAAAGAGCGGACCGGCATCCTCGGCGGCCGGTTGGCCGGGTTCGACGGCAGTTCAGATGCTCCGACCGGTCGCCTCGATTCGACCGGCATCTTTCGCCGGTGGTACGGCAGGTGGTATGATCGTGGCCAAGGGGAACCCGACGGTGCAAACTATCGCATCGCCCAGACGGTACCGGCGTTGTGCGGGGCCTTTCTCTTTTGCCGCCGGCAGGCGCTGGAACCGGAATTACCGAAGAGCTTCGATGAAGAGTTTTTCCTCTACAAGGAGGACATCGATCTCTGTCTCCGGCTCGGCCGACGCGGCTGGCACTGCTGGTACGAGCCGGCCCTGGAAGTTTTCCACTGCCGGGGATGGGCTGCGGACCGCAGCCGGATCAGCCGCGGTGTGCGACTCATGGCGGCCCGAAACGAGATCCGATTGACCGTGAAGCATCGATCCCCGTATATCGTCTGGGCGCTGGCCAAATACCTGCTCGTCCGGGCGATAGACGTCTGATATCCGGTACGCTGACCATGACCGTCGACAGACAACAGCCAGGTCGAGCAGCAGCGGCGACGATCTCGGTGATCATCCCGACCAGAAACGGCGCCGCCACGCTGCGGGAGTTGCTTGCCGCGCTGCGCATTCAAACACGGTGTCCCGATGAGATCCTGGTCATCGATTCCGCGTCCGACGACGATAGCATCGTTGTTGCCGAAGAATATGGGGCGATCGTGCACCGCATTGCTGCCGAGGATTTCGATCATGGCGCCACGCGCAGTCTCGGAGCGAAGATGACACATGGCGACGTGCTGGTGTATTTTACCCAGGATGTTCTGCCGGCCGACCGGGCGATGATCGAGAAACTGGTCGTACCGCTGCTCCAGCAGCGTGACATTGCCATGAGCTACGGCCGGCAGCTGCCGTCTTTTGGCGCCGATGAGCTGGCGGCGCATCTGCGAAGCTTCAATTATCCGCCGGAACCAGCCGTCAGAATGTTTGGTGATCGAGAGCGTTTGGGACTGGCAACGGTTTTTGCTTCCAACTCCTGCGCCGCGTACCGGCGCAGCGCGCTCGCCGATATGGGGTTCTTCCCGGCCGGACTCATCTTCGGCGAAGATACCTGGGTTGCCGGCCGGCTGCTGATGAGCGGCCACAAGATCGCTTATGCTGCCGATGCCACGGTCTATCACTCGCATAATCAGGCGAGGGACGACGAGTTCCGGCGCTATTTCGATATCGGCGTGTTGCATGAGACCGAAAAGTGGCTGCTGGCAACGTACGGCGGGACCGGCGGCCGCGGTGCGCGGTATCTCAAGTCGGGAATTATCTCTCTTGGCAGCAGTCGAAGCTATAGTGCCCTGGCGGAATTTATGGTAAGAGTTGCCCTGAAATGGATCGGCTATCAATTGGGGCGCCGCTTCCGCCTGCTGCCGCGCCGTATGGCGACCAGACTGAGCTTGAACCGGAATTGGTGGAGTCGCCGCACCATCGACTGACAGGTCCGCCGGGGCCTTTGTGACCGTAATAGAGATACGATAGATGATTTCAACCAACCTGCGCGAGCAGAGTTCCTTGATGGCCAGGCTGCTGCACCTGGTGGATTGCCTGCTGGTGGTCGGCTATCTCTGGGTACTGGTGAACTGGTACCGGGTGCCCTGGAGTGTCTACTATACCCGTTTGGCGATCATTACGTTCTGCCTCTGCCTGATTTTCTTTCAGTCGTTTCAACTCTATCGCTCCTGGCGAGGATGGAAATTGTACCTGGAATTCTATGTGGTTGTCAAGGCCTGGGCGGCGGTGATCGGCGTGCTGCTGTTCTATTTCTTCATCTTCAAAATCTCCATTGCCTATTCCCGCGCCGTTTTTTTGATCTGGTCGATCACCACGCCGGTACTGCTGTTCTTCATTCATATGACCGCCCGCAAGGTCCTTCGCTATTATCGGCGACGGGGCAGGAACGTTCGCCGGGCGGTTATCGTCGGGGCCGGCGATCTGGGCATCAGCCTGGCCAGGGAGCTGGAAACCATCCCCTGGGCCGGGATCGAGATCATGGGGTTCTTTGACGACAAGATTGCCGAGGAACCGGAGTTGACCGCCATGGGCAAACCGGTACTCGGAGATCTTTCCAAACTCTCCGAGTATCTGACTAAAAATGATATCGATTATGTCTATATCGCGCTGCCGATGCGGGCCGAGCGGAAGATATTCACCATCCTGCGCGAGTGTCGTTCACTCGGCGCCCGCATCTATCTGGTGCCGGATCTCTACCTGTACGGCCTGCACCATGCCGAACTGCAGTCGCTCGGCAAGATGCTGATTCTCAATTTCAATCCGCATACCGAATGGAAGCGAGGGTTTGATGTTATCTTTTCGCTGCTGGTCGTTATCGCCACCCTGCCGTTGATGGCGGTGATCGCGGCATTGATCAAGATCGAAGATCGCGGTCCGGTCATCTACCGGCACCAGCGGATCACCGCGTGCGGCAAGGAGTTTGACTGCCTTAAATTCCGGACCATGCGGGTCGGCGCCGATAGGGAATTGCCGGAGTTGCTCGCCAGAGACCCGCAGCTCCGGGCTCAGTGGCGGCAGACCTTCAAGCTCAAGAACGATCCCCGGATCACCAGAATCGGCAGGGTGCTGCGCCGGACCAGCCTCGATGAGTTGCCGCAATTTTTCAACGTGCTCAGGGGGGATATGAGCGTCGTCGGTGCCCGACCGATCGTCGGGGGCGAGCTGCAGGAGTACTACAAGGAGAGTGCCGGTCGCTATTGCTCGATGAAACCGGGCATCACCGGTCCCTGGCAGGTCAGCAAACGCTCGGATATCGATGATTATCAGCAGCGGGTTGATCTCGATGACTGGTATATTCTCAACTATTCGTTGTGGACCGATATCCGGATCATTATTCGAACCGTCTACATCATGTTTCGCGGTAACGGTGCTTATTGAACAGACCTGGCGCCGGCCGGCATCGTCCCGGAACCGGTCGAGCTTGCCAGGACCGTGAGAATGCCTATGATATACAGGGCTATTTCAAAATAAACGATAAATACAAAGGAGTTTCCGATGGAAAGCAAAGCAGCTTCGATCAACATTTCTCAGGTGAGACAGGACGCGGCCTCGATCTTTCTTGCCAAGGTCTTTAACTGGATGGCGGTGGGACTTGGGATAACCGGCCTGGTTGCCTACGCCACCGCCGCTACCGGACTGGCGGTAACCATTTCTCAGTCGCCGCTGTTCATCGTACTGGCCATCGGTACCATCGGCCTGGTTTTTTTCCTGTCGGCACGGATTGATAAAATTCAGGCCGGGACCGCTTCCGCACTGTTTGTCGGTTATGCGGTGCTCAACGGCCTCTTTTTCTCGACCTTGTTCCTCAGGTATACCGGCTCCTCCATAGCCGGCACCTTCCTGATCACCGCCGGGATGTTCGGCGCCATGGCCGTTTACGGGCTGGTGACCAAGCGTGACCTGTCCGGCTGGGGGTCGTTTCTGTTCATGGGGCTGATCGGTATCATCATCGCCATGGTGGTCAATATTTTCCTGCAGAGTCCGGCGGTCTACTGGGTCACCTCAATGATCGGCGTTCTGATCTTCACGGGACTCACGGCCTACGACGTGCAGAAGATCAAGCGCATGGGCGAGGAGGGGATCATGAGCCAGGGCCAGGAGGCCATCGTCAAAGGCTCGATCATGGGCGCGCTGGCTCTCTATCTCGATTTTATCAATCTGTTCCTGATGCTGCTGCGTTTTTTCGGTGGCTCCAGGGACTGAGTCGCGCTCTTTTCAGCCACCACCGCGCACGTGAGCGCTCTTGGGTGGCCGGTTCGTCGATGAGGCCGTCATGCACACCAGTTTTGCCGGAAAACGCATTGTCGTCGGAGTGACCGGCAGTATCGCCGCCTTCAAGGTTGCCGGTTGGGTCAGTGCGCTGAGCAAAGAGGAGGCGCTCGTTGAGGTGATCATGACCGCCTCGGCCAGACAATTCGTGACGCCGCTGACCTTTGCGTCTCTATCCGGGCGCCGGGTCCATGGCGACATGTTCGCCGATGAACTGAGCGGTTCGATGTCACATATCGGCCTGGCGCGCGAAGCGGACTGTATTCTGGTGGCGCCTGCTACCGCCCAGACTATCGCCCGGCTGGCCTGCGGTATGGCCGACGATCTGCTGTCGACGACCATCCTTGCCGCATCGGTCCCGGTCATCGTCTGCCCGGCTATGAATGTGAAGATGTATGAACATCCCGCCACCGGGAAAAATCTCTCTGCCCTGCGGCAGTTCGGCTATGTGGTGATCGAGCCGGAGAGCGGGGTGATGGCCTGCGGCGAGCAGGGAAGCGGACGGTTACCCGAGTGGCCCGTGGTCGAGGAGTATCTGCTGCAAACGCTTGCCGATCAGGACCTGGCCGGTCACGTCGTGCTGGTGACTGCCGGGCCGACGCGCGAATCGTATGATCCGGCCCGTTTTCTCAGCAACCGCTCCTCCGGCAAGATGGGTTACGCCCTTGCCCGGGCCGCCTTTCGTCGCGGCGCGGAGGTAATTCTGATCAGCGGGCCGACGCATCTGAGCCCGCCGGCCGGGGTGCGACTGGTCAACGTGACGACGGCACGGCAGATGCATGAAGCGGTGCTGGCCCACTACCGGGAAGCATCGGTGATCGTCAAGGCGGCGGCCGTCTCCGATTTTCGCAGTAGTGAAGAACATCGGCACAAGATCAAGAAAGATCACGGTGCGCCGGTGCTCCGCCTGGAGCCGAATCCCGATATTTTACTGGAACTCGGCAAGATTCGCGACCGGCGACGCCAGCTGCTCGTCGGCTTTGCCGCCGAAAGCGGCGACTTCGAGCAAGAGGGGCGCAGAAAACTGGCGAAGAAACAACTCGACCTGATCGCCGTCAACGATATCGGCAGTGCCGGTTGCGGTTTCGAAACCGATACCAATCGGTTGATCCTGATCGACCAAACGGGCGTCACCGAGTTGCCGCATACCTCAAAGATACGCAGTGCCGACCTGCTCTGGGATCATATCGTGAGGCACGGGCTGCTCCGGGACCGGCCTTCCCAGGCGTGATGAACAGGCTGCTGTCGGTCGGCAAGGAGTTTTTCTCCGGTGGCTTGACACTGTTTTTATTGCGGCTCTGCGGGCGGGAGTTGGTCCGTACCGGTGGCTGCCGGTGCTGCGGGTCTTGTTGCCGGCGCATCAACCTGCGCGTCGGCGGCAGCTGGCTGAGCTCGCCGGAACAATTTTACCGTGTTCGGCGTGATCATCCGCCGTATCGACGATTCGTCGTCAGCGGTATCGACGATCAGGGGCTGCTGCAGCTGAACTGTACCGTGCTTCAGGATGACGGCCGGTGCGGCGATTACGACAACCGTCCGGACATTTGCAAATCATTTCCCACCAGCTCGCTCGTGCTCTGCGGCGGAATCCTGCCGCCCGGCTGCGGCTATGCGATTACCCCGGCCGTGCCGTTCGCCAAACGACTGCGGGCGGCACACCGAAGACATGCCCGAAAAAAAGATCCTTCTTCTTGAGCCATATTACGGCGGCTCCCATCGTTTTTTTGTCGACGGCCTGACGACCTGTCTGGGGGATCAGGTTACCCTGCTCAGTCTGCCGGCTCGAAAATGGAAAATGCGCATGCAACTCTCCGCACCCTGGTTTGGTGCCAAGATCAGGGAATTGGCGCCGCGGGAGCGGGCCTTTGAGGTGGTGCTGGCATCGACGTTCACCGATCTGGCGGTATTCAAGGCCCTGGTCGTCGGCCTGCCCGGTTGGCGGCCGGGCTGCCGGTTTCTTGCCTATTTTCATGAAAACCAGTTTCAGTATCCGGGACGACTGCCGAAGACAACCAACCACCAGTTCACCTCGATAAACTTCACCACCGCCCTGGCCGCCGATGGCATTGCTTTCAATTCACGCTACAACAGCCAGGGCTTTTTCCGGCACAGCCGTCTCTATACGGGCAAAGCCGCCGATATCGATCTGTCCCGTGAGCTGACATCTCTCGAGGCAAAGAGCCGGGTTCTCTATCCCGGCATCGATTTCGGCGAAATCGATGCGCTGGCATCAGAGAGTATTCAGGGCGGGGAGCCGCCGCTGATTATCTGGAATCATCGCTGGGAACACGATAAGAACCCGGAGGACTTTTTCGCCGTTTTGAGAGCCCTGCACCGGGACGGGATCGACTTCCGCTGTGGTGTGCTCGGCCAGCGATTTCGTGATGCACCTCCCTGCTTCGAACAGGCTCGCCGGGAACTCGGGGGACGTTTCGTTCACTTTGGCTACCTGCCGGAGCGGAAGCATTACCTGGAGATGTTGGCGCAAGGTGATATCGTCGTGTCCACCGCCCATCATGAGTTCTTCGGAGTGGCCGTGATCGAGGCGGTCCGGGCCGGTTGTCTGCCGGTCTTGCCGAATCGGCTGTCCTATCCGGAACTCTTTGCCGACCCCTATCTCTACGCTGATGACGGGCTTTATGATCATCTGAAAGCGGCGCTGTCGGCGGGGCGCAGGTTGGGCGCCGAAAAGGGGCGGGCGCTGACCGAACGCTTTTCCTGGGCTTCGTTGGCCGGCGATTATCGTGCCTGGATTGACGGTGACAAAAATGGCTTGAGAAAAGGTGGAGCGTTATGACCGACAACATCGTATTGATCGGCTTCATGGCCGTCGGCAAGGGGCGTACCGCCCGGGAACTGGCTCGGCGGACCGGTCGATTTGCCGTCGATAGTGACGATATGATTGAATCGTTGCTGAAGATGAAGGTTGCCGACATCTTTGCAACCCACGGCGAGGCATATTTCCGGGCCCTGGAAGGGCGAGTGGCCGGGTGGCTCGCCGATTGCGTCAGCGCGACGATTGTCTCCACCGGTGGCGGCTTTGCGGCAGTTGCCGACGTGCGCAGGATCGGCAGGGTTGTCCATTTGCACAGCGACTTTGAGGCGATTGTCGCGGCGGTGAAAAGCCATCCGCGGGCCAGACAGAAGATCAAAAAACGGCCATTGCTGCGGAACCTGAAAAAAGCGCGGCGTCTTTATGACGAGCGTCTGCCGCTCTATCGGGAGGTCGCTGACGTGCGCATCGACGTGACCGGTCGGTCCGCGGCCCAGGTTGCATCCGAGATCATCGATCGAGTCGGGCTGAGCATACCCCCCGGCGATGGTCAGTGAGTTTTGAGCTGCCGGGCGAAATCGAGCATGCGTTGAATCGGAATCCGGGCCCGGGCGGCGAGATCTGCCGGCACCTCTACCTCGTTGGCGCCTGTTTCCAGGACCATGAGCAGGCTCTGCAGCGAGTTCATGCCCATCCACGGGCAGCGGGCGCAACTCAGGCAGGTGGCCCCCTCTCCTTCGGTCGGTGCTTCCAAGAACCGTTTGTCGGGCGCCAGCTGTTTCATCTTGTTGAAGATTCTTTTGTCGGTGGCAACGATGAAGGTGTCGTTTTGCAGTGCGGGTACCGCCTTGATCAAGGCGGTGGTGGAGCCGACGATATCGGCCTGGGCGATGACCGCCTCCGGCGATTCCGGATGAACAAGGGTTGCCGCTTCAGGATAAAGGCGCCTGAGCCGCTCCAGGGCGCGCGCGCGGAATTCTTCATGGACGATGCAGGAGCCTGGCCAGAGAACCATGTCGGCGCCGGTTTCCCGCTGGACGTAGCTGCCCAGATACCGGTCCGGGGCCCAGATAATCTTTTTTCCCTGCTCGGCCAGATGCCTGACGATCGGCAAGGCGATACCCGAGGTGACCACCCAGTCTGATCGGGCTTTGACCTCGGCGCTGGTGTTGGCGTAGACGACCACCGTGTGCTCCGGGTAGCTGTCGCAGAAACGACTGAAGTCCTCGATCGGACAGTTTTCGTCAAGCGAGCAGGTCGCGTTGAGATCCGGCATCAGAACCCGCTTGTCGTTGCTCAGGATCTTGGCGGTCTCCCCCATGAATCGGACTCCGGCCACGACCAGGGTATCGGCCGGATGTTCGTTGCCGAATCGGGCCATCTCCAGGGAATCGGCGACGCAGCCGCCGGTCTCTTCGGCCAGATCCTGGAGGCGCCCATCGGTATAATAGTGGGCGACCAATACACCGTTTTGTTTTTGGAGCAACGCCGCGATGCGGCGTTTCATCTTCAGTTCGTCCTCGGGGCTCAGTTCCGGCCATTCAGGGTGGGGAGGAATGGTTAAAGCCGGGGGGTGATAGGCCGCCAGTTTATCTTTCATGTCGGACATCGTAAAACTCTCTCAGTGGCCGGCAGAGCAGCAATGATGGTGAGTCATCTTGAAAAATAACATTTCCCCTCAATCTCTGCGTTGAACGGGAAGGTGATTTTTCAAGGCGGTCTTTGCAAGCGTGGTGCGAACAGGGGACCATTTTTACTAGAAAAAAGCCATTGTCGCAAGCTCCCGCCCGCTTTGCCCACATTTTCTCCGGGCCAGCCGGCCCTTCGCGATGCAGCCTCCGGCAGAACCGGCCAGCCCGCGGAGCGCGAGCCCGGGGAGATGATTTTCATATAAAAAAAAGGATACAGAGTGTTGACAAGAATCGCAA
>CAYSSK010000088.1:0-16095 GCA_964433645.1 uncultured Desulfofustis sp.
GCAGCCTCCGGCAGAACCGGCCAGCCCGGGGAAACTGATTTTTATCTAAACGCCGGGACAAACCTTTTCCTTCGGCGGGACATATCTTTTCCTACGGGGGGACAGGTTTTAACCTGCCCCCCGCTAACTACTGTCCCCCGCTATCTACTGTCCTCCGCTACCCATCGACACAGATGACGGTCTCGACACTGGTGGTCAACGACTCCAGACCGTCTTCCCCGACCAGGTGGGTGTTTTCGATGCCGACCACCCCCCGGCCCGGGAAGACCACTTTGGGTTCCAGCGCCAGGACCATGCCGGCGGCCAGTTCCATCGTCTGCCCTTTGGCGATAAAGGGATATTCATCCAACTCCAGACCGACACCGTGCCCGGTAAAGCGGATCCGCCGCTCGCCAGCCCCCATGAACCAGTCGCGATAGCCCAGCTCATCGGCCCGGGCGATCATCTGCTCGTAGAGATCGCCGGTCCGCACCCCGGGACGGGCCGCCGGCTTCATCCGCTCCTGGAGTTCGAGCATCGCCTCATGCGCCGCCAGCAGCTCGCCTGGCAGTCGACCGATACAGAAGATGCGGGCGTGATCGGCACAATAACCGTTCAGGGCAAAGACATAATCGACGAGGATCGGCTCGTCCCGGCCGATCGGTCTGAGTCCCGCCCCCTGGCCGACCAGCGGACTGACCCCGGCGCCGCCGGTCGGGGAGGCGAGATAACTCGGAACCGCCGCGGCCTCGCCGGACATCAGGTGGCCGTAAAACAGCTCGCCGCCCCACAGGCGCATCCGGACGATGCCCTGGTGACCGAGGCTGCGGGCAAAGCCCTCCAACTCACCGGCGGCGGCCACTTCCGGTTTCCCTTCAGCCAGGATCTGCGGAACCTTGGCAAAAACCTGATCGGAGCAGTGCGCTGCGCGCCTGATCATCTCCACTTCATAGGGTGATTTCACCGCCCGGATCAGCCGGATATCATGGGCGATATCGACGATTTCGGCGCCGGCGAAGATCTGCCGATAGCTGAAATAGAGATTGGCCGGCAGCACATCGAGCTCAAGGCCGAGCACCTTCGGCACCGGATAACCGTAGTGGGTCAGCATCGCCGGCAGCTGTTTGGCACTGGCCAACGAGACCACCGGCTCCCAGGCCGACTCGGCGCAGGCGCGCTGATAGTCCTTGAAGATCAGCAGCAGCGGCGGCCCGCTCGCCGGCACGTAGAACCACCCCTGCTGAGCGGTCGAGGCGAAGTAGAAGAGATCGGTCTTCTGGATGATCAGGGCTCCGTCGACCCGGCCCTCCATGGCCCGCTGCAGCTTGGTGACCCGCTCGCCCAGTTCGGCGGCCGGCACGATACCGTCAAAACGTTGTTCCATTGCTCCCTCGCGGTTCGCGATTTGGTGCCGCTATCCGGTCAATACCGGTAAAAGCCGCGGCCGCTCTTGCGGCCGAGCCAACCGGCCTCGACATATTTTCGCAAGAGCGGACAGGGACGATATTTCGAATCCTTGAACCCGTCATGGAGGGTTTCCATGATCGCCAGACAGGTGTCGAGCCCGATCAGATCGGCCAGGGCCAGCGGCCCCATCGGGTGGTTCATGCCGAGCTTCATCACCGTGTCGATATCTTCCGGTTTGCCGACCCCCTGGTAGAGACAGAAGACCGCTTCATTGATCATCGGCATCAAAATCCGGTTGGCCAGAAACCCCGGATAATCTCCGGCCTCGGCCGGTGTTTTGCCGAATCGCTCACTCAGACGCCAGGTCAACTCGAATGTTTCCTCGGAGGTGCGCAGCCCCCTGATAACCTCGACCAGCTTCATCACCGGCACCGGGTTCATGAAGTGCATACCGATCACTTTTTCCGGCCGCTTGGTCTGGGCGCCGATGCGGCCGATCGGGATCGACGAGGTATTGGTGGCCAGGATCACGTGGTCCGGGCAAACCGAGTCGAGTTCACGAAAGATGCCGAATTTGAGCTCCTCCATCTCGACCGCCGCCTCGACCACATAATCGACACCGGCCAGGTCGGCCAGGCGGGTGGTGGTGCTGATCCGGCCACGGATCGTCCGGCAGCTTTCCTGGTCAAGCTTACCCTTGTCGACGCTGCGCTGCAGATTATTTTCGATGGACCGCAGGCCCCTGGCCGTGCAGTCGCTGCTGACATCGCTCATCACCACGTCGAGTCCGCTTACCGCGGCGACCTGGGCGATGCCGCTGCCCATCTGACCGGAACCGACGACGCCCAATGACTTGATCTCCATCCGTCCTCCTCGACCGGCCGCCTGCGACCGGACCACCGATTGACAACACCTTGGAACCATGTTCGGACCACCCGGACCTCGTGCTTCCGGATGTCATGAACCGGCCCGGCCGGCCGCAACCCCGGATGCTCCCCGATCAGCGATTGACCACCAGAGCGACGGCCTCGCCGCCGCCCAGGCACAGGGAGGCAACGCCCCGCCTGGCGCCACGCCGGATCATTTCGTGCAGCAGCGTGGTCAATACCCGGGCACCGCTCGCCCCGATCGGATGGCCCAGCGCAACACTGCCGCCGTTGACGTTGACCTTCCGCGGGTCGAGTGTCAAGACCCGGTTGATCGCCGTCGAGGCGCCGCTGAAGGCCTCGTTGATCTCGAACAGGTCGACCTGGTCGATAGCGACACCCTCTTTTTTCAGCGCCTTCGGGATGGCGTGAATGGGTGCCATCAATATATATTTCAATTCAATACCGTGCGAGGCCTGGGCCCCGACCCGGGCCAGGACCTGGCAGCCCAGCCCGGCGGCCCGGGCTTCGCTCATCAGCACCAGCGCCGCAGCACCGTCGCTGATGATCGAGGCATTGCCGGCCGTGCCGACCCCGTCTTCCTTAAAAGCCGGCCGCATCTTCGACAAGGTGGCAAAACTCGTTTCAGTCGGGCACTCATCGACGGAGAACCAGACCGGTTCCCGGCCCTTGCGCTGCGGCACCGGCACCGGCGTGATTTCATCGCCAAAACGACCGTCGCCGATGGCCTGCAGGGCACGGCCGTACGACTGTTCGGCAAAACGATCCTGGTCTTCACGGGTCACCTGCCACTTTTCACTGATGAACTCGTTGGACATGCCCATATGGAAATCGTTGACCACGTCCCAGAGTCCGTCGTTGATCATATGATCTTTCAGGGTGCCGTGGCCCATCCGCTGCCCCCAACGGGCCTTTTCCAGATAGTATGGTGCCATGCTCATGTTCTCCATGCCGCCGGCCACGACCACGTCGGCGTCGCCGCACTGGATGGCCTGGGCCGCCAGCATGACTGATTTGAGCGACGAACCGCACACCTTGTTGATCGTCAGTGCTTCCATTTCCTGAGGCAGTCCCGCTTTGATCGCCGCCTGTTTTGCAGGGTTCTGGCCATACCCGCAGGGCAACACCATCCCCATGATGCACTCGTCCACCACTTGCTGCTCGATCCCGGCGCGCCGAATCGCTTCCCTGATCACATGGGCGCCGAGATCGGTCGCCCCGACGGTGGACAATGTCCCGCCAAAACTGCCCAACGGCGTGCGAACCGCACTGACTATTACCGCTGTATTCATTGGTTCACCCGATCTTCTGATATGATAGTGTTCCGCTTCCCCGGCACGATGCCGCGCCCGCCTGTCGCCGGCAGTCCTCCAGCAGCGCTTCTGCCGAATCGTCCCGGCTCGGCGGGAATACCGATTCGCGCCTCCGACCAAGCGCTCGGTCGTTATTGCTGATGTTTACCAGCTCCTCCCCTTTTGTCAATCATTTTCCCCGCTCTGAACCGGGGTTGAAATAATCCTTGCACCGGCGCCCGAGATATGCTGTATGGGGGGGAAATGACGGTACGCACGCGCATTATCTCAAGTTCCAGGATGTCCATGCCGGTATGGACCAGACCTTATGACCTCAACCACAGCACCAGGGATTCATGAGCAGTCTCGTTCTATCGATTCGCGGGGTGACCAAAGGTTTTGACAGCCACAATGTGCTCAGCGACTTCTCGCTCGACGTCGCCCACGGCGAGTTCATCACTCTGCTCGGCCCTTCCGGTTGCGGGAAAACCACGCTGCTTCGGCTGATCGCCGGCTTCGAGACGCCCGACCGCGGTTCGATTCTGCTCGATGGCCATGATCTGCTGCCCCTGCCTCCGGAAAAGCGGCAGGTCAATACGGTCTTTCAGAGCTACGCGCTGTTTCCGCACATGACGGTGTACGACAACGTCGCCTTTGGTCTGCGCCTGCAAAAAATCAAAGGCAGAGTGTTGCGGGAACGGGTCGGAGCGGTCCTCGCCGAAACCAAACTATCCAGCTTTTCCGCCCGCTTTCCCGGCCAGCTCTCCGGCGGCCAGCAGCAGCGGGTGGCCATCGCCCGGGCAATCATCAACCGGCCTCGGGTCCTGCTGCTCGACGAACCGTTGTCGGCGCTGGACGCACGGTTGCGGCGGGATATGCAGATCGAATTGAAGCGATTGCAGCGCGAGCTGAACATCACCTTTATCCTGGTCACCCACGACCAGGAGGAAGCGCTGTCCATGTCCGACCGAGTCGTCGTCATGCGCGACGGTCGTATCGCCCAGATCGGCACGCCCCGGGAGGTCTACGAGGAACCGAACAGTCTCTATGTCGCCCGGTTCATCGGTGATATCAACCTTCTGCCGGCCACGGTCGAGCAGCGACTCGACGAAAAGCACCTGGCGCTGTCGCTGTTCGGCCAGACCACGCCGGCCCGGTCCGGCCGCGAACTCGCTCCCGGGAGCGGCGTGCAGATCCTTCTTCGGCCCGAGGATCTGCGGCTGACCGACGACATTCGACATGGCAGGGTGCAGCTGCCGGGCACCATCATCGAGCGGAGTTATCGCGGCGCCACGCTGGACACGACCATTGAGCTCGAGGCCGGTCCGGTGATCAAGGCCTGTGAGTTCTTCGACGAGGACGACCCCGATTTCGATTACCGTATCGGTGAACAGGTCTCGGTATCCTGGGTCCATGGTTGGGAGGTTGTTTTGCCTGATGAAGAGTAGGACGAGGACTCTGATCATTATCCTGATCGGCTCCTGGCTTGCTGTTTTCGGGGTATTGCCGATCCTGCTGCTGCTCGTCGCCAGCTTCCTCGGGCAGGATCCGGAGGCCTTTTTCGAGCTGTCCCTGTCACTGGACGCCTATCGGCAGCTGGTCGACCCCGGCTATCTCAGAGTATTGCTCCGCTCCGTCTGGCTGGCCGTGGTGACTACCGCCTGCTGCCTGGTTATCGGCTATCCCTTCGCCTGGCTGACCGTTCGTCTTAACCGGCGCTCCCGCTTGTTGGTGCTGATCCTGCTGATGATCCCCTTCTGGACGAATTCCCTGGTCAGGACCTATGCCATTCGCATGGTTCTCGGCACCCAGGGCCTGCTCAACAAACTGCTGCTCCAGGTCGGTTTCATCGAGGCGCCGATCAGGCTGCTCTATACCGACACCGCTGTTGTACTCGGCCTCTTCTACCTGATGCTGCCGTTCATGATCCTGCCGCTCTACGCAACCATGGAAAAATTCGATTTTCACCTGGTCGAGGCGGCCCGGGATCTCGGGGCCGGCTCTCTGGCCACCTTCCGCAGCATCGTCTGGCCGCTGACTCTGCCCGGGGTGCTGGCCGGCTGCATCATGGTTTTCGTGCCGACCATGGGACTGTTCTACGTTGCTTCGCTGCTCGGCGGCGCCCGGCAACTGCTGGTCGGCAACCTGATCCATCAACAATTCCTCAACGCCCGCAACTGGCCGCTCGGCTCAGCGACCAGCGTCGTGCTGATCATCATGATGGCCCTGATGCTCGGAGCCTACGGGCTGTTCATGAGAAACCTGGCCCTGAGGAGCCATGAACCATGAGGCTGGTGCGACTGGTCTATTTCACGCTCATTTTCGGCTATCTCTATCTGCCGATCATCGTCCTCGTCGGCAATTCCTTCAATGCCAATCGCTACGGCCTGAGCTGGGACGGTTTCACCCTGCAATGGTTCCCGGCCATGCTGGCCAACGCGGGCCTGATGGAGGCGGCCAAAAACTCCCTGGCCGTTGCCTTTTCGGCGGCGACGGCGGCGACGCTGATCGGCGCGCTGGCCGCCATCGGCTTTCACCTCTACCGCTTTGCCGGCCGGCGCATCCTGCAGGGCACCTTGATGACCCTGATGATGGCCCCGGACATCATTCTGGCCATCGCGCTGCTGGTCCTGTTCGTGATGCTCGGCGTCTCTCTCGGATTCTGGTCCCTGCTGCTGGCCCACATCACCTTCTGTCTCCCCTTTACGACGATGACTATCGCCGCCCGGCTGCAGGGATTCAACCCGTTTCTGCTCGATGCCGCCCGCGATCTCGGCGCCTCGGAAAGCCAGGTTCTTGGCCGGATCGTGCTGCCGCTGCTCAGCCCCGCCCTGATCGCCAGCTGGTTGCTGGCCTTTACGCTGTCTCTCGATGATGTTATTGTCAGTTCATTCGTCACCGGCCCGTCTTTCGACGTGCTGCCGCTGAAAATTTTTTCGATGGTCAAGGTCGGGGTCAAACCGGAGGTCAACGCGTTGTCAACGCTGATGGTCGCCCTGTCCCTGGTCTTGGTGGTCATCAGTCAGTTTTTATTGAAGGAGCGAGAACATGGAGCCTAAACGATCTATCCGGACGATTTTCCTCTGCGCGCTGCTCTGCGCCGCCCCGGCGTCCGCCACGGAGAAGGTGTACGTCTACAACTGGACCGAATATATCCCCGATTCGGTCCTCCAGCAGTTCACCGCCCAAACCGGCATCGAGGTCATCTACACCACCTATGACAGCAACGAGACCATGTACGCCAAACTGAAACTGGTTGACGACGACGGTTACGACCTGGTGGTGCCGTCCACTTATTACGTCAACAAGATGAGCCGGGAAGAGATGCTGCTGCCGCTCGATCACGAACTGCTCCCGCATCGGAGCGATCTCGACCCGAACCTCATGGATCAACCGTTCGACCCGGGCAATATCTATTCGATCCCGTATATGTGGGGCTCGACCGGTATCGCGGTCAACAGCGACGAAATCCTGCCGGAGACCGTCAACTCCTGGCAGGATCTCTGGAAGCCAGAGTTCAGGGGGCGCCTGCTGCTGCAGGACGATATGCGCGAAGTCTTTCACATGGCCCTGAAGATCAAGGGGTATCCGAGCAACAGCCGGGATCCTGAGCAGATCGAACAGGCCTATCAATTGCTCCGCGAGCTGATGCCCAACGTCCTGCTCTTCAACAGTGATTCGCCGCGCCTTCCCTACCTGGCCGGCGAAGTGAGCATCGGCATGATCTGGAACGGCGAAGCCTGGATGGCCCAACAGGAAAACCCGGCCATCGAGTATATTTACCCGCAGGAAGGCGCGGCCTTCTGGGTCGACAGTTTCGTGATCCCAAAGGGAGCACGAAACGTCGAGAACGCGCACGCCTTCATCGACTTCATGCTCCGTGCTGAAATCGCGAAAATCTGCGTCGAGGAAAACGGCTACGCCACGCCGGTACTCGGGGCCATACCGCTGCTGGACGAAGAGGTCCGCAGCAGTCCGGTTATCTTCCCTGCCGCCCGGATCGTGGAAAACGGCGAATTCCAGACCGATGTCGGCGAGGCACTGCCCATCTATCAGAAATATTGGGAAAAACTGCGGACCGGCCAATAACATTACGGCAGGCGAACTCGTCCGGGCTCCCGTCATCGTCTTTCCGACCGGACTCCGCTTGGCGAGGCCGGTCAGTATCCTGTTCAGCTCGCTCGGCTCTCGCCGGCGATTTCAGGAGCCTCTTTTCCCGGCCAGGATCACCCCGCGGTGTGTCGTCGCAGTTATTTCGTCGCTGTTCGTCCTCAAGCGAAGCAAGGGCGGGACAGGTCGAAACCTGTCCCGCCCTTGGTTGAGATGTATCCCGCCGTTGGTTGAGATTCGTCGCCAGAAAGCGTGCTTGAATCAAAATAGTCTTTGACAAACAGCATCGTTTATTATCATATAAGATCCGATCGAGCGCTCGGTAGTGATCGGTCGCGGGACTGTCCCATGCTTATGGCCACACAACTCATAGAAAACCTACACGGTGCGGAGGTATTATGGGTATGAAAACGCTGTACCAGGAAGTGATGGACCTGAACCAGATGGAGGACAGCGCCCCAAAAGAGGCTGCTGCCAAAGCCTTTTTCGAAAAACTCAACGCGATGGAGATGCCCGAATATTTCAATTGGGCCCAAGAGATCTTCGAAGACCTGCATGTCGCGGAGCGCGGCGACAAGACGGCCTTGATCTGGACGGACATTCACAGCAAGGACGTCAGGCGGTTCACCTATCGCGAATTTGGTGCCAACGGCAATCGCTGCCTCAACCGTCTGCGCAGCGCCGGGGTGGACAAAGGCGACAACCTCTACATGATGATACCGATCGCTCCGGAAACCTGGTTTTCCACCTATGCCTGCGTCAAGGGCGGCATTGTCAACGTGCCGACGGCAACAACGATGACCCTGAGAGAAATGGAATTCCGCTTCCGCGCCTATCCTCCCGATTGCATAATCGCCGCGGAAGCGTTTACCGAAATGATCGACGAAGCACTCGAGCAGACCGGCTCGAAACCAAAGATTAAAATCGTCCTGGGAAGCACGGCGGGCTGGGTCAGCTACGATGAACTGGCCACGGAATCACCGGAAGCCGCCAGCGCCAAAACCAAATCAGATGATCTTCTCTTTTGTTTTTTCACCTCCGGCACCACCGGCCTGCCAAAACGGGTCGGACATACGGCGGTGTCCTATCCGGTCGGCCACCTGTCCACCTCGGTGATGGCGGGCCTTCGGACCGATGATATCCATCACAATCTCGGCGCTCCCGGCTGGGCCAAGTGGGCCTGGAGCTCATTTTTCGCGCCCCTCAATGTCGGGGCCACCGCCACCGCATTCTCTTTTACCGCCCTCGACGGCATGGCCTACATGGAGTGTCTGACCGCCCACCAGGTCTCGGTCTTCTGTGCACCGCCAACGGCCTGGCGAGCCTTCATCAATCTCGACACATCCGGTTTTGATTTCTCGCATCTGCGCCAGTCCATCGGTGCCGGCGAACCGCTCAACCCGGAAGTCATCACTCGCTGGCAGAAGATGACCGGCACCGAGATCAGGGATTTCTACGGCCAGACCGAATCGACGGCAATGATCGGCAACGCCCCGTGGATGAGCGGCAAGATGCGCAAGGGGTCGTTCGGCCGGCCGTCCTTCATGTACGACGTCATCCTGGTCGATGATGAAGGCAAACAGATCACCTCCCCCGACGAACCGGGCCATATCGTCGTTCGCCTCGACCGGTGGCGGGCCATCGGCCTGTTCACCGAGTATATCGGCAATCCGGAAAAAATGGCCGGCGTTTTTATCGACAACTACTATTATACCGGCGATCGGGCCAGTATCGACCAGGACGGTTATTGGTGGTTTGTCGGCCGCAGCGACGACGTAATCAAATCCTCGGACTACCGGGTCGGCCCGTTTGAAGTGGAAAGCGCCCTGATGGAACATCAGGCCGTCGCCGAGACCGCCGTGGTCGGTGTCCCGGACGAAAAGCGGCACCAGCTGGTCAAGGCCTTCGTGATCCTCAAGCAGGGGCAGCAACCGTCGCGGGAACTGGCCCTGGACATGTTCCGGCACTCCATCGATATCCTGGCCAAATTCAAGATCCCGCGGATTATAGAATTCGTCACCGAGGTGCCGAAGACCCTGAGCGGCAAGATCAGGCGCGTCGAATTGCGCGAGATTGAGATCGAGCGGCAGCAGCAGAGTGGCCAATCTCCGGCGCAGGAATACTTTTATTGGGATTTTCCCGAACTGTCTTCGAAAAAAGAATGAAACCGGTAGGCCGGACGCTGACCGCAGCTCTTCGCCCGGCCGCCGCCAGATGAGCCCGGAGCATGAATCATGATTTTTGAATTAAACGAAGAGCAACGGCTGATTCGTGATACGGTACGGGACTTTGCCGTCGCGGAGATCGCCCCGTCCGCCTCCGAACGCGACGAGCAGGAGCGGTTCGATCGGTCGTTGATGTTCGACAAACTCGCCGAACTCGGGTTGACCGGCATCATTTTCCCCGAACAATACGACGGCGGCGGAGCCGACTATATCAGCTACGCCATCGCCGTCGAGGAACTCTCCAGGGTCTGCGCTTCCACCGGCGTCACCCTGTCGGCCCACATCTCGCTCTGCGCCAACCCGATCTTCCTGTTCGGCACCGAGGAGCAGAAGCACCGTTTTCTCGCGCCGCTGGCCCGGGGCGAGAAACTGGGCGCGTTCGGCCTGACCGAACCGGCAGCCGGCTCCGACGCCGGCAGCACCAGGACCACCGCGGTAAAGACCGACGACGGCTGGCTGCTCAACGGCACCAAAATCTTCATCACCAACGCCGGCGATGCCGACACTTACGTGGTGTTGGCCCGGACCGACAGGGATGCGAAAAAGCACCACGGCATCAGCGCCTTTGTCGTCGAAAAGGGGACTCCGGGCTTTAGCTTCGGCAAAAAAGAAAAAAAGATGGGCATTCGCTCGTCGCCGACCGTGGAACTGGTCTTCACCGACTGTCTGGTGCCGGCGGACAACCTGCTCGGCGCCGAGGGAGAAGGGTTCCGGGTAGCCATGAAGACCCTGGACGGCGGTCGCATCGGCATAGCCGCCCAAGCCCTCGGCCTCGCCCAGGGAGCACTCGACCAGAGCGTCGCCTATGCCCGGGAGCGCAGCCAGTTCGGCAGCCCGATCGGCTCTTTCCAGGGCGTTTTGTTCCAACTGGCCGACATGGCCACCCAGACCGAAGCGGCCCGGCTGCTCGTTTACCAGGCGGCCTATCGGGTCAGTGCCGGCCTGTCCTATTCGCAGGCCTCGGCAATGGCCAAGCTGATGGCCAGTGAAACGGCGATGAAGGTAACCACCCAGGCCGTTCAGGTCTTTGGCGGCTATGGTTATACCCGGGAATTTCCGGTGGAGCGGATGATGCGCGATGCCAAGATCACCGAGATCTACGAGGGAACGAGTGAAATCCAGCGACTGGTCATCGGCACGGCACTACTCCGGGACTGACCGGCAGGTATCTGGGCATCGAGAGGCAGGAAAAAAGGAGCGGCGATGCCGCCCTGCTGCAATTTCCCTTTTGTTCTGCCACCAAGTTAGCTAGGTTTATCGATAGCGGGACCATAACGAATCGACAGAGTATATGACGCCACCCCTATTGAAGAGACACGACCGATGCTCACCACAGACACCAGAGAAGTCGCCACCCAGATCAAGAACAAGGAACTGGTCAAACAGCGCCGTCACCAGATCGTCGATGCGGCGGTGCCGCTGTTCATCGAACGCGGCTATCACAAGACCACGACCAGGGCCCTGGCCAAAGCCACCGGCCTGTCCATCGGTTCCATGTACGAGTACATCTCGACCAAGGACGATGTCCTCTATCTGGTCTGCACCGCCATCCATGCAGAAGTGGAAAAGGGTGTCAAGGAGGCGCTCGGCCGGCCCCTGGTCGGCAAGGCCGCCCTGGCCGAGGTCGTTCGTGAATATTTTCTGGTCTGCAATCAGATGAGCGATCACATCCTGCTGATGTACCAGGCCACCCATATCCTGCCGCCGAAATGGCAGGCCAAGGTGCTGGAAGCGGAGCTGCGGATCACCGAAATTTTTATCAAGGCCTTGCGGGAGCTGAAAAACAGGGGAATGCTTCCGGAACTGGATGACGACACCATCAACCTGATGGGCCACAATATCTCCGTGCTCGGTCATACCTGGGCCTTCAGACGATGGTATTTCGCCAAGAACTTCACCATCGAGCAGTATATTGAGCAGCAGACCGATTTCATCATGAGGTTCCTGGTCGAGACCAAGGGCTGACAATCGCCGTTCTCCCTCCCGCTCGTTTCACCCCGGTCCGGGAAGATCGGATGTTCATCCCGTTTCGGCTCGGCGCCTTGAATCTCCCGGCCGTCAAACGACATGTCCGGAGCCGCCCGCCCCATGGCGGGCACCACTATCCGCCGCCAGAAAGGAAGCCGACATGAACGCACCGATCACTGTTTACAAACCCCGCCACCACATCCGGGTCATCACCGCCACATCGCTGTTCGACGGCCATGACGCGTCGACCAACATCATGCGCCGCATCCTCCAGGATTCAGGGATCGAAGTCATCCACCTGGCCCACAACCGCTCGGTCCAGGAACTGGTCGACACGGCCATCGACGAAGACGCCCAGGGTATCGCGATGTCCAGTTACCAGGGTGGGCACATGGAATCGTTTACCTACATGATCGATCTGCTCCGGGAAAAGGGTGCCGCGCACATCAAGGTGTTCGGCGGCGGCGGCGGCGTCATCGTTGCCGACGAGATCAAACAGCTCGAGGCCTACGGCGTCACCAAGATCTACTCGCCGGAAGACGGCTCTACCATGGGCCTGCAGGGCATGGCCAATCACATGATCGAGCTGATGGATTTTTCCACGCTTGATTTTCACGAGCTGCATCCCGAACTCCTCCACTACGACGACAAGCGGCTACTCGCCGCCTATATCACCGCTCTGCAGCTGGCCAAAGCCGAAAACCCCGAAGTCCTGGCCCACCTGACCGGGCAGGTCAAACCGCTCGCCGACCGGCACAACCCGCCGGTGATCGGCATCACCGGCACCGGCGGGGCCGGCAAATCATCGCTGACCGACGAGATTATCGTTCGTTTTCTCCATGACAGCAAAGACATCCGCATCGGGGTGATCTGCTGCGACCCGTCGCGTCGCAAGACCGGCGGGGCGCTGCTCGGCGATCGCATCCGGATGAACGCCATCGCCAACTCGGACCGGGTCTATATGCGCAGTCTGGCAACCAGGGACTCGGCCCATGAAGTCTCGGAAGCCCTGCCGGAAGCGGTAATGGCCGTCAAGGCGGCCGGTTTCGACCTGATCATCGCCGAAACCGCCGGCATCGGCCAGGGCGACTCCCGGATCATCGATCTGGCCGACCTGTCCATCTACGTGATGACCAGCGATTATGGAGCCCCGTCGCAGCTGGAAAAAATCGACATGCTCGATTACGCCGAGATTATCGTCGTCAACAAATTCGAGAAAAAGGGCAGCGACGACGCGATCCGCGATATCCGCAAGCAGGTGCAGCGCAACCGTCAGGCCTTCTCCACCAACCCGGACGAATTTCCGGTCTACGGTACCATCGCCTCCAAGTTCAACGACGACGGGGTCACCGCCCTGTACCACGGCATCATCGAGCAGGTGGCCGACAAAACCGGCCGCCGCTTTAGCGCATCGCTGCCGAAACCGGCCGGCAAGGTGTCCTCGTCAAAAGCCATCGTCATCCCGCCGGAACGAATCCGTTATCTGTCGGAAATCGTCGATTGCGTGCGCACCTACCATCGCCGCACCGGCGAGCAGGCCGAAGCGGTCCGCCGGCGCCACCACCTGCGGTGCAGCGATGAACTGCTCACCGCGACCAGCGACGACGGAGCCGCCACAGCGGCCATTGAACTGCTGCAACGCAGAATCGATGAGCTCGCCGGTGTCATCGACAAGGAAACCGAAGAGCTGCTCGCCGCCTGGCAGCAGATCAGGGCCGACTATACCGGCGACGAGCTGGTCTACACGGTCCGTGGCAAAGAGGTCCGGGTGCCGCTGTTCACCACGTCGCTCTGCCACTCGCGCATCCCGAAAATCTCCCTGCCCCGCTTTCAGGACCCCGGCGACATCTACCGCTGGCTGCGCACGGAACACCTGCCGGGCTATTTTCCGTATACGGGCGGAGTCTTTCCGCTCAAGCGGGTCGCCGAAGACCCGACCCGGATGTTCGCCGGCGAGGGCGGCCCGGCCCAGACCAACCGGCGCTTCAAGTTATTATCGGAAAACTACGAGGCCAAGCGACTGTCCACCGCCTTCGACTCGGTCACTCTGTACGGCTGGGATCCCGCCGAACGACCCGATATCTACGGCAAGATCGGCACGGCCGGGGTCAGCATCTGCACGCTGGATGACGTCAAACTGCTCTATGACGGATTCGACCTGTGCAGCCCGACCACGTCGGTGTCGATGACCATCAACGGTCCGGCGCCGATCATCCTGGCAATGTTCATGAACACCGCCATCGACCAGCAACTCGATGCCTTTCGGAGAACGCAGGGGCGCGAGCCTGACGAATCTGAAAACGGACAGCTCCGCACCGATGTCCTGGGCACCGTTCGGGGCACCGTGCAGGCCGACATCCTGAAAGAGGACCAGGGGCAGAATACCTGCATCTTCTCGATCGAATTCGCGCTGAAGATGATGGGCGATATCCAGGAATTCTTTATCGAAAACAAGGTCCGCAACTTCTATTCCGTCTCCGTGTCCGGCTACCATATCGCCGAGGCCGGCGCCAATCCGATCACCCAGCTGGCCCTGACCCTGTCCAACGGCTTTACCTATGTCGAGTATTATCTGGCTCGGGGCATGCACATCGACCAGATCGCCCCGAACCTCTCGTTTTTCTTCTCCAACGGCATGGATCCGGAATACACGGTCATCGGCCGGGTGGCCCGGCGCATCTGGGCGGTGGCAATGCGCGAAAAATACGGAGCGAGCGGCGGCTCGCAACGACTCAAGTACCATATCCAGACCTCGGGCCGCTCCCTGCACAGCCAGGAAATCCAGTTCAACGATATCCGCACCACCTTGCAGGCACTCTGCGCCATCTACGACAATTGCAACAGCCTGCACACCAACGCCTTCGACGAAGCGATCACTACCCCGAGCCGGGAGTCGGTGCGCCGGGCACTGGCCATCCAATTGATCATCAACCGGGAGTGGGGGCTGGCCAAGAATGAGAATATGAACCAGGGCAGCTTCATCATCGAGGATCTCACCGATCTGGTCGAGGAAGCGGTGCTTGCCGAATTCGATCGGATCACCGAACGGGGCGGCGTGCTCGGGGCCATGGAGACGGGTTATCAGCGCAGCCGGATCCAGGAGGAGTCGATGTATTATGAGCGCCTCAAGCATGCCGGCGACTACCCGATCATCGGTGTCAACACCTTCCGCAATCCCGATGCCGATTTCGACCAGAGCAACGCCACGCTCGAGTTGTCCCGGGCCTCCGATGGTGACAAGCAGGAGCAGCTGCGCCGGCTCGCGGCATTTCACCAGCGCCATCGGGACGAGGCGCCGCAGGCCCTCGATCGCCTCCAGCAGGTGGCGTTGAGGGGCGGCAACCTGTTCGCCGAATTGATGCACACTGTCAGATCCTGCAGTCTCGGCCAGATCACCGGCGCCCTCTACGAAGTCGGCGGACAATACCGCCGCAACATGTAAGGAAAGGAGACAATCATGGTCCGCCTGAGCGACTACGAGCCTGAGGAACGGCAACACCTGCGCGATCTGCCCTGCCCGACATTTGCGTCCACCCCGTTCATCAGACCGCCGAAGCTGCATCAGGCCCGCATCGCCATTGTCTCCACCGCCGGACTCCAGCGCCGCGGCGATGCGCCGTTTGGTATCGGGGATGGCGGCTATCGCATCATTCCCGCTGCGGCCGGCACCGACGAACTGGTGATGAGCCATATCTCGACCAATTTCGACCGGACCGGCTTTCAGATGGACAGCAACATGGTCCTGCCGCTGGACCGGCTCAGGGAACTGGCCGACGCCGGAACCATCGGTTCCGTTGCCGATTACCACTATAGTTTCATGGGCGCCACCGATCCCGGCCGCATGGAAACAAGCGCCCGGGCTGTAGCCAGGCTCTTGAAAGGTGATGCGGTCGATGCGGTCGTACTCGTTCCGGTCTGACCGAATTGTACGCGCGCCGTCGGCGGGCTGGCCCACTACCTGGAAGAGGAAGGAATCGCCACCACTCAGATCAGTCTGATTCGCGAACACACCGAAACCATCAAACCGCCCCGCGCCCTGTGGGTCAGTTTTCCGCTGGGGCGGCCATTCGGCCGGCCCGGCGACCCGGCCTTCCAGCTCCAGGTCCTGCACCACGCCCTGGACCTCTTCGAACGAGCCTCCGGGCCGGTTCTCGAAGACTTTCCCGCCGATGCCGGCGAAGACACGGGCCAACCGGCGCTGCCCGCCTGTCCGGTCGATTTTGGTCG
>CAYSSK010000089.1:0-15710 GCA_964433645.1 uncultured Desulfofustis sp.
TGCCGTCAATGTCGTCTTGCCGTGATCGATATGCCCGATCGTCCCTACGTTGACGTGAGGCTTTGTTCGTTCAAATTTCTCTTTTGACATGGTCTTCCCTCAATATGCTGGTGATTCTATATTCCTCTGATTTTCTTGATAATTGCCTCTGCCTTGTTGCCCGGTACCAGGTCGTATTTCAAAAACTGCATACTGAAATGTGCCCGTCCCTGGGTGGCCGACCTGAGCGATGTCGAATAACCGAACATCTCGGCCAGCGGCACATGGGCCCGGACGATCTGCCGGTCGGTTTCCGCCTCAATCCCGGTGATCTTGCCGCGCTTGGTATTGACATCGGCAATCACCTCGCCGACATAATCTTCCGGAGTGACCACCTCGAGATCCATGATCGGTTCCAGCAGATGGGGGTGCGCTTGTCCCGCGGCTTTACGCAGTGCCATCGAAGCGGCGACGCCGAATGCCATCTCTGTTGAGCCGTCTTCATCATACGATCCGCCGATCAGCCTGACCTTGACATCGGTGAGCGGATAGCCGACCAGGGGACCGGAATCGAGCGTGTCTTTGACGCCCCTCTCGACCGCGGCCAGGTATATCTTCGGCACCGTTTTCTCATCGACCTCGGAGCTAAAGACAAAACCGCTGCCTCGTTCCAGGGGCTCGAGCCGCAGGATCACATGCCCGTATTGGGCAGTGCCGGTCATCTGCTCGAATCGTCCTTCAGCTTCGGCCGCGGTGTCGATCGTTTCCTTGTAGGCAACCTGAGGCGTGCCGACTTTGGCCGATACCTTGAATTCATTGAGCAGCCGATCGGTGATGATCTCAAGATGGAGTTCGCCCATACCGGAAATGATCGTCTGCCCCGTCTCCGCATTGGTCCCGACCGTAAACGACGGATCTTCAAGGGCGATCTTGTCAAGCGTTTCTTTGAGCTTGATCTCTTCAGCCTTACTGCGCGGCTCGATCGCCACCCCGATAACCGGTTCGGGAAACTCCATTCGTTCAAGGACCACAAAATCTCCGGTGCCGCACAGCGTGTCACCGGTCGTCGTAAACTTCAGCCCGACGATGGCGCCGATATCTCCGGCCTTGATCTCCTTGACTTCTTCTCGCTTATTGGCGTGCAGCTTCAGAAGTTTCGAGATCTTTTCCTGCTTCTTCTGGACCGGGTTGAAAACTTTTTCTCCAAGCTTGAGACTGCCCGCATATACCCTGATAAAGGCGAGGTTCTCGACAAACAAATCACTCATCAGCTTGAATACCAGGCCGCAGAATTTCTCCTGCACTCCGGTGTTGCGCTGCACCGGATCACCGTTTCGATCAAGGCCGTCGACCGTCGGAATATCCACCGGTGACGGGAGATAATTGACCACCGCGTTCAACAGCGGCTGAATACCTTTATTTTTAAAGGCGCTGCCGCAGAGAACCGGCACAACATGCAGTGCCAGCGTGGCCTTTCTCACAGCACGGTAGATCTCGTCAACCGAAACCGGTTTGTCTTCAAGATAATTTTCCATGACCCCCTCATCGAAGTCGGCCAACTTCTCGAGGAGTGCCATTCGTGCGGCCGTGAATGCTTCTCTGTAGTGGTCAGGAATGGTTGACTCAACCACTTCCTGCCCGAGCGTCTGCTCACTGAAGGTGAGCATCTTCTCTTCGATCAGGTCGATGACCCCGGTGAAATCAGCTTCATTTCCGACCGGCAGCTGCAGGGGCAACGGGTTGGTCCCGAGCCGCTTGGTCATCATCCGCAGACATCTATCAAAATTGGCCCCGACCCTGTCCATTTTGTTGACGAAGGCCAACCGGGGGATGGCGTATTTATCAGCCTGGCGCCAGACGGTTTCCGATTGCGGTTCCACCCCGCCGACGGCGCAAAAAACGGCGATGACGCCATCGAGCACCCGGAGACTGCGTTCCACCTCGACGGTGAAATCGACATGCCCCGGCGTGTCGATAATATTTATCTTGTGCTCTTTCCAGAGGCAGGTCGTTGCCGCGGCGGTGATGGTAATGCCGCGCTCCTGCTCCTGTTCCATCCAGTCCATGACGGCATTGCCGTCATGGACTTCGCCCATCTTATACGACCGACCGGTATAGTAGAGTATCCGCTCGGTCGTCGTCGTCTTGCCGGCATCGATGTGGGCCATGATGCCGATATTGCGCACGGTCAGTAACTCTTTCTGAGCTGACATCATCGAACCTCAGTTGATCTCTTTGGCTGACTCCAGCTCCTGACACGCGCAACGAACGCTCCTTGAATCTACCAGCGATAATGGGCGAAAGCCTTATTTGCCTCGGCCATGCGATGCGTATCGTCCTTCTTCTTGACGGCGGCGCCCCGCTCGTTATAAGCGTCAAGCAGCTCGGCAGCCAGTTTGTCGGACATGGTCTTGCCGGACCTGGCCTCGGCAAAATTGATAATCCAGCGGATTGCCAGTGCATTGCGCCGTGTCTGGCGCACTTCCATCGGCACCTGATACGTCGCGCCACCCACCCGGCGCGATTTGACTTCGACCCGCGGCCGAACGTTTTCCATGGCCTGCTCGAAAATGGCCAGCGGCTCCTCGTCGGGCATGCGCGAATTGACGATGTCCATCGCATCGTAGAAGATACGGCGCGCCAGACTCTTCTTGCCGCGCTGCATCAAACCATTGGTAAATTTGGCCACCAGTATATTACCGTACCGCGGATCGGGCTCAATCCCCCGCTTCTCCGCTCCTTTTCTCCGTGACATAAGCTATTCTCCTGTCAAGGCCCGTATCAGGACGGCCTCTTGGCGCCGTATTTCGAGCGGCCCTGACGGCGATCGGAAACACCGAGCGTATCCAGGGTGCCGCGAACAATGTGATAACGAACACCAGGAAGATCTTTGACCCTGCCGCCCCGGATCAGCACCACCGAATGCTCCTGCAGATTGTGGCCGATACCGGGAATGTAGGACGTGACCTCGATGCCGTTGGTCAACCGCACCCTGGCGACCTTCCGCAGAGCGGAGTTCGGCTTTTTCGGGGTCGTCGTGTATACCCTGACGCAGACACCCCGTTTCTGGGGGGAACCTTTGAGAGCAGGGGTGTTCGTCTTCTTGACGATCTTCTTCCTGCCCTGGCGTACCAGTTGGTTAATTGTTGGCATTGCCTGTACCGCTCCTTTGGTTGATCAGTATAGATTCGTGCGCGCTCCTGCGCAAGAGCAGGACGAAGCACAAACAGTGATATGTACCCCAGAGGCAAAAAGCTGTCAAGGGCAAAAAAACATTGCTTCCGGCTTTTCTCCCCACCCGGCGTCCGGCTGATGTCCGCGTATCGACGATAACGGCGGAGCACCCGGCCATACCTTCCGGGCACGGGACCCCGATGCTTGCCGGTTGGTGCTACCATCGTCATTATTCCTGGATACCGGTACCGGCCGAAATCAGCCGGCCCATGATGACATTTTCCTTCAGCCCCTTCAACTCATCTATTTTACCGGCCATGGCGGCATTGGTCAGGACCTTGGTGGTTTCCTGGAAGGATGCCGCCGAGATGAAGCTCTCAGTGGACAACGACGCTTTGGTGACCCCGAGCAGCAGCGGCTCGGCGACCGGCGGCTGCTTGGCCTCGGCAAACAATTTGTCGCGCTCGTCCTCGAAGACCCACCACTCGACCTGCTCACCGATCATGAATCTCGAGTCGCCGGAGGCGGTAATCTGGACCCGGCGCAGCATCTGCCGAACGATGACCTCGATATGCTTGTCGTTGATCTTGACGCCCTGCAGCCGGTATACCTCCTGGATCTCGTTAACCAGGAACTTGGCCAGGTCCTTGACGCCGAGCACCCGCAGAATGTCGTTGGGAATGACGGTTCCTTCCATCAACCGCTCCCCGGCCTGGACATAATCACCTTCATGAACGATGATGTGACGGGATTTGGGTACCAGGTACTCCTGCGGTTCGCCATACTCCGGGGTCACGATAACCCGGCGCTTTCCTTTGAGTTCCTTGCCGAAGCTGACCCGACCGTCGATCTCCGAAATGATCGCCGGCTCTTTCGGCTTTCGGACCTCGAAAAGTTCGGCAACCCGCGGCAGACCACCGGTAATGTCCTTGGTCTTGGACGTTTCGCGGGGGATCTTGCCGACGATGGTGCCGGGCTTGATGTTGTCGCCCTCTTCGACCGAGATGATCGAACCTACCGGCAGGCTGTAGCGCGCATGAATTTCCGAATTCGGCAGCTTTCTCGTCTTGCCGCGCTCGTTTTTCACGGAAACGCGCGGGTTGAGCTGCTGGCCGCCGGTCGAATGGATGACCACCTTTGATGATTTGCCGGTGACCGGATCGACCTTCTCCTGCATGGTCACCCCTTCGAGCACGTCACCGTACTTGATGGTGCCGCCGACTTCGGCCACAATCGGGATAGTATAGGCGTCCCAATCGGCAAGAACGGAACCCGGCGCCACCTCGGCGCCTTCCTGAACGAAAATCTGAGCGCCGTAGTTCACCTTGAATCGCTCGCGCTCGCGGCCCATATCATCCTGGACGACGATCTCGGCGTTGCGGTTCATGACGATTTTCGTGCCTTCGGCATTTTCCACGGAATGGAGATTTTTAAAACCGATGGTTCCGCCCCGCTGGGTTCTCAACTCGGCCTGCTCGACCGCCCTGCTGGCGGTTCCACCGATATGGAAGGTCCGCATGGTCAGCTGGGTGCCGGGTTCACCGATCGACTGCGCGGCAATGACCCCGACCGCTTCTCCGATATTGACCATATGACCGCGGCCAAGATCACGTCCGTAGCATTTGGCGCACACGCCACGCCGGGACCGACAGGTCAGTACCGAGCGAATGTGAACCCGATCGATACCGGCCGCATCGATTTTTTCCACCGTGCCTTCCGTGATCTGTTCACCGGCGGCAACCAGTACTTCCTTACTAAACGGGTCGATCACGTCTTCCAGGGCGACCCGGCCGAGAATCCGCTCACCGATGGGCACGATGATCTCGCCGCCGTCAACCAGCGGTTCGGCAATAATGCCGTCGATGGTCCGGCAGTCCAGTTCGATGATGGTCGACTCTTGAGCGACGTCGACCAGTCGTCTGGTCAGGTACCCGGAGTTGGCTGTTTTCAGCGCCGTGTCGGCAAGACCTTTCCGGGCTCCGTGAGTTGAAATGAAATATTCGAGCACCCCGAGTCCTTCCCGAAAATTTGCCTTGATCGGCGTTTCGATGATCTCGCCCGACGGCTTTGCCATCAGACCGCGCATGCCGGCGAGCTGGCGAATCTGATCGCGCGACCCCCTGGCACCGGAATCGGCCATGATGAAGATCGAGTTGAAACTCGGCGTTTCGACGACCTTGTTATCCCGGTCACGGACATACTCAACCTTGATCTCGCCCATCATCTCGTTGGCCACATCCTCGGTGGCCTTAGACCAGATGTCGACGATCTTGTTGTATTTCTCGCCGGAGGTGATGAGACCCTCGGCATACTGACGTTCGACATCGAACACATCGGTCTCCGCTTTTTCGACCATGTCCTCCTTGGCCAGCGGGATCTTCATATCGTTGATACAGATCGAGATGCCGGCCCGGGTCGCATATTCATAGCCGATATCCTTGAGCCGATCGGTCAGGATGACCGTGGCCTTGGTGCCGGCGTAGCGATAGGTATAGTCGATCAATTTGGCCAGTGCTTTCTTGCTGAGCACCTTGTTGACCTCGGCAAAGGGGAGTTTGTCCGGCAGCAGCTCGCCGAGCAGAACCCGGCCCATGGTCGTATCGACCAGTTTACCGTCCATCCGCACCCGGATCCGGGCCTGCAGATCCACCTCACCATGATCGTAGGCGATCCGCGCTTCCTGCGCATCGGCGAACGTTTTACCTTCTCCGGTGACATTGATACGTTCCCGGGTCATGTAGTACAGACCGAGGACGATGTCCTGGGACGGGATGATGATCGGCTCGCCGTTGGCGGGAGAGAGAATATTGTTGGTCGACATCATCAAGACCCGGGCCTCGACCTGGGCCTCGACCGACAACGGCACATGGACGGCCATCTGGTCGCCGTCGAAGTCCGCGTTGAACGCCGCGCAGACCAGCGGGTGCAGCTGGATGGCCTTACCCTCGATGAGCAGTGCTTCAAAGGCCTGCATGCCGAGGCGGTGCAGGGTCGGGGCACGGTTGAGGATGACCGGGTATTCGGTGACCACCTCGTCGAGCACGTCCCAGACTTCCTTCACCCCTTTTTCCACCATCTTCCGGGCACTCTTGATGGTCGTCACATAGCCGCGCCGTTCCAGCTTGTTGTAGATGAACGGCTTGAACAGCTCGAGCGCCATCTTTTTCGGCAACCCGCACTGGTGCAAACGCAAGGTCGGGCCGACAACGATGACCGAACGACCGGAATAGTCGACCCGTTTACCGAGCAGGTTCTGGCGGAAGCGGCCCTGCTTGCCCTTGAGCATATCGGCCAGTGACTTCAACGGCCGCTTGTTGGCACCGGTGATCACCCGTCCCCGGCGACCGTTGTCGAAGAGGACATCGACCGCTTCCTGCAACATCCGCTTCTCGTTGCGAATGATGATATCGGGGGCATCGAGTTCGAGCAATCGCTTGAGCCGATTGTTGCGGTTGATAACGCGGCGATACAGATCGTTGAGATCAGACGTTGCGAAGCGTCCGCCTTCCAGCGGCACCAAGGGGCGCAGATCCGGAGGCAGCACCGGGATCACTTCGAGCACCATCCATTCCGGCTTGTTGCCCGAATCGAGAAAGGCCTCGACTACCTGCAGCCGCTTGCCGAGCTTGAGTCGTTTGGTCTGGGAGCCGGTGGTCAGCATCTCCGCCCGCAACTCCTTGGAAAGTGGTTCCAGCTCCTGGGAACCCAGCAGTTCACGAATCGCTTCAGCGCCGATGCCGACCTGGAACTGCCCCGGAAATTCCTCCAGGGCCTTGCGATATTTTTCTTCGGTCAGCAGAGTGCCGACCGGGATATCGTCAACGTCGGATTTAATCACCGCGTATTGTTCGAAGTAGAGGATCCGCTCCAATTGCTTCAGAGTCATGTCGAGCACGGCGCCGATCTTGCTCGGCAGGCTCTTGAGAAACCAGATATGAGCTACCGGGGCGGCCAGCTTGATATGACCGAGTCGCTCTCGGCGCACCTTGGACTGAATGACCTCGACGCCGCATTTTTCACAGACGACGCCACGGTGCTTCATGCGCTTGTACTTGCCGCAATTGCACTCAAAATCCTTGACCGGCCCGAAAATCTTGGCACAGAACAGACCGTCACGTTCCGGCTTGAACGTTCGGTAATTGATGGTTTCCGGCTTTTTCACCTCACCGTGCGACCAGTCGAGTATCTTCTCTGGTGAGGCCAGCGATATCTTCACCGCCTTGAATTTAATAGGAGCTTTCGGTTTTTGAAAAAAATTGAATAACTCTTCCACGAGATCACCTCTGCTTCATATTATTGGTAACCTGGCTGGCGCGCCCAGGTTCTGAAGAGATTCTTCAGCGCTTACTCTTCGATCAGCTCCATATTGAGACACAAGCCCTGCAGTTCCTTGACCAGGACGTGGAACGATTCCGGCAGTCCGGTCGCCAGGAAATTGTCGCCCTTGACGATCCGTTCGTACATCTGGGTCCGTCCTTCGACGTCATCCGATTTAGCGGTCAAAAATTCTTTCAGCGTATAGGCGGCGCCGTAGGCCTCCATCGCCCAGACCTCCATTTCTCCAAGCCGCTGCCCGCCGAACTGGGCCTTGCCGCCAAGCGGCTGCTGGGTGACCAGTGAGTAGGGACCGGTTGACCGGGCATGAATCTTGTTGTCGACCAGGTGATGCAGTTTCAGCATATACATGGAACCGACGGTGACCCGGTTGGCGAAAGGCTCTCCGGTCAGGCCGTCATACAACTGGGCCTGCCCGACCTCGTCGACACCGGCCTCGACAAGCAGTCTCCGAATCTCACTTTCGGCGGCGCCGTCAAATACCGGCGTCGACATGTGCAGTCCGGTGCTGTGCTCCCGGGCCCATTCGATCAACTCCTCATCGCCGCGGCCGTCGACAATCCGGGCGTATTGCTCCGCGGAATAGATTGCGGCCAGTTTTGCCTTGATCTCAGCAGTCGCCTGGTGCCGGGCCATCATTTCCAATTGCTCTCCGAGCCGCCGGGCGGCATAGCCGAGATGAGTCTCGAGAACCTGGCCGACGTTCATACGCGACGGAACGCCGAGCGGATTAAGGACGAGATCGACCGTCGTGCCGTCCGGGAAATAGGGCATGTCTTCTTCGGGCAGCAGACAGGAGATGACGCCCTTGTTACCGTGCCGGCCGGCCATCTTGTCGCCGACCGATAATTTCCGTTTGGTAACCACGTATACTTTGACCATCTTGACGACGCCGGGCGGCAGATCGTCACCCTTCTTCAATCGGTCGATGATGCCGTCGTAGCGCTCACTGATCAACCTGGCCTGTTTGTCATAGCGACCATAAATGGCCTCGATCCGATCCAGATATTTGCTGCGCTCGGAAAAATCGATCTGGCGCAACGCGTGAAAACCAACCTTCTCGGAAAAGGACGCATCGAATTTCTTGCCGAGCTTGACGAATGTCTTGCCATCTTTGGACTTCACGTCTTCCTTGACGGTCCGACCATCGAGCACCTTGCCGACCTCTCGGCAGACCGCCCGGCGCAGACTGGCCAACTCATCGAGTTTGTCCTGGTTGAGATGTTCGATCTCGAGATCCTCGATCATCAGGGACCGCTCGTCCTTGTCCACGCCCTTGCGGGAGAAGACCTTGGCATCGATCACCACGCCTTCCACGCCCGGTGGAACCCGGAGAGATGAATCTTTGACATCCTGCGCCTTTTCTCCGAAAATCGCCCGCAACAGCTTTTCCTCCGGCGACAATACCGTTTCCCCTTTCGGCGTTACCTTGCCGACCAGGGTGTCTCCGGCCTTCACTTCGGCACCGATGCAGACAATCCCGGACTCGTCGAGGTTTCGCAAGGTTTCCTCGCTGACATTGGGGATATCGCGGCTGATCTCTTCCTTGCCCAGTTTGGTGTCTCGGGCCATGGTCTCGAAGACCTCGATATGCAACGAGGTAAAGGCGTCCTCCTTGAGCAGTCGTTCATTGATCAGGATCGAGTCCTCGAAGTTGAAACCGCGCCACGGCATGAAGGCGATCATCACATTGCGGCCCAGGGCAAGCTCACCCTGGTCGCAGGATGGCCCGTCGGCCAGGACCGACCCCGGAACCACCCGGGTACCGGGTTTGACCAGGGGCCTCTGGTTAAAACAGGTGTTCTGGTTGGACTTCTTGTATTTTTCCAGGCGATAGACCGCCACACCCGTCTCATAGCCGTCCGTGCCCGGCTCGTCGTAACAGACGACGATCCGGTTGGCATCGACTTCCTCCACGACGCCGCTGCCGGCCGCCAGCAGGCAGGCCCCGGAATCGTGAGCCACGTAGCGCTCCATGCCGGTGCCGACCAGTGGCGCCGAGGTGCGCATCAGCGGTACCGCCTGGCGCTGCATGTTCGAACCCATCAAGGCGCGGTTGGCATCATCGTTTTCCAGAAATGGGATCAGGGAAGCCGCGACACTGACCAACTGGTTGGGTGCGATATCCATGTAGGTGATCTTGTCGGCCTCGGTAATAATGACCTCGCCGTCTTCCCGGGCAATTACCGTGTCCGAAATGATCTTGTCGCTCTTGTCGACCGGAATCAGTGCCGGCGCGATGAAGTTCCTGCGCTCCTGCAGAGCACTGAGATAACTGATCTCCTGGTTGTAGACGATCCGGTCCTTGACCTTCCGATAAGGGGTTTCAATAAACCCGTACGGGTTGACCCGGGCAAAAGTGGCCAGGGAGACGATCAGGCCGATATTGGGCCCTTCCGGCGTCTCGACCGGGCAGATTCGCCCGTAATGCGTCGGATGGACGTCGCGCACCTCGAATCCGGCTCGTTCGCGCGACAAGCCGCCCGGCCCGAGCGCGCTCAAGCGCCGCTTGTGGGTAACTTCGGAGAGCGGGTTGGTCTGATCCATGAACTGGGAAAGCTGACTGGTGCCGAAGAACTCTTTGATCGCCGCCGAGATCGGTTTTGGATTGACCAGGTCGTGCGGCATCAAGGTCTCGATATCCTGCAGGGTCATTCTCTCCTTGATGGCTCGTTCCATGCGGACCAGGCCCATCCGGTACTGGTTCTCCACCAATTCCCCGACGGTGCGCACGCGACGGTTGCCGAGATGATCGATATCGTCGACCGCTCCCTGGCTGTCTTTCAAACGTACCAGGTATTTGACCGACTCGATGATATCTTCGCGAGTCAGGGCGCGCTGGTTGATATCGACGTCCATGCCGAGCTTGGCGTTGATCTTGTAGCGCCCCACTTCGGAGAGATCATAGAGTTCGGGGTTGAAAAACAGGTTATTGAAAAAGGTTTCCGCAACCTCGCGGGTCGGCGGGCTGGACGGTCGCAGTCGGCGGTAGATCTCGAGCAGCGCCTCCTCGGTGTTGTTCACCTTGTCCAGAGCCAGCGTCCTGCGGAAGGACTCGGAATATTTGACACCGTCGATACCGAGCACTTTGAACTCGCTGACACCGGCCCCTTCCAGGGTTTCCAGCAGCGATTCGGTAATCTCGGTGTTGTGCAGGACCAGCGGCTCTTCGGAACCCGGCTGAGAAATGTCGTGGGCCAGCACCGAGCCGACCACCGCTTCAACGGAGATGCGCAGAAAGGTGATGTTGGCCTCTTCGATGCGCCTGCACAGCGCCTTGGAAATTTTTCGCCCCTTCTTGCCGATGACACTGCCGTCGGCCGGATCGATCAGGTCGAACTCGAGACGGCTGCCGATCGCCGTTTCCTCGTTGAACTCGACGAAATATTTGTCGCCCTCTTTCTTGACCACATTGGTCGGATAAAACATTTCCAGCAATTCCTGGCCGGTGTAGCCAAGCGCCTTGAGCAGAGAGGTGACCGGGAACTTGCGGCGCCGGTCGATACGGACGTGCAGGATATCCTTGATGTCAAATTCCAGATCGATCCAGGAACCACGCACCGGAATGACCCGGGCGGAGTAGAGCAGTTTGCCGCTGGCATGGCTTTTGCCCTGATCATGGGTATAAAACAGACCGGGGGAACGCTGCAGCTGGGAAACAATGACCCGCTCGGTTCCGTTGACGACAAAGACGCCGTCGGCGGTCATCAGCGGCAGGGAACCGAAAAAGACCTCCTGCTCCTTGATATCTCTGATGGTCTGAACGCCGGTCTGCTCGTCGACATCGAAGGTGATCAGGCGAACGACGATCTTCAGCGGAATTTCATAGGTCATGCCCCGCTGCAGACACTCATGAACGGTATACTTCGGCTCACCGAATTTATAACGGACAAACTCCAGAGAACACAGGCCGTTGAAATCGTTTATCGGAAATATTTCTTTCAGGATCGCCTGTAAACCGATATCCTCCCGCGCATCCGGATCAACGCCGATCTGGAGAAACTGCTCATAGGATGTGCGCTGCATGGAAATCAGATGAGGCGGCTCCAGGATGCGGTTGGCGCTGGCAAATTGCTTTCTTACTCTTTCCATAATTGTCCTCGAGATTGTCTAAAGACGGTGATGTAGCGATCTGAAAACGGGCAGATACAATCCGTCCAATCAGGCTATGGGCCCGGGTCAACGCTTCGTTGAAGCGGGTGGGGAGGCACACATTCGCTGCATTCGAAGGATATGACTCGTTGTATTTGGTGATTTCGGTAGAAAAAAGAAGTCGATGGTGCAGGTCAGGGGCATCTCGGTAACCTTCGGTAGGGGGTTCATCCAATGCTGGCGCCGGCCATTGATGATCATGGCCAACCTATCGTTTCAAAACGATAAATCCAGTCGCTTAAAGAAAATTGCCCGAAACGCGACACGCCGCGCATCATCGTGCGCAGCGTGTCGTTGACAAATCGGGGACCGAAAAGCGGCCCCAACGTATTAAAAATATTATTTAACTTCGACGCTTCCGCCAACGGCCTCGATCTTTGCCTTGATTTCTTCAGCCTCTTCCTTGGTGACGCCTTCCTTGAGCGGCTGCGGAGCACCTTCGACCAACTCCTTGGCCTCTTTCAGACCAAGGCTGGTTACCGCGCGCACTTCCTTGATGACCTTGATTTTCTGGTCACCGGCGCCGGCCAGGATCACGTCGAACTCGGTTTTCTCTTCAGCGACAGCGCCGCCTTCGGCGGCAGCAGGGCCGGCGGCAGCCATGGCAACCGGAGCAGCTGCGGAAACACCGAATTTCTCCTCGAGTTCCTTGATCAGTTCGGAAAGCTCGAGCACACTCATATTTGCGATAAACTCAATTACATCGTCCTTTGTAACAGCCATGTTGATTCCTCTTTTTTGTAAAAGAAAAGGTTAACCAGTCGATACAGACTACAAATCAAGCCTGTTCCTTTTTCTCCTTGATTGCCTGCAGACCATAAAGAAACGTTCGAGGTACGCCTGAAAGGACCCGAACGAGAGCGGTGGGCACGCCATTCATTACCGATAGCAACTGGCCAAGTAAGATCTCCTTGGACGGCAACTTCGACAGAGCAACAATCTTGTCGACGGTAATTTTTTCTCCTTCAAGAACAGCCGACCGCAATTCGAACTTCTCATAGTCCTCAGCGCACTTGGCCAGGATCTTCGCCGGATTGACCGGGTCGTCATAGGCCGTGACAATGGCTGTTGTCCCTGTAAAATCGTTCATCAGGGATTCACAGGACGTGTCGGTAACTGCTCGTTTCAGAAGAGTGTTCTTGGCAATGCGAATCTCCGATTGACAACCTCGGAGCTCTCTTCGAATCTTCTCGAGATGCGAGACCTTCAAACCACGATAGTCCGCGACGACAGAAAACGTCGCCCGTTTGAACGAATCGTTCAATTCGGCGACTATTGCTGCTTTCTCATCACGATTCAAATGACCCTCCTACCACGTTGGAATTTCTCGGTTTGAAGAACCAGCAGTTACCTGTTCATGGAGCATTGGCTGCTGAGGGATACCGGGCAGCCCGTGCTTCAGTCTCGGCAGGTCGGCTCAACCGATTAAACATTCGTACCTGCTGTCTTCGACTTGCCGGCGCCCGCCTCGGCGGGTGCCGTTACTACGTATGATGCCTACTGCTATTTAATCCTGGTTCTGACGTCCAGGGTATCGACTTTAAATCCGGGGCCCATGGTCGACGACAGGGAAATCGAACGAAGGTAGACACCCTTGCTCGTTGACGGCTTCAACTGCAGCAGCCGCTCGATGAACGTGATGGCATTCTCGTAGATCTTCCGGTCTCCGAACGATACCTTACCGATACCGGCGTGAACGATGCCAGCCTTGTCCACCCGGAAATCGACTTTGCCCGATTTGATGTCCTTGACCACCTTGGCGACATCAAAGGTGACCGTACCCAGTTTGGCATTGGGCATCAGATTGCGCGGCCCGAGAATCCGGCCGATCTTGCCGACGGTGCCCATCATATCAGGCGTCGCCACGGTTTTGTCGAACTCCAGCCAACCACCCTGGATCTTCTCGACCAGGTCATCGGCACCGACATAATCCGCACCGGCCTCCGTGGCTTCGGCTTCTTTCGGCCCTTTGGCAAAAACGAGTACCCTGGTAACCTTTCCGGTACCATGCGGCAAAACCACCGACGAGCGAACCATCTGGTCGGCATGGCGAGGGTCGACGCCGAGTTTGACGGCGATGTCGACTGTTTCATCAAAACCGGCATAGGTCGAGGCGAGCACGTTCTTGATCGCCTCGTCGATCACATAAGCGACCGAGCGATCGATGCTTTTTGCTTTATTCTGGTATTTTTTCCCGTGTTTCGGCATGTTCGCCTCCTACTGCACGTATCGGCTCATGGGTGATCCGACAGCGGTACGTAGTACGTTGAAGAATGACGACGCGCAGTATCTCAATCGATAACCGTGAGGCCGGCACTGCGAGCCGAACCCTCGATAATCTTCATGGCACTCTCGACATCGTATGCGTTAAGATCGGGCATTTTCAGCTCGGCGATCTCCCTGATCTTGTCCCTGCTGATTTCGGCAACACGCTCAGTCTTCGGATTTCCGGAACCTTTCGCCACGTTGGCCGCCTTGAAGAGCAAAACGGATGCCGGCGGAGTCTTGGTGATATAGGTGAACGACCGGTCCTGGTAAACGGTAATAACGACGGGAATGATGGTGTCGCCCATTGTCTGGGTCTTGGCGTTGAACGCCTTGCAAAATTCCATGATATTGACGCCGTGTTGACCGAGGGCCGGACCCACCGGCGGAGACGGGTTCGCCTTGCCGGCCGGAATCTGCAGTTTGATATATGCCGTTACTTTCTTGGCCATGATTCTACTCCAACACTAGTGATGATAGCGTAACTATCAGGGATGCCGGCCAGGCGACGTCCCGTGATCTGAAATCAGGTGTTTGAAACCTGGACAAACTCCAACTCCACCGGGGTTTCCCGGCCAAAAATCGAAACCATGACCCGAACCCGGCCTTTCTCCGGGAAGACTTCGTCGACGACCCCCTGAAAATTGGCGAACGGTCCATCGATAACCCTGACGGACTCGCCGATATCAAATACGACTTTCGGGCGGGGCCGCTCCGAGCCGTCCTGGATCCTGCCGATGATCTTGCCGGCATCTTCATCTGACAACGGCACCGGATTGCGGTCGTCTCCAACAAAGCCGACCACCCGGGGCATATTCTGGTGGATGATATGCCAGGTAGTATCGTTAAGCTCCATACTGACCAGCATATATCCGGGAAAAAAGCGCCTGGACGAAGTCTTGCGCGATCCCTTGATCATTTCCACCACCTGTTCGGTGGGAATGAGAATCTCCCCGAAGTAGTCTTCCAGACCTTCCTTGGCAATCCGTTCCTGGAGAGTCGCTTTTACCCTTTCCTCAAACCCTGAATGAACCTGCAATATGTACCATTGTCTAGCCATGTATGTGCCGTATTCTCTTGAGGACAGGAAAAAGCCGGAACCGCTCAGCAGGTGGTGACGACGTTTCGAAGTGCTTCGTTATTCTCCTGGCGTGGGTTAACGTAAAATCGCCGATATCACTTTTCCCAAAATGACATCGACTGTCCCGAGATAAGCGGATACAACAATAGCCAGGAGAATGACCATGCCGGTCAGCCCGAGGGTTACTTTTTTATCCGGCCAGACGATCTTGGTGAATTCTACCTGCACTTCACCGACGAATTTCTTGATCTGGCCGGGAGAGAATGGGGAAGGCTCTTTTTTGGCCTCGCTGCCACCCTTGTTGTCCTTCGCTTTACCTGCCATTACCTATCGCCTTTTCCGGTGTTGCCGTTTGCGTTGCTGGCAGGCCAGGAGGGACTCGAACCCCCAGCCCCCGGATTTGGAGTCCGGTGCTCTACCATTCGAGCTACTGGCCTGCACGTTTGTTACTTGGTCTCTTTGTGTGGGGTATGCACTCGACAAAACGGGCAAAATTTCTTGAATTCGAGCTTCCCCGGCGTATTTTTCTTGTTTTTCGTCGTGGTGTAGTTCCGTCGCTTGCAGGTACCGCAGGCAAGGGTGATAATATCTCTCATATCAGCACGTCCGTTACAGAAAAAATTACCCCACTCCTCCCTGGAGCAGGGTAACCAGTCTGGTTGATCGGTTCCTTAGGCTATGATTTCACTGATAACGCCGGCGCCGACCGTACGGCCGCCTTCAC
>CAYSSK010000090.1:0-15596 GCA_964433645.1 uncultured Desulfofustis sp.
GGGTCAAGCCGAAGGTAGTCATGAACCAACAAGTTCCGGAATGCCGACACACCGTAATTGCTGGAATAAATCAGGAGATATTAAATTGTTGTCGGACAAAATAGGAAAAATATCAGCGTAACTCTCAGGCTTTCGATAGCCACGGTCGACTATGAGATGATTGCCGATATCGAGCAGACATTCAATCGCCAGGTGCAAATTCCGTTCGGCAGCACCTCGAACAAGCGGGTCATCAAGAAAGCGTTAAAAAGCATTAATAACAATAATATAACTAGGTTGAATTCGAATTGGAAATTACTGTTTATTGTCCCTTCATCCGAAATAATCGACCCGCCTGAATAGGAAAAATCCGGGCTGTAAGAAAATTGTCAGATCGATAGGCTACGGTGCGTTTCAGATAATTGCCGGCACTGAAGGTCAGGTGCCGAACGGTAGCGTCAACCACCGGAGCAGAAATGACTCAGACCGCTATTGATCTGCGCAGCGGCCTCTTTTGTCTTGGCCTTATATCACGGTTGCATGGTGCACCGATCAGCACCGAGCAGCTGCGGCATCAATTCAGTACGGACCGGGACGGGTTGGAACCATTGATGCTGGCGCGGGCCTTTCGCCAGATCGGCTTTAAAGCACGCCTTGTTGACAAGCCGCTGGCCCGTCTGCGCCCCGAGTTGTACCCGGTGGTCGCCCCGTTGCGCGGCGGCGGGTATGCGGTGTTGGCCCGCCTTGATGTTGATAAGCGGCAGGTCCTCGTGCAGCAGGAGGGTCGGGCGCAGCCTGAATGGGAAGGTCTTGAACCGCTGCAGCAGCGGCTGAGCGGAACCATTATGCTGCTCAAGCGAGGAGAGCGGCTGGTGGACGACGAGCAACGCTTCGGCCTCGGCTGGTTTTTTCGCTCGGCCCGTAAATACAGCGGAGTCTTCCGGGACTGCCTGCTGGCCTCGCTGTTTGTTCAGCTCTTTGCGTTGTCGTCGCCGCTGGTCTTCATGATCGTCATCGACAAGGTGCTCAGCAACAACAGTCTTGCCACTCTCGATGTGCTGGTCCTGGCTCTGGTTGTTGTCTCCATCTTCGAGATTCTTTTAAACGGGCTGCGCACCTATCTGCTGTCGCACACCGCCAACCGGATGGATTTGATGCTCGGGGTGGCGGTGTTTAAACATTTGATGTCGCTGCCGCTCAGCTACTTCGAGAGCCGCCGGGTCGGCGACACCATCGCCCGCATGCGGGAGCTGGACAATGTCCGCCGGTTTATTACCGGCTCGGGCCTGATGTTGCTGCTCGATCTGTTCTTCGTGGGCGTTTTTTTGCTGGTGATGTACCTGTTCAGCCCGTTTCTGCTGCTCATCGTATTGATCAGCCTGCCGTTTCTCTTCGTCGCCTCCTTCGTGTTGACGCCGCTGCTGCGCAACCGCTTGGAAGATACTTACAGCAGCGGCGCCGACAACCAGTCTTTTCTCGTCGAGACCATCTCCGGGATCGAGACGATCAAGGCCGGTGGTGCCGAGCCGCGCTTAAAGGAAAAGTGGGAGATGCGGCTGACTGATCATGTAAAAAACGGCTTCAGCAGCGGCCACCTGGCCAGCCTGGTCAACCAGGTTACCGCTGTGGCGAGCAAGGCGCTGACGGTGCTGCTCCTCTATTTCGGCGCCAAAGAGGTGCTCCACGGCAACCTGACCGTCGGCCAGTTGATTGCCTTTAATATGATCTCCTCCCGGGTGGTGGCGCCGATCGTGCGGCTCTCCCAGATCTGGAAGGAGTTTCAGCACGTGAGGATTTCGGTGGCGCGTCTTGGCGATATCTTTCGCTGTCCCGCCGAGCCTGGTTTTGACCCGTTTCGGGTCAGTCTGCCCGATATCGCCGGAGCGGTCACCTTCGAGCGGGTGACCTTCGCGTATGGTCCCGATGGCCCGCCGGTGCTCAGCGATGTCTCGTTTTCAGTGCAGGCGGGGGAGGTGATCGGCATTGTCGGCAGCACTGGCTCGGGCAAGACCACGCTGGCAAAACTTTTGCAGCGCCTCTACGTTCCCCGCAGCGGCCGGGTGCTGATCGACGGGGTCGATCTGTCGATGGCCGATGCCTCCTGGCTGCGGCGCCAGATCGGTGTCGTCGTCCAGGACGGGGTGCTGTTCAGCGGCTCCATTCGCGACAATATTACCCTCAACGGCCCGGATCTGCCGCTGGCAACGGTCATCGAGGCGGCCCAGCTGGCCGGCGCCCATGGTTTTATCATGGATTTCCCGAACGGTTATGACACGCCGGTCGGCGAACGGGGCGCACAACTTTCCACCGGGCAACGCCAGCGGCTGGCTATCGCCCGGGCCCTGGCCACCGATCCCCGCATGCTGATCCTCGATGAAGCAACCAGCTCGCTCGATTATGAATCAGAGTTGCTGATTCAGCAGAACATGCGGCAGATCTGCCGCGGCCGCACGGTGTTTATCATCGCCCACCGGTTATCGAGCGTACGCCACGCCGATCGGATCATTACCCTGGAGCGCGGCAAGGTCGTCGAAAACGACACCCCCGAGGCACTGCTCGCCGCCGGCGGCCGCTATGCGATGCTGCACAGCATCCACGAGGGAAGCTATGTCTGCCAATGATCCATCGGTTCGTTCGGCCGCGCCGGATGAGCGGGCCCGGCAGGAAGGCGAAAAACGGAACTGCACTGAGCAGCCGCCAGGTACCGCACTCCCCCTCGCAACAGAGCCGAAAAAGACCACTCTGGACAGGTTGGGGGCGCGATTCCTGCGGAGTCGGGCTGCCCGGCGCGATTATGAATTCATGCCGGCCACGCTGGAGGTGCTGGAGCGTCCTCCTGCTCCTCTCTCTCAAGCGATGGTGCTGTTTATCGTCGTCTTTGCCGCCTGCGCAGTGGGGTGGGCGAGCTGGGCCGGGATGGATATCGTCGTCAGCGCGTCGGGGATGGTGGTGCCGACCGGCAAGGTCAAGGTCGTACAGGCACTGGAGCCGGGGCTGGTCACCGCTATTCATGTACGCGACGGACAGATGGTGAACCAGGGCGACCCGCTCATCGCCCTGGACGGCACCGCCAATCGCGAGGACCTGCAGACCCTGGAAAAAGAGCTGGCCAAAACCGAGCTGACGGTGCTGCGGCTCAACGCACAATTGCTCGGCGATGCCGCGACCTTTCAGCCGCCGTCGTCCGCCGACCCGCGGATGGTCGCGCTTCACCGGCGCCTGCTCGATCAGTCCCTGGCGGCGCGGCGGCAGCGGATGGTCACGCTTGATACGGAGATCAGACGGTGCCGGGCCGAACGTCAGGCCATCATCGCCGAGGTCGATCGCCTCGGCGAGTCACTGCCGCTGGCACGGGAACTCTACGAGAAAAAAAGAGCGCTTGCCGAGAAAATGCTGATCTCGGGCGCCGAACTGCTGCAGGCCCAGATCGAGATCAACGATGCCGACTACAACCTCGCCAACATGCAGAGCCGGCTCGCAGAAGTCGAGGCCCGTCTCGATCGGGCCGGCCAGGAGCGGGAGCTGGTTCGGGCCGAATATCAGCGGGACCTGCTCGTCCAACTGGCCGAGGCCCAGAACGAGCGTGAACATTTGCGCCATCAGATCGTCAAAACGCGAAACCGGCAGAACCATTTTGCGCTGCGCGCCCCGTCGGACGGACTGGTTCAGCAATTGGCAATCCATACCGTCGGCGGGGTGGTCACCGCTGCCCAGCCATTGCTGATAATCGTCCCGACGGCGACCGGTTTTGAAGTGGAGGCTAAGATCTTAAACAAGGATATCGGCTTTATAGAACAAAGCCAGCCGGTGTCGGTAAAGGTGGCGGCATTTCCCTTCACGAGCTATGGCGCGCTGCCGGGAACGATCGAATGGGTGGCCGGTGATGCGGTGCTCGACCAGGACCTGGGGCCGGTCTATCCGGTCCGGATTTCCCTGGCCGGTCATCAGCTGCCCAATACCGTGAACGGCCGAACCGGTATGATAACCCCGGGGATGACCGTAACGGCCGATGTCAAGATCGGCCGGCGGCGGGTAATCGAATACTTTCTCGGTCCGATCCTGCGTTATCGGGACCAAAGCCTGCGGGAGATGTGACAATGACACCAACCAACAAACCGACAACAGAGCAGCAGGCCGGAAAAAACGGGCAATCCGCTCCGGCGCATGGCCAATCACCAGTGGCCGACGAAGCGCTCCGGGAACAGATCAAGGCGCAGTCGCTGCGCCTGGTCAAGCGGTTGCCGGCCCTCGGCCCGGTGATCATGCTCTATCTGCAGTCGCCCCACCGGCGCTACCAGTTTATCAGCGACCTGGAATGGCTGCTCATCCCGCCGCTGGTGAGCGGGCAGTGCAAGCTCTATATGAAGCAGGAATACCCGATTTCATTTGTCAGCTGGGCCTTTCTCACCGAGGAGGTGGAAAAGAGGCTGCTCGCTAACGGCGGCCGACTTCGGCCGGAGGACTGGGCATCCGGAGAGCGGCTGTGGCTGATCGATATCGTCGCTCCGTTCGGCGGCGTGGAGACGGTACTGAGTGATATGCGTAAATCCTTCAGCGATCGGGAAATTCACCTGCTGGCGCCCGATCCGGAGAACGGCGGGCTCGCTCATCGCCGTCTGCCGCCGCTGGCGCAAACAGGCGAACAGGCGACAGCAGACACGGATACGAAAAACAATGAGCGGCTTTGACTCATTGGAGGGCAGGGCCGGCACTTGCCGTGGCGCCTCTGCACGTCGGTGGGGCCGGGCCTGGTGGCGACTCGCAATGGTCTGCGGTCCGGTTTTGTACCTGCTGGCGCCGGCAGCGGCCGAACCGTCTGTGTTGACCTTGCATGAAGCGCTCGCTCTGGCGCGCCGGCATGATGCCCGATATCACGCGGAGCTGCACGAGGCCGCGGCCCAGTCCGCCGAGGGTTGGCAGGCGGTGGCCGGCTACGGCCCGACGGTGCGGCTGGTCGGCAGCTACGCACACAGCCGGGACACGCTGCGGCCGGACCGGCAGGCGGAAGCTGCGGATGCAATCGCTTCGTTCAATGAAGCGGAGCTCACCATCACCGCCGAACAGCCGCTGGTCGATCTGAGCAAGGCCGGCATTGCCGGCCGCGGTCTGATCGATATGAGCATTGCCGATCTGCGCAAAAAGAAGGCGGAGGAAGATCTGCGTCTGCGGGTCAGCGAGCGCTATTACGCGGCACTCTCCAGTCACGAGAGTCACCTGCTGGACCGGGCCGAAACCGCCGCCTTGAAGGGGCAGCTGGTGAGCGCCGAAGACAGGCTGGCCCTCGGTTTCGGTACGGTGACCGATCGTCATAACGCCGAAGCGCGCTATCGGCTCGCGCTGGCCGCCGAGATCGCCGGCAAAACGGCGCTCGCTAACGCGTTGACCGCCCTTGAGGAGGTGATCGGCAGGGCGGTGGGTGTCGACCGGTTCGCCGCAGACCTGCCGCCGGCGCCGGAGCCGCCGAAACCGCCGCTCGCTCAGTGGTTGCAGCTGGCATCGACGACGAATACCGACCTGCGGATCAGCAAGCGGCAGCATGACGTGGCGGCGATCAACCGTCGCATCGCACTGAGCCGTTTCACTCCGGCCCTGGTGCTGTTCGCCGATTATCGCGATCGTCGGCCGGACGGCGGCCTGTCCGGCTACGGTGAAGAGCGCGGCGAAACCGACATCGGGGTGCGTCTGCAGATGGACCTGCTGGCCGGCGGTCAGGATATCGCCGCCTCCGTTGCGGCCGGGCGACGGCTCCGTTCGGCCGCCCGGCACGTGAAGTCGGCGCAAAACGCGCTGACCAGATCGCTCAACTCGCTCTGGGACAGCATTATCGGCACCAGGGAGCTGATTGAGACCTATCGCCAAGCGACCGAGGCCAGCCGACTGGCCATGGAATCAACCCAAACATCCTATGACGAAGGCGCCAAAGTCCTGCTCGACGTGCTCAACGCCCAACAGGACTACTTCCGGTCTTTAAAGACCTACAAGACCGCACACTACGATTACCTGCTGCTGCTCGAGAAATTCAAACTCGTCGTCGGCCGGCAATAAAACGGAAAATGGCTGCCGTGCCAAGGAGAGGTAGCCAAAAACCTGAATCAAACAGGAGAACCACATGAAACCCGCCCGCCTAATCATTGCCTTGCTCGCCTGCGTTACCGTCTTCAATCTTAGCTGTGTTGCCAACAAATCTGTCGAGACCGCACAAAAGGAGGATAGGGAACAATCCCATAATATTCCTCAAGTCCGTAATACTCCTCAAGTGTATGCAGATACCGGCAATTCTGAGAGACAGAAAATATATGGCTACCTTGATGCATATGATAGTTCGCAATCGAAAGTGCAGCTTTTTGAAATGCTCGGTGAAAAGTTGGAAAAATCCGATGACCAAAATGAACGAGCATATTATGCCGATTGGTTGGCGGAGAAGTCGCTCACTGTCGCAGAGAATTTTCGTTATCCAGCTTTTGCCGCGTTCTATAACAAAAAACTTGGCGAAGAGCGGAAAGCATCAGAGTTTGCTCTGTACGCAATTTTGATGGAGCGTATTGACTATCGGCGTTGTCTTCATCCAAATCGAGTCGCAGGAAAGTTCCAAAATTGGTTCCAATACATCCTGGCCAGCAATACTCTGGAGTATTACTTGGAGCAGTCTGATGAAGAACGGGAAAAGATGCTTCAGGCGGCAGTTGATCTTGAAGAGCGGCATCGTGACCGTTCAGGAGATCAATGGCTCTGTTCAAGTATAGATTATACGAAATACCTCAATAGTTTAAGTGAAGCAGAGAAGGCTGAGTTCGAAAAAAATATGAACGAAGGCCGCGGCATGACCCTAAAGGGTGGTGACGAATTCAGAATATCAGGCTTTATCGATGATCACCAATGGCATCAGAAAAGAGAGAAAATAGTACGCGAGTTCAAGGAAAAATTTAAAAAATGGAAGCAATGAAAAAAGAATAATGAGAAGCGGAATGGTGCTGCCACTGAAAATCTATAAAGGAGAGTGTATAAAGATGACAACACATCATTATGTCATTAAAATATTTATAACATCAATAATAATCGTGTGGGCGGGCGCAGTTGGTGCCATAGAAACTGATGTGCAGGGCAACAATACCGTAACATTGTTGAACGCCTATGATAAATCTAATCAATTATTTGCACTTCTGGAGAATAAATTAAAGAAGAAAGGATCTGAAGAAGAGATGAAAATTTATGCTCACTGGTTAGAGCAGAGAGCATTGAGTCAATCAAGTAACTTCAGGTACCCGATGTATGCTTCATTGTATCAAAATGAGTTGAAAGATGAAGTTAAAGCATCTCAGTTGATGATTTATGCAATTGTTTTGCAGTATATGGATCTTCAAAGGTGTAAAAATAAACAAATTGTTGATTCTGTTTATAAAAGCTGGAAACAAAAGATACTACAAAGCTCAGCACTTGAATATTTTAAATCGTTACCCAGCGATGATCGAGCGAAAATGGTAAATATTGCTCTCGATCTAGAGGAGAAAATTGTACATCGAACTGGAGATTTAGAAATGTGTCGTGATTCTCAATTCGACTACAATTCAGAGTTGATATATAGAATGAGGACCATGGCGACAAAAAAAATGACACAACAGGAATTGCGTAAGTTTCTCCAAAAAATCAGGAATGACTTGAATAATGAAATTCATGAACGCTCATTTATCAGTGATGCTTCGTGGCTCGATAAGCGGCCTGAAAACATCCAAAAAATTCGGAAATCATTGATGGAAATTCAATAAGTAATAAGTGATAACAAAAATGGGGACAGAAAAATGGGGACAGTCCCCATTTTTCCGCGAAAAGGGGGACTGTCCTCATTTTTCCCATTTTTTAGGGAGGACGCAATGGCAATCTTAATCAGGTTATCCGTGTGGGGTGCATTGTTTTTGTTGGCCGGCTGTTCTGCTCACAGCCCTCTTATCGGAATTGATGTGACGGATGTGGAGAGGAAAAGTGAAACGATTTACGATCCCCATTCCGGAAAAATTTATCTTTCTACCGCAATGCTTCCGGAAGCTGGAAATTATGAGGTGATTGCAAGAATTGACGTGGGAAAGGCATGGTATGGCTCGGCGCATGCTGTCTATCAGGAGATGGCCGAGAGCGCACGACAATTGGGCGGTGATGCGGTCTACGAAATACATACCTGGTTTCAACCAACCGGATGGGCCTGGGCCGCGCCGCACGGCGCAGGTATCGTGATCAAGGTGAAAGACCGCCAGAGTTTTTTCTTTTCTGATAAAGACGGGCATTGGTTGTGATGGTCAAAATTGAAAATGGTGAAAATGGGTGAAAATGGGGACAGTGAAAATGGGGACAGTCCCCATTTTGGGTGTTCAAATGGAAAATGGGGACTGTCCCCATTTTGGGTGTTCAAACATGAGGCGGTGGTTTATGCGGATGAGTTATTTTCGTTCATTTTGTGCCTTAGGAATCGTAATCCTTTGTCTGATTTTTGCCGGATATTCTCATTCGGCTTGCAGTCCAATGACCTATCGGCAATCGCAGAATTCCGCGTTCAATAGGTCGTGCGGTCATGGCAGTGTCATTATTAAGGACAACAATGCCTGGGTGTACAACGAATCCGCGCGAAGACGGTTTGCCATGCCATACGAGTGGCAGGATAACGGCTTAAAGGGTGCGGAACTGGTTGCTTTTCGCATTGAGCCCAGTGGCCGGCAGCGTTGTCATGGAGACGGCGAGAATCAGGTCTGCGTACCTTTCTATGAATGCGTCCTTGAGCTGTATATCCGTAGTGATTTTGACATCGGCATTACCGGTAATCCTGTAACGGGTCTCATCCCCTGGAAGACTTCCCTGTTTCCTTTGGGGCAACTCAATCCAGATCTCAGAGAGAAGTGGGAGGAGGCGTTTGGTTTGAAGGATGTTCAATTCGTTCTTTCCGGAGAGGTTAAAGATGGTGCTCTGAAAACGATTGGTTACAACACCACTCGAAAGAAAAATTTGACGGTTGTCACGATGTTCATCGACGGTCGTTTCACCTTGTTGCCGCCTGACGTTAAACGTTCCATTCGCTTTCCGTTGACCGACGATTCATTTCACACGATCGACTTGCCATCGTCCTTCTGGAGACGGGTTATCTCCTATCATCAATCACGACCAGAATTATCGGAGAAAAATTGGCGTGGCGGTGAAGAGATAGATGACAGTCTTTGGGTTTATACCGAAGACTTTGCGCGGCAATATGGGTTGCCTCTATCAAGGATTAACAAAGAGCTGGAGGGAGCGCTTGCCGTTGCCTATCGGACGGTTCCGACAGGGAGGGTAAGCTGCGGATATTTCAGTGAAGCCGACAATTGCACTCAAAGCAACATCGATAATATTTTTGATATTTATATACCTCCGTCAGTAAATCTTCCATATCCATCTTATCAAGGAATTGTTAAAGGAACTTGGGGAAGTTCTGATATGTTTTTGTGGGAACAAAATAAGAATAATAAGATTTTTAAACGAATCAATCTTTGGGATTTAAGTTACAAAACATCATTTATTTATCGATCAAATACGTCCGCTCGGAAAAACAATGAAAAGTGGTACGGATGGAACAATGGATATTTTATGCAATTTATTGATCGACTTGCATGGGGATTAGATTTTTCTGTTGTCACGATTGACATTCAAATCAAAGATGAAGGATATAATTTCGACCAAAATTTTCTTTGCTTTTTAGAAGCGGATCGATGGTCAAATAAGATTGAAGTATTTAATAGAACGAGACATGTTGTTCATCTCCCTCCCTCTTTCATAACTGAAGTACACGAATATGACAGATTGAATAAAAATGATGAAAGGACCGTTATTGGCGTCGTTAAGAAAAAATTAAATAATTAGCAATGTTATCTTAGTTGATTTGGAGGTGTTTCAATGTCCTCGACAACTCATGCTGAAAGGATATCCTTGGCAAATCATGTCTATGGCCGCGGTACTCCTAAAAAAGCAGTATTCGATCCTGAAGGGTATAAGATCTTAAAGAGTGAAGAGCTCGATTCTGGTTTAGAAATTTATGCGATACAGAAAGTGGGGACCAATGAAATTGTTTTTACGACTCGCGGTTCTGATGATGATCTGGATTGGGGATTATCTGGGCCTAATGCAAGCCATTTTTTTGGAAAATTGCATCAGCAGGATGTACAAGCAATTCGGTTTGTTAATAAATTCATTGCGAAGGCGCAAAAAGCCGGAGAGGATTACGATTATTCCGTAGCCGGCGATTCAAAAGGAGGAGCAATCGCTCAGATCATCGCCTGGACATGGGGATTTGGCGGTACCACAACTGAAGCGGCCGCCGGAGGCGGGGTTGTCAAGGATCCGGTGTATCTCGCACTTGTCAAAGAGCTTGAAACTCTCAATGGCCATCCGGTCGGTATAACTCCCGGTCAATTGATAAATGTTCTCGAGAAAGGAAGCGTGGTTTCCTGGCTTGGAGCATTATGGCCGGGTGTTGATCATATTGGCATGACGGTCTCGCTTGATACCGTAGGTGCTGACTTTAGTAAAACATTGTACCACTTATTTGTCGGCCAACACACGAATCGTGACAATCGTATCGGATTGTTTGATGATTTTGTTTTGCCTTACGGGGCAGATCCATTTGTGGCATTGCTGGATAGAACCATCGATGAATATGCTGAACAGGTTCAGCTGCTACGGAGTAAAATCGAAGAGAAAACCGAGCAGCAACTCGTCCTGGACGGCAATAACGGTGAGATTCTTCGACTTGAAGCGCAGTTGGCCAAGCATGAGTCGAACATGCTCGATCTTATCGATGCTCGTGATACTATCATAATTCAATATTTCGCGGGTAGGGGAGCATTTAGCGCACCATGGTTCGTTAAAGCTTTGGGGCCTGAATATTCAGATACCGGCACTCCATCGGATGAGACGGCTGCCAGTGGCTTCGCTTTTCCTGTACAGCAGTTTTATGTGCCTGGTGATTCACATATTTATTACCTCAGTGCCAACGGTAAGATTACCCTGTCGCCTGCACTCGTTTTGCCGGAGGCGGGAGGAGAGCCAGAAGTAGTCAATGGTAACGATCTGCCCCAAACCAGAGAAGAGCTTCTCCAACAATTGTTGGGGCTTGGTTTGTCTAGGGAGCAAGCATCTGCACTCGTTGAAAGATCGGAATTTGCCAATCTGGAATCGGCCCTGGCGCGACTGCAAGAACAGAAAGAAGCGACCCACGACTACCAGGTCAACCTCGGCGAGCAGCTGCGGGTTGCCGATCTGGGAGTGCTGCAGGCGCAGGAATCACTGGCTGCTGCCGTTCAGGCCGATGATCTGGCCGGGATTGTGCAAGCCGTTTTCGGTTATTATGCGGCGGCGGAGCAGCGGGCGCAGTTGGGCGGCTTTAGCGAAGCGGTTGTGTTTGATGAGACGTTTCGCGAGATACTCGACACCATCGGCAGCGCTCTTGCATTTGGTCAGGCGGTCGAGTCGCAGGACGGCTGGGCGATGGTTCGTGAAGGCGCCGGACTGCTGCAGCAGATCGATCACTATCTGGCAGAAAACGAGCTTGGCTCGTTGCTCGGTCAGGAGGGATCGACGGCGCTGTCCTGGGGAACATCCGGACTCGGTTTGCTTCAGGCGCTCGAGCAGGGTGATGGCTGGGGCATCGCCCAGTCATCCGTCGGCTTGGCAATGAGTATCGATAGCTACCTCAATGCCGCCGCCGTAGAGGGTGGTGCCCAACTCACGCCGGCGGGCGGGCCGCAGATCGATACCACCGCCACGGCGTTGCAGGGCGTGGGCTCGGCGATCGGCCTGGCAATGAACCTGGCCCGGCTCGATGATGTCCTCGAATCCGGCGACGCCGGCGCCATCGCCACCACCACCGCCAGTACCGCCCATTATGCGGTCAATACCTACAACTCCATCTCCACCCTGGTCAATGGTGCGAAGGAGAGCACGGTCTCGTCGCCGGGCCTGTCCTACGTGGGGTATGCGACGGCGGCCCTGCAACTCTCGGAGGGCGATACCCGCGGTGCGGTGACCTCGGCCGCTTCCACCTACTTGATGAGTTGCCCTCCGTACGGCTGGATTTTTGCGCTGGCGCTGCAAATCGGCAATATGCTGACCAGCGATCCGGAAGCGCCGGAAGCCACCGCCTGGTTCGGCCTCGATGAAGATGGTGACGTGTTCGTCCAGGTCGACGGCGACAGTGAGTTGCAGGAAGCGGCCGGTGGGCATGGCTGGTCTCTGGTCCCGGTGCTTGAAGATTACCGCGCCGCCGGCGGACGGCTGCTGATCGATGACAGCCTGCCGCGCCTGACGGTGGTTGGCGGCGATTCGTCGCGCATAACCTATGATGATACCCATGGCGGTAAAATCGTGGTCCAACTCGATGATCTCTCTGATCTTGGTAACCGGATGCGCGGCGTTCTCTATGCGCGCGATCGCGGTGAGCGTCTCGATAGCGCCGTACAGGTGGCGCGCGGCGATTTCGGCGAGATCGATTTGGCAAAAGTCGATGCCTTGATGGCCGGCTATGGCTTTACCAAACGGGGCATGACCTACATTACCGGCGAGACGACCTCGCGGCAGGGCGCTTCCGTCGGCAGCGGGGTCTTTCACGGCGGCGGCAACCAGGGGCCGCAGGGACAATTGTTCACCGCCCGGTCCGGCGATGTCAGATCCCTGCCGGTGCCGCCGGAGCAGCTGCCGGCCCAGAAGATGGGTAAGGTTGCCCGGGTGGCCGAATTGAATACGATGTTTGGCGGTAGCGGCGCGGAACTGTTGGCCATGGCCATGGTCCTGCCCGGCGGACTGCTGGGTCTGAGCTCCGGCGAAGCGGACGCGGCTCCGGCCGGCCCGCCGGAAGCGGCCGTCACCGGGCCGTTGACTGCGACCGAGCTAGACGCGTATCGCCGGTGGCTCGAGGCCCACGCCGTGAGCGAACACCGCGAAGAGACCGCCCAGCGGCTCCCCGGGCACGGACCTGCAACGGCTCCAGCGCTAACAGGCCCTGATCTTCACACGTTTATCACGACGCACTGGCCTGACCATCCGTATCTGCAGTCTCTGCCCGGTGGGGTGTCCGCCGACACCGCGTATTATTTTCGGGAAAATTTTCTGTTCCACGGCTGGCACCAGACCGGCACTCCTGCCGCCTGGTGGCACCAGTGGCAGGCGGCGGACCTGCTCGATCTGCAGCTGCAGCAGCCGGATCCGGCCCCACCGTCGCCTGAGTTTTTCACGGCCCGGCAAGACGTTTTCAGCGGCGGCCGGGCGCACTCCTTCGCTGCCGCAGACGGTGCAGAGACTGCTTTGCCGGCCCAGCAGCCGGATCAGGAAGACCAGAAAGACCCGAAAGGCCCGAAAGACCCCGATCTCGGCCCGTCGTTTCTGATGGCAGAAAACACCATCCTGCGCTTTCTGCCGGCCGAGTTGCTCGAAGATACCACCTCCGGGGCCTCTGCCATCGGCGCAGACAGCGGCTTCCTGGTGGCCCTCGGCCAGGCCGACCATGGCCGGGTCTGGCAGGACGACAATGGCGATATCCGTTTTGCCCCGGACCCGGGCTTTGTCGGCACGGCATCCTTTGTCTATAGTGTTCAAGGGCCGGACGGCGTGGTGCGACAGCATCGGACGACCATTGGTGTGGAAAACGTCAACGACGAGCCGCAGTTGCGCGACGATCATTTCATTCTTCGGGAGGGCGAGGCGCTGGCGCTCAATCGCCTGCTGGCAAACGATGCCGACCCGGACGGCGACCCGCTGGTCATCGATCACCTGCGTGGTGTGGCCCACGGCGAAGTCGTGCTGCTCGGCGGCGGCCTGAGCTTCGTGCCGGAGGCGGGTTTTACCGGGGATGTCGAGTTCTCCTATTGGGTCCGGGATCATATCGACTCCTATCCGGTCATGGCCACGGTGAACCTGACCTACCTGGACGTCAACACCGGGCCCGTCGCCGGAGACGATCGTTTCCTGGTCATGGAAGAGAGTCCCCTGATCACCTCGGTCGACGCATTGCTGGCCAACGACCGTGAGCTCGACGGCGAGGCGATCAGCTTTGCCGGCCTCGGTAGTGCCCGGCACGGCACGGTGAGCAGGGACCAGGACGGCGGCATCGCTTTTACCCCTGATGATAACTATGCCGGCACCGATGCCGGCTTTTTCTACCTGGTGGACGATCAATCGGGCAATCGCAGCACCGGCTGGGCCGGCGTTGAGGTGGTCGATCGCCGGGAGCCGCCGGTGGTCACGGCAACAACGAGGCCGCCGCTCAACGAGGATGAGCTGCTCGTGTTTTCACCCGACGAGGTCGCCACCTTTATCTTTGACGCCGATGGCGACAGCGTCCACCTGGAGTCGATCACCAACGTCGTCGGCGGCAGCATCATCACCACCGACGGCTACTATGCCTTTGTCCCCGACCCTGATTATGCCGGAGCGGCATCGTTTGACTACCGGGCGAGCGACAACCACCGGGGCACGGTGGAGGGGCACCTGGCATTTGCGGTCGCTGCGGTGAACGATCCGATCGATACCGGAGATGACGAGCTGGCGACATCCGAGGATCAGGCCGTCACCACGAGCAGCGCCGAACTGCTGGCCAACGATACCGATGTCGACGGCGATGTCTTCTCCTTTCGCTCGGTTGGCGGCCCGGTCCATGGCCAGGTGGAGTTGGCGCCGGACGGCACGGTCACCTTTACCCCGGCGGCGGATTATTGCGGGGACGAGGCCGGATTCAACTACGAGGTGACGGACAGTGAGGGCGCCGTGTCCACCGGTTGGGTGAGTGTTGGCATCGAGCCGGTCAATGACCGACCCGGCTTGGTTGCCGGCTCGCTGGCGATTCGAGAAGACGAGCCCCTGGTTTTTGATGATCAGACGCTGGCCCGTTTCGTCACCGATGTCGACGGCGATGCCCTCACCATTACCGCCTGCCGGGCGGCTGCCGGCGGCACCGTCACGGAAACGGACGGGCTCTTTACCTTTGTGCCGGCGACCGATTATCACGGTGCCGCACCGCTGCACCTCAGCGTTGCCGATCCGGCCGGTGAAACGCTGGCGGCCGAGCTCTCCCTGACGATCGAACCGGTTGACGACCCGACGAACTTCATCTCCCACCAGCTGGCTACCGACGAGGAGCAGCCGGTGTCCGTCACCACCGCCGAGCTGCTGGCCGGCGCAACGGATAAGGACGGCCCGCTCTCCTTCGACTCACTCGGCGACACGGCGCACGGTAGCGTCTCGCTGACCGACGACGGCGTCGTCATCTTCACCCCGGAGCACAACTATCACGGCCCGGATGCCGGTTTCAGCTATCTGGTCGTCGATGGCGACGGCAACGAGGCGAGCGGCTGGGTCGGGGTGGCGGTGACCAACCGCAACGATGCCCCGGAGATCATCGCCGGCCATCTCGACGGCGCCGAGGACCAGCCGGTCGCCTTTACCGGTGAGACGCTGGCCGCGTTTCTGTTCGATCCGGACGGCGACGAACTCCACCTCACCGCGCTGTCGGCAAGCGGGGCAGGGCAGGTGACCCGGGATGGCGGGCTGTTCACCTTCGTGCCGGAACCAAATTATCACGGCAGCACCCAGCTGCGCTATCAGGCCGCGGACGG
>CAYSSK010000091.1:0-15492 GCA_964433645.1 uncultured Desulfofustis sp.
ACCACGAGCCGATTTTCATTGTCAGTTACGACCGCCGGCCAGCCCATCCGACCACGAGCCGATTTTCATTGTCAGTTACGACCGCCGGCCAGCCCATCCGACCACGAGCCGATTTTCATTGTCAGTTACGACCGCCGGCCAGCCCATCCGACCACCACGCCGATTTTCGCCCTTCGTTGTGACTCCCGGTTAGTGGGATTAGCGGGCGAGTCTGGCGATCTCCCGTTGCCAGAAGGCCGGTCCGGTCTTGTGCACCGCCTGGCCCGCGGCGTCGACGGCGACGGTCACCGGCATATCCTTGACCTCGAATTCATAGATCGCTTCCATGCCGAGATCACCAAAGGCGACGATACGCGAGGAGCTGATCGCCTTGGCCACCAGGTAGGCGGCCCCGCCCACGGCCATCAGGTAGACGGCGCCGTGCTCTTTGATCAGCCCGATGGTCGCGTCGCCCCGTTCGGCCTTACCGATCATACCGTAGAGACCGGTCCGGCCGAGCATCATGTCCGTGTACTTGTCCATCCTGGTCGAGGTGGTTGGACCGGCCGGTCCGACGACCTCGTCGCCGACGGGATCGACCGGTCCGACGTAGTAGATAAACCGGCCATTGAAATCGACACCCTCCGGCAGCGGTTTGCCGGCCTCGAGCAGCTGCTGGATGCGGCGATGGGCGGCATCGCGGCCGGTCAGGATCTTGCCGCTGAGCAGAAGCGTTTCGCCGGCCTGCCAGGAGGCGATCTCTTCCTTGGAGATGGAGTCGAGGTTGACCCGGCGAGCGTCGCCGCCGCCGCCGGAGATTTCCGGCCATTGGTCAAGATCGGGCGGGGCAAAGCTCGCCGGCCCGGAGCCGTCCAGGGTAAAGTGGATGTGGCGGGTTGCCGCGCAATTGGGAATCATCGCCACCGGCAGGGAGGCGGCATGGGTCGGGTAGTCGAGGATCTTCACATCGAGCACGGTGTGCAGGCCGCCCAGGCCCTGGGCGCCGATACCGAGTGCGTTGGCCGCCTCGTAGATCTGCAGCCGCAGCTCTTCGAGCCGGTTGGCCGGGCCGCGCCCCTGCAGGTCTTGGATGTCGACCGGGTCCATCAGGGACTGCTTGGCCAGACACATCGCCTTGTCGATGGTGCCGCCGATACCGATGCCGAGGATGCCGGGCGGGCACCAGCCGGCGCCCATGGTCGGCAGCGTCTTGGTCACCCAGTCGACGATCGAATCGGCCGGAGTCAGCATCGCCATCTTGCTCTTGTTTTCGGAGCCGCCGCCCTTGGCGGCGATCTGGACCTCGACGTGCTCGCCGGGGACCATTTCGACATGGACCACGGCGGGTGCGTTGGTGTCGGTATTCTTGCGGCTGCCGGCCGGGTCGGCGACGATGGATTTGCGCAGCGGGTTGCTCGGGTCGGTATAGGCCCGGGCGACGCCCTCGTCGATCATCTCCTGCAGCGTCATCCTGCCCTCGAAGCGGCAGTTCATGCCGAGCCTTACGAAGACGGTGACGATCCCGGTATCCTGGCAGATCGGTCGCCGGCCGATGGCGCACATCTTCGAGTTCTGCAGGATCTGGCCGATGGCGTCGCGGGCCGCCTGGCTCTTCTCCTGCTCGTAGGCGCGGGCCATGGCCTGGATGAAATCGACCGGGTGATAGTAGCTGATGTACTGCAGGCTGTCGGCGATCGAGCCGATAAAGTCCTCCGCGTTGATAGGTGCCATGATCACTCCTTGGTAAGATTGACGTTGTGCGAAACGACGCCGCGCAGGCCGCTGCGGATGCGCTGGCCTGCCGGGTGAAAGCCGGACGGGGCGGTGGTGTTGGGCATCAGGACGCTGTGCCGGCCGATGATGGTGCCGGGGTTGGTGACCGAGTTGCAGCCGGTCTGGGTCCGGTCCCCGAGGATGGCGCCGAGTTTGCGCAGGCCGGTGTCGATCACTTGGCCGTCCACCACCATTTGGATGGTACCCGGCAGGAATTTGAGATTGGCGCATTTGGTGCCGGCCCCGAGGTTGGTGTCGTTGCCGAGGATCGAGTCGCCGAGATAGGCAAAGTGACCGGCCTTGGCGTCGTCGAGAAAGATGGAATGCTTGACCTCGGTGGCGTGGCCGACGACGCAGCGGTCCCCGATCAGACAGTGACCGCGCAGATAGGCGCCCTGACGAACTTCGGTACGGGCTCCGATAATGGTCGGCGCCTTGATGGTTGCCCCGCCTTCGACCAGGGCGCCGGCGCCGATCTCGATCGGCTCGCCGAGCAGGATGGCGCCGGCCATGATCACCACCGCGCCCTCCAGGATGGATTCGCCCCGCCGGATAATCAGCCCGCCCTTGGTGATGTCGCCCCAGTCGATGGCCACCTCCGTCGCCGGCACAACGCTTTTCTGGTGGACGACCACCGATACCGGCACCGGTATCCCGGTGGTCAGTTCGGCCGGCAGCCGGAGCGGGTAGTGGTGGCTGTCCATGTAGGCGCGCAGGCGCGCCAGCGCCGACCAGACCGGCTCGTCCGGGCTGAACAGGGCTCCATGGGCGAATGCGTGGTAATCGAACAGGCTGGTCGCGGTCAGCATGGCTGAGTCCTCTTGGGGGAATTGACGGTCGGCAATACCAGGCTACTATCGTAGAAATAATGGAATTGATCAAGATTTTTTCCGACCGGCGGCGCGGCGCGTGGAACCGTCTTGACTTCACGTTTTGCAGTGTTTAGCTTGTGGACGGTTTGAACGAGGAGGACGATACCGTGCCGGTCGCGCTTGTGCGGCGGACGTGGCACGACTTCTTTTTGCTCGTTGGGCGGAACCGCAACGTGCTGAAATATAACGATTAGATGGTCACATTTGCAGAATTTTCCGCCGACAATACGCGATCTATTTCGGTACCCGGCACCAGGAGTTCCGGGTATCTCTTTTCTTATATGGCCGCCGTCACGCGGCCGTGGAGGTCTTTGTGGAATTTAACGACTCTCTGAGTATCGGCATGGACGATCTGTCCCGCAACGATGACCTGCAGATCCCCGACGAACTGCCGATGATGGCGGTCCGGGACGTAGTCGTCTTCAATTACATGATCATCCCGCTCTTTGTCGGTCGTCCCGGATCGGTCGAGGCCGTCAACGAGGCGCTGAGTGGTGACAAACTGCTGATGCTCGTCACCCAGCGTGACGCCACCAAAGACGACCCGACGCCCGACGATCTCTATTCGGTGGGCATGGTCTGCATGATCATGCGCACGTTGAAGCTGCCCGACGGCCGCCTCAAGGTTCTCGTTCAGGCGATGTCCAAGGCGCGCATCAAGAAATACCTGCGGACCGAGCCGAGTTACCAGGTGTCGATCGCGGTGGTCGAGGACAAGGAGGCCGGCGAGATTACCGTCGAAATCGAGGCGCTCATGCGCACGGTGCGGGAGCAGACGGAAAAGATCATGTCGCTGCGCGGCATCCTCTCCGCCGACCTGATGATGATCATCAACAACATCGAGGACCCGGGCCGACTGGCCGACCTGATCGGCTCCAACCTGCGCCTGAAGATTCCCGAGTCCCAGTCGATTCTCGAGGAGGTCAACCCGGTCAAGCGGCTGCGTCTGGTCAATACCCTGCTCAGCAAGGAGCTCGAGGTCTCCACGGTCCAGGCCAAGATCCAGAACGACGCCAAGGAGGAGATGAGCAAGTCCCAGCGCGAGTATATCCTGCGCGAGCAGCTGCACGCGCTGCAGAAGGAGTTGGGCGACAGCGACGAGCGGACCCAGGAGATCGAGGAGCTCGAACGCAAGATCCGCAAGATGAAGATGCCCAAATCGGTGCGCAAGGAGGCCTTGAAACAGCTCAGCCGCATGGAGATGATGCACCCCGACTCTTCCGAGGCCACCATCATCAGGACCTATATCGACTGGATCCTCGACGTTCCCTGGAAAAAAGGGACCAAGGACCAGCTCGACCTGATCGTCGCCAAGCAGGTGCTCGACGAGGATCACTACGGTCTGGAGCGGGTCAAGGAGCGGATTCTCGAATTTCTCGCGGTCCGCAAACTCAATGACAGTACCAAGGGGCCGATCCTCTGTTTCGTCGGCCCGCCCGGCGTCGGCAAGACCTCGCTCGGCCAGTCGATCGCCCGGGCCATGGGCCGCAAGTTCCACCGCATATCGCTGGGCGGCATGAAGGACGAGGCGGAGATCCGCGGTCATCGCCGCACCTATATCGGCGCGATGCCCGGCCGTATCGTCCAGGGCCTGAAATCGGTCAAGTCGAACAACCCGGTGTTCATGATGGACGAGATCGACAAGGTCGGCGCCGATTATCGCGGCGATCCGTCCTCGGCCCTGCTCGAGGTGCTCGACCCGGAGCAAAATGTCGAGTTCACCGATCATTATTTGAATATGCCGTTGGATCTGTCGCGGGTGATGTTCATCACCACCGCCAATATGTCCGACACCATCCCCGGCCCGCTGCTCGACCGGATGGAGGTGATCCGTCTGTCCGGCTACACGCTGGAGGAAAAGCTGGTGATCGCCAATCGCTACCTGCTGCCCCGGCAGATCAAGGAAAACGGCATCAAGAAGCAGCAGCTCAAACTCGGCTCGGAAACGATAACCCGGATCATCACCCATTACACGAGCGAGGCGGGCCTACGCAACCTGGAGCGGGAGATCGGCAAGATCTGCCGCAAGGTGGCCCGCAAGATCGCCGAGGGCGGCAAGGGACCGTACAGTGTATCGGTTCGTAATCTCGACAGCTACCTGGGGCCGGCGAAAAGTATTCCGGAATCGGAGATGGACAGCATCGACCAGCCGGGTCTGGTGACCGGACTGGCCTGGACCGAGGTCGGCGGGGAGATCCTGCACATCGAAGTCAATCTGATGCCGGGTAAAGGTAAACTGATCATGACCGGTCAACTCGGTGAGGTGATGAAGGAGTCGGCCCAGGCGGCGCTCACCTACTGCCGCAGTCGGACCGGTGATCTCGGCGTCGAAGAGGGGTATTTCGAGAAGACCGATATTCATATCCATGTCCCGGCCGGGGCCATTCCCAAGGACGGTCCGTCGGCCGGCATCACCATCGCCACCGCCCTCTATTCGGCAATTTCCGGGAAAAAGGTCAACAAGAGCCTGGCGATGACCGGCGAGGTAACGCTGCGCGGCCGGGTCCTGCCCATCGGCGGTCTGAAGGAAAAGGCGCTGGCGGCCCTGCGGGCCAATATTTTCAATGTTATCATCCCGCACCTCAATGCCAAGGAACTGGTTGAAATCCCCGAGGACATCAGGAAGAAGATGACCTTCCACCCGGTCAAGGATATGGACGAGGTCATCAATCTGGCCTTCTCCCGGGTCGGCAGGGGGAAACGGCGGCCTTGAAAGACCGTTGCCGGGTGCGGGCAGCCTCCCCGCGCAGCAGCCGGCCGGCTTTCCTCCAGACCGCATCGTCATGGTGAAACGTATCCTGCTCAGGCTGCTGGTTGCCGTGCTGCTGGCGACGGCGGGTGGGGCCGGCTGGCTGCTGATCTATGCCCTGGAGCCCGGACCGCCGAGCGAGGAGCCGGCGGCGGTGGTTGTCATCGAACGCGGTTCTTCAGTGACGGAGATTGGCCACGCCCTGGCCGAGGCCGGTCTGCTGCATGAAGACTGGCGTTTCGCGGTGCTGACCAGGCTGCTTGGGGTGGCCCCCCGACTGCCGGCCGGGGAGTTTCTGCTGCCCACCGGGTTGCGCCCCGTCGATCTGATTCGCGAGTTGGCCGCCGCCCAGCCGCTGGAGTATTCCATCACCATCCCCGAAGGATTCAATCTCCAGGAGATTGCGTCGCTTTTCGCAACCGACGGTTGGATCGACCGGCAGCGATTCCTTGAGATCGCCAGCGATCCGGCGATAGCCGAAGCCTTCGGTCTCGGTGCAGTATCGAGCCTGGAGGGGTACCTGTTTCCCGATACTTACCGGCTGACGCGACCACCGCCCGATGAGCGGCAGTTGATCCAGCGACTGGTTGGCCGGGCCTTGTCGGTATGGGAACAACTGGCCGCGGAGAACGACCTGCCGGTTGATTTCGACCGGCACCAGCTCTTCACCCTGGCCTCCATCGTCGAAAAAGAAGCGGCCCGGGCCGATGAGCGGTCCCTGATCGCCGGCGTCTTTCTCAATCGTCTGGCCAGAGGCATGCGGCTGCAGTCCGATCCGACCGTGAGCTACGGTCTGCCGAATTTCAGCGGCAGCCTGACCCGCAGCGATCTGCGCACCCCGACGCCGTACAATACCTATGTCATTGCCGGCCTGCCCCCGGGTCCGATCTGCAGCCCCGGCGAGGCGTCCTTGCGAGCTGTGCTGGAACCGACCGAGACCGACTATCTCTATTTCGTCGCCAAGAACGACGGTTCCCATCATTTCTCCACGAACCTGCGTGAACACAACCGGGCGGTGCGAATCTATCAACGGGGCAAGTAGGGTAGTTCTGCGGATTCGCACATATTCCCCTTGAAACTGGAAGTTACAGCGAACATTAAAAACATCGCTACTACCGGCAGGGCCGGTCAGCTGTACCTCCGGCTGCTGCGCTGCGGCCTGATCGGCTGATTCTCAAGCAACGGCGGGACAGGTTTCAACCTGTCCTCCGCTCACTACCAGTGGACCTCCTGTCCGCAGTCCTTCGGGCCTGATTCTCCGTCCAACCGGGCCTTCGCGATGCAGCCTGCGGCAGAGCCGACCAGCCCGGAACAGCCGTTTTTTGGATAATAGAAGATAAGAGAGGACGATATTCTACTCGGTGTCTTATGTGAAGAAGGTATGGGGTGCACCATGAACAGAATAGAGATAATGGTCAATGATAGCGAATAGATATTTGTAACTGATCAGTGAGGTTGATCGTCTGGTTTTACGCTGAGAAAAGCTGCAACTTTTTCTTAAGTCTGCTATGGTCGTGGTGATGCAAAACGGAACCATCCTCACCCATTAATCATCGTAGAGCGGCGAACGCGTTTCCATGAACATAGCACTTATTCAACTCAACCCGGTGATCGGCTCCTTTACCGATAATTGCCGAAAGATCATCGATTATGCCGGGCAGGCCGCCGAGCGGGGCTGCTCACTGGCCATTTTCCCGGAGTTGGCCGTTTCCGGCTACCCGCCGCTGGACCTGCTGGAGCGTTGGTCCTTCGTCACCGATCATGAGCAGGCGGTGGCCGATCTGATCGGTGCGCTGCCGCCGATCGGCGTGCTCTTCGGCTGTTTCGAGCCGCGGCCGGAGCGGCCGGGCAAGCCGCTCTACAACAGTGTCATACTCGCCCGCAACGGGGTGATCGTCCAGCGTGTTCGCAAACAATTGCTGCCCACCTACGATGTATTCGATGAAACCCGGTATTTCGAGCCGGGGCCGCCCGGCGAACTCGTCACGTTTGACGGACTGACCATCGCCGTCACCGTTTGTGAGGATATCTGGCATTACGCGGTCGACGACTATCGCGCCCAGCCGCTGGCGGGCCTGTTCGATCAGGCCGCCGCGGAAAGCCGGCCGGTCGATCTGATCGTCAATGTCTCGGCCTCACCCTATCACCAGGGTAAGGAGACGGTGCGTCAGGCCATTTTTCACCGGCTCTGCCACCACTATCGCACCCCGTTTCTCTATGTCAACCAGGTCGGCGGCCAGGATTCGCTGCTGTTTGACGGCGGCTCGCTGGCCTGCGACCGCGAGGGCTCCGTGGTGGCCCGGGCCAGGCTTTTTGCCGAGGACATGGTGGTTGTCGACAGTGATCTGAGCCGGGGCGAGACCCATATGACGGACCCGGTTTCCGAAGTGGCCATCGTTCATGACGCACTGGTCATGGGCCTGCGTGATTATGTGCGCAAGTGCGGCTTTTCCCAGGTGGTGCTCGGCCTGTCCGGCGGCATCGACTCGGCGCTGACCGCGGTGCTCGCCGTCGAGGCGCTCGGCGCCGGGCAGGTCCTCGGCGTGGCCCTGCCGTCACCCTATTCCTCGGAGGTCTCGCGGCGTGATGCGGCTGAGCTGGCCCGGCGCTGCGGCTGCCGTTTCGAGGTGCTGCCGATCAGCGGGCTGTTCGATAGCTATCGCGCCGCACTCGCGCCGCTCTTTGCCGGACTGTCGGAAGATGTCACCGAGCAGAACATCCAGGCCCGGATCCGCGGCAGCCTGCTGATGGCCCTGTCCAACAAATTCAACCACCTGTTGCTGGCCACCGGCAACAAGAGCGAGCTGGCGGTCGGTTATTGCACCCTCTACGGCGACATGAGCGGCGGCCTGGCGGTGATTGCCGATGTGCCGAAGCAGATGGTCTACGAGCTGGCCCGCCATATCAACCGCGAGCACGAGATCATCCCGGGCACCATCATTTCCCGGCCGCCGACCGCCGAATTGCAGCCCGACCAGCTCGACCAGGACGACCTGCCGCCCTATGAGACCCTCGATGCGATTCTCGAGCTGTATCTCGAACAGGGCTGCGGCCGCTCGGAAATCATCGAGCGCGGTTACGAGCCGGCGGTGGTCGACGACATCGTCAGGCGAATCAGGATCAACGAGTACAAACGAAAACAGGCGCCGATCGGGCTGAAGGTCACCAGCAAGGCCTTCGGTTTCGGCAGGCGGCTGCCCATTGTCCAGAATTATCAAGGGTGACGCGGCCGGCCATGGCGATCAAAAACCAAATACCAACCTGGCGGCGCCTCGCCACCATCGGTGTCGTGGCCGTTTTCCTGGGGGCACTGGTGATCGGCATCTATCGTGAGGTGCGGCTCGAGCGGCCCGGTGAGATTGCCATCACCGCCTCGGGGCGGGTGGATATGTGTCTGTTCTGCCACACCACGGAAAAGCTCGATGCGGCCCATGACGGCAGCGTGATCGGCTGCACCCCCTGTCACCTCGGTGACCCGCTGGCCATCGACAAAGAGCGTGCTCATCGAGGTATTGTCAATAATCCCGGAGATTTGCGTATAGCTCAACAGACCTGCGGGGTGGAAGGGTGTCACCCGACGGATCCGAACAAGGTGGTCAATTCGCTGATGGCCACCAATCGCGGCATTCTCGGAACGCTGCTCTACTATTGGGGGGAAAGCGACTCCCAGGATACCGAACTGACCGTCAAGGACCTGCTCGACAGCGATCGCACCTCCTTGGCCATCGACTATTTCCGCAAGCTGTGCGCCACCTGCCACTTGTGGAAGCAGAAAAACGATCTGCCCGGTGTGCCCGGCTTTTTCAACGAGAAGGGCGGCGGCTGTTCGGCCTGCCATTTTATCATGCCGGCCGGACACGAACGGCCGGCGGTGATCGAGGCCGACGATTCGCCCGCTACCGGCGGCGACGACGACGAAACGTATATCCACCCGCTGGTGACCATGGCCGTGCCGGACGACAACTGCATCCGCTGCCATAACCGGTCCGGCCGGATCGGTCTGGCCTATATCGGTGTCTTCGAGTCCGAAGGCTACGGCACACCGTATGAAAAAGGGGGCTTGTCGTCGCAGCGTATGCCCGGGGAGCGTTTTTACCTGGAGTTGGCCGATGATATCCACCATCGCCGGGGCATGTCCTGCATCGATTGCCACACCCGCGACGAGGTCATGGGCGACGGCACCAGTTATGCCCATTACGAGGAGCAACTGGAGATCTCCTGCGAGGTCTGTCACCGCGACGAGCCGGGATTGACCAGGAAGAACAACCTGCTGACCAATGTCGTTGAGCGCGATGGCGGCTTCAAACTGGTCGGCAAGAATAATGAGAAGCTCTACGAACTGCGCCGGCCCAGCCGCCAGGCCTGCGAGTTTCCGGCCCACCGACGGGTCACCTGCGAGGCCTGCCATTCGACCTGGGTGCCGCAATGTTACGGCTGTCATGTCCGCCGCGACGAGTCCAAGACGCACCTGGACAAGCTGAGCCTTAAGGAAACCCCGGGCCGCTGGGAAGAGGGGCGGTCTTATATCCGCTACCAGAAGCCGATGCTCGCCGTCTGGGGCGAGGAGGTGGTCATCGTGACCCCGGGCTGCCAGGATATCGTCAGCCTGTTTGACGGGGGAGGTGAGCTGGCGGGCGGCTTCAACCGGTTCACGATGGCGGCCATCAACCCGCACACCACCCAGGAGCAGGGACGGAGCTGCGTCGACTGTCACGTCTCGACGAAGACCGTCGGGCTCGGCGAGGGGACGCTGGCGGTGGTCGACGGTGAGGTCCGATTTACGCCGCTTGACCAGGGAGTCCAGACCGTTTCCGGGCCGACCGTCGGCTTCGATGTCTTTGTCGCACTGGACGGTACTCCGCTGCAACATGGATCCAGGGAAAATCTGAGGCCCTTCAACGGCGAGGAGCTGCGTAAAATCCTGCGCGTCGGCCTGTGTGTCAGCTGCCATGACAGCTATGAAGACCCGCTCTGGCAGACCTACACCGACCGGACCATCTGCTCCCGGCCCGGGGCCGACAATACCCTGGCCCGGGCCCGCTGGCCGGAGCCTGCCGAGAGCGGCGGTGCCGCGCTCAAACGGGAGGTTCGGCCATAAGTACGATCTGCGGGTATATCGACGGGTTGAAGAAAAGCCAGCGGCGCGTATTGGAGAGGATCGGCGGCCGCCGGGTGCCGCGGGACCTGATCATCGCCCCGGAGATGGCGCGGGTCATCTGCGAGCTCTCCCATGAACTCAATCGCCAGATCGGCGTGTTGATCCATCGCTCCGGCAAGATCGAGGCGGTCATCGTCGGCGACCACGCCTCGCTGATGATTCCGGCCCTGTCCCAGGTGCGCGCCACCGACGGGCGATTGCGCGGTTTGCGGCTGGTCCATACCCATCCCGGCGGCGAGGATATCACCGACGACGATCTGATGGACTTGCTCTTTCTGCGGCTCGACCTGCTGGCGGTGCTGAAGATCGCCCGGGACGGCCTGCCCGAACGGCTCTACAGCGTCCATCTGGTGCCCGGCGGCGAGGATGAGAGGATGTGGCGCTTCCTCGAGCCGGTGCACCCGGCGGCCCAACAGGATTCTTTCGGTGATCTCGTCGAGGCGCTGGAACAGGAGTTCAGCCGCCGGCAGCGCACCGCCGAGGTCGACCGCGGCCGGGATCGTGCGCTGCTCATCAGTGTCAGCACCGATCCGCGGCACCAGGCCGAGGCATCCCTGCACGAGCTTGCCGAACTGGCCCGCAGCGACGGGATTATCGTGCTCGACCAGATCCTGCAGCGGCGCTCCCGGATCAATCCCCGGCTCATTCTCGGCAAGGGGCGCCTGACCGATATTATCATCCAGGCCCTGCGTCTCGACGCCAACCTGCTGCTTTTCAACCAGGAGCTCAACCCGTCCCAGATCCGCTCGATCACCGATTTTACCGACCTGCGGGTCATCGATCGCACCCAGTTGATCCTCGATATCTTCGCCCACCGGGCGATGAGCCGGGAAGGCAAACTTCAGGTCGAGATGGCCCAGCTCAAGTATCTGCTGCCGCGGCTTTCGTCCCGCGACGACGCGCTGTCCCGGCTGACCGGCGGCATCGGTGCACGGGGACCGGGCGAGACGAAACTGGAAATCGACCGGCGGCGGATCAACGACCGGTTGGCCCGGCTGGCCAAAGAACTCAAAGCGGTCGGCCGGGAGCGCTATCGCCGGCGGGCCCGGCGGCGCAAGAAGGACCTGCCGGTCATCTCGCTGGTCGGCTATACCAACGCCGGTAAATCGACCCTGCTCAATACGCTGACCGACAGTGCCATCGTCGCCGAGGACAAGCTGTTTGCCACGCTGGATCCGACCAGCCGGAGGCTGCGCTTTCCGGAAGAGACGGAGGTCATTGTCACCGATACGGTCGGCTTTATCGACAACCTGCCCGAAGACCTGCTGCAGGCCTTCAAGGCGACCCTGGAAGAGTTGGCCGAGGCGGACCTGCTGGTCCATGTCATCGATTATGCCAACCCCGCCTATCGTCGGCAGATGGCGGTGGTGCAGAACCTGCTCCGCGAGTTGGAACTCGATCACCTGCCCTGCCTGCAGGTGTTCAACAAGATCGATCGGGTGAGTATGACCGAGGAGAAATGGGCCCGACTCAACGCCGAAGGGGTTGCGGTCAGCGCCCTGGATCCCCGGACCCTGGCGCCGTTTCTCAGCCAGGCCCAGCGCCTGATGAAAAAGGCGATTGCCGGCGGGTCCTGATGACGAGGAGCACCACCGCCAATCGGCGTCTCAGGGTTGCAGGTAAAAGCCGAGATCTTTTTCGAAGGCTTGCTGGTTGTTGAATTCGCAGCCGATCAGGTTGTTGTCCACCGAACGGACGACCGCCTCTTTCTGTAACCGGCTCTGTTTACGATTGTCCAGCGTGAACTCGATCAGTACCCGCTGGCCGATCCTGATCGAGTGGATACCGGACACGGTAAAGCCGATGCCGTTTCTCGACAGGTCGCGGATCGCTGCCTGGCCGCCGCCGCCATCGCCGGACAGGATGCGATAGGTGCCCTTCAGGTCCGTTTTTTTCCGGTACGTCCGGCGAAACTCGAGGGAGACCGGGAACGACAGCCCGCAGGAACAATTGACTTTGATGGTGTGTTTTCTTCCGCGATATTGATCGACCCGCGCCTGTCGCGTCAGCCCGCACTGGGGGCAGGTAATGGTTGCCCGCCCGTCATCGGCGACGTAGATTTTTTCTAAGATTTTCCTCATAGAAGCGATAACAGATAGAGAGTTCCCCCCAGAACTTCCGATTATACTTATATGATAGTGATTTTTGGCTGCAGGTCAAAGAAAATGCGCCTGAATTGTCTGTCAGGCCCATTATGGTCCCGACCCTTTGGTCGGGCGGCGGGTCAGTCGTAGATGACGGCGCTGTATTTCTCGAGAATCAGCTGGGTTGCTTCATCGAGTTGGTCGGCAACCTCATGGAGTGCGTACTGCCTGCCGCAGAAGATGCACCGCATGCGGATTCGGCGGCAGCTGCGCAATATTTCAAGATCGCCGTGGCAGTGGGGACATTTCATGGCAGGGCTTGCAATTGCTCTCTGGTGAACAGAGCCTTGAGCGGATAACCGCGGGCCGCGAGCGTTTCGGCGCCCCCTTCCTGGCGATCGACGATGGTGACCACGAGGCCGACGGTAAAACCGGCCGCTTCCACCCGGTCGATGACGGCGAGCAGGGTGCCGCCGGTGGTGACCACGTCCTCGATCAGGGCGACCCGGCACCCGGCAGGCAGGTTTTTCAAGCCTTCGATGGATGAACCGGTGCCGTGGCCCTTTGCTTCTTTACGCACAATAAATGCCGGAATGGGCGCTTTTTCCAGGTAGCTGACAATGGCAACCGCGGTGACCAGCGGGTCGGCGCCCAGGGTCATGCCGCCGACCGCACCAATCGGTTCGTCGGCCTGACGGATCAGGTCATAGAGCAGGCGGCCGCACAGATAGCCGCCCTCGGCGCTGAGCGTCGTCTGCTTGCCGTCGATATAAAAATCCGACGTCTTGCCGGAGGTCAGCGTGAAGCTGCCTTTGCGATAGGATTTCTCCAGCAGAATCGTTTGCAGCCGTTGTCTCTCGTCCATGCCTGGTTCCGGATATTTGATCATATTTTTCAGCGGGTTGACAAAAAACGATGGTACTCTTTTTTGCCGGGAAGGCAAAGAAAAAACTCGCCAAACAAAAAAACCTAATGGTATCCTGATCGGCTGGAAGAATCAGCGCGGCGGCGGCGACAGCACGCCAGGGCCGTTGTCTAAAATCAGCGTGTTACCGAGGGACGGATTATGTGCGGAATTGTTGGTTATACCGGAAAACGGCGGGTCGTCCCGGTATTGATGGAAGGATTGAAGCGGCTTGAGTACCGCGGCTATGATTCAGCCGGCGTGGTCTATCTGCTCGATGGCGGCTTGGCCAGGTATCGCTGCCAGGGCAAGCTGTCCGGCCTGGAGACGGTGGTCGAAGCGGTACTCGGCGTGCCGTCGCATACCGGTCTCGGCCACACCCGCTGGGCCACCCACGGCGCGCCGACCGAGCAGAACGCCCATCCCCATACCGACTGCAGTGGCCGGCTGGTGGTGGTACATAACGGCATCATTGAAAATTATCACTCGCTGCGCGAAGAACTGCGCGACAACGGCCATGTCTTCACCTCGGAGACCGATACCGAGGTGCTGGCGCACCTGATCGAGCAGCATCTGCGCGACGACCTGGCCGAGGCGGTCAAGACCGCGCTATGGCGGGTCGAAGGATCCTATGCCGTCGGGGTCATGTCCGCCGATCATCCCGGCATGCTCGTTGCGGCCCGTAACCACAGCCCGCTGGTGCTCGGTGTCGACGATGACGGCTCGTCTTTCCTGGCTTCGGACATTCCGGCCCTGCTGCCCTATACGAAACAGGTCATCTTCCTCAATGACGAGGAGCTGGCGGTGCTCACCGATGGCGGGCGGCGGATCTACTCGCTGGCCGACGGCCGGGAGATACAGCGGGAAATCAGCGTCATCGACTGGAGCGCGGCGATGGCCGAGAAGGCCGGTTATAAGCATTTCATGCTCAAGGAGATCTTCGAGCAGCCGCAGGCCATCACCAATACGGTGCGTGGCCGGATCAATCTGGAGACCGGCGAGGTCGTGCTGCCGGAGATCAAACTTTCCGAAGCGGATCTGCGGGCCATTGAACGGATCTATCTGGTCGCCTGCGGAACCTCCTGGCATGCGGCGCTGGTCGCCAAGTACTGGATTGAAAAGTATGCGGCGATCCCGGTCGAAGTCGATATCGCCTCCGAGTTCAGGTACCGGAGTCTGCTGGTCAACGAGCGGGTGCTGACCATTGCCATCTCCCAGTCGGGCGAGACGGCCGATACGCTGGCCGGCATCCGCCGCGCCGCAAAGCTCGGCTCGCGGGTGATCACCATCTGCAATGTGGTCGGTTCGACGATGACCCGGGAGGCCCACGGCACCATCTATACCCATGCCGGCCCGGAGATCGGGGTTGCCTCGACCAAGGCCTTTATCGCCCAGCTGGCCGCGCTGTTTCTCTTTACCCTGTATCTGTCCCAGTTGAAGCGCTCCCTACCCGAAGAGCACCGGCGCCGACTCGGTCAGCATCTGATCGACAGCGCCCGGGTCGTGGAGCAATTGCTGCCCCAGATACGGGAGCAGATCGGGGCGATGATCGAATCGTTCTATCAGTGCCGCGACTTTCTCTTCGTCGGCCGGGGGGTCAACTATCCGATTGCCCTGGAAGGGGCGCTCAAACTCAAGGAGATCTCCTATATCCATGCCGAGGGCTATGCCGCCGGTGAACTGAAGCACGGCCCGATTGCGCTGATCGACCGGGAGATGCCGGTGCTGGCCATCACCCCGAAGGATTCCGTCTATCAGAAAACGATCTCCAACGTCGAGGAGATCAAGGCCCGCCAGGGACGCCTTATCCTGATCGGCACCGAAGGAGACACCCAGCTGGAGAAGATCACCGGGGATGTTATCTATCTGCCTCCGGTCCACGAAGATCTCAACCCGATCATCTATACCATTCCGGCCCAGCTCCTCTCCTATGAGATCGCCGTGCGGCGAGGCTGCGACGTCGATCAGCCGCG
>CAYSSK010000092.1:0-8394 GCA_964433645.1 uncultured Desulfofustis sp.
AGGACAGGTTAAAACCCGTCCCGCCGTTGAAGTTAGCGGAGGACAGGTTAAAACCTGTCCCGCCGTTATTTGAGATTGAGCAATTGTTCCGCCGCCTCGTGCAGCTGGCGCGGCGCCGCGGCAATTTGTTCGAAAGGCCGGCGGCCCTGGCGGTCGGCCTGGACGATCTCGTCGCTTTCCGGCAGGAAGCCGATGATCTGATAATCCGGCAGCGCCTCCCTGATCAGCGCTTCATCTTCCGCGTCCCTGACGCGATTGCCGAGCACGAGAATTCGCTTGATGCCGATGTCGCGGCCGAGTCTGCGAATGGTCTCGGCCGCCGCCCGACTGCGCGCACCGGGATTGACGACGATCACCAGGGCATCGACGGAGGCCGAGGTGGCCCGGCCGAGGTGTTCGACGCCGGCCTCCATGTCCATGATCACGACATCGTCGCGAAACAGCACGAGATGGGTCATCAACGCCTTGAGGATGGTGCTTTCCGGACAGATACAGCCGGAGCCGCCGCTTTTCACGGTACCCATGACGAGCAGCTTGACCCGGTCCCGCTCGCGGGAAAAGCGGTCCGGGATATCGTCAACCTTCGGGTTCAGCGTGAAAAAGCCGCCCATGGTGCCCGGCTCGGCACCGGTCCGCTCGGCAATCAACTCGCGCAACTCGGCGACCGGGGTAATCGGCTCGCCTCCCTCGATACCGAGTGCCGCGGCCAGGTTGGCCACCGGATCGGCATCGATGGCGATCACCTTGTTGGCCGGATCAACGGCCAGCGCTCTGGCCAGCAGTGCGGCAACGGTGGTCTTGCCGACCCCGCCCTTGCCGCCAATCGCAATCTTCAGTCCCATCTCAGCTCATCCCCTGGTTCACCGTGGCGATGCCCTCTTTATACCGGCGATCCGCGGCCGTCAGATAGTTTCGCCGCGGTGGTCGACGATCTTGCCGTCTTTGTCAACGAAGGCTACGGTAAAACCGTTTTTCTTTGCATCGGCGGCCAACTCGTCGATATGGACCGCCTGAATTTCATACTTATGCCCTTTCTGCCGCGGCAAGTTCAGGTAACAATCGTCGGCCGCTTCCCGGCTGACAAATGCCGGGATGAAATCGACATCGTTTTCCTCGCTGTGCAGGCCGAGATAATGACCGCTGTCGGACTGATCGTTAACGATTACCCACACCCAGCCTTCGGCATCCTTGTTTTCCACCATGTTCGTCTCCCATTGCCCGGTGTTCGCCGTTCTTGTGCCCATTCCTAGGGCTCACGTTAATCACGAACAAAAAAAAAGCCCCATTCTTTTCGGGAATGGGGCCGGGAATGCGGGGAAAACAATCAGATGTCCAGGTATGAATCAGAGAACAGCGTCTCCCCCATGATCACCTTGACCGTTTTGACATAATCGGCGAGTTCCTTGTCCAGCGTGGAAGGATCGGGGGCGGTGCCGTCCATCGCCTGGTGCACGATATCGGCGATGTCCGGCCGCTTGCCCTTGGCCACTGCGGTCAGGTTGGTATCGAGCGGGTCGCTGATTACCGCCTTCATGCCGTAACGCTCGAGCATGACCATATAGGTGGTATTGAGGATGGGGCGCAACTGCACCGGCGGGCCGTTGGAGATATTGGACAGGCCGCAGGTACTCATCGCACCGGGGGCGATGTCTTCGAGCATCATCTGGAAATTGAGCAGACTGACGCATTGAGCCTGCTGAATGTTGACCGGGGTGACGATGCCGTCCACCCAGATCTTCTCATTGGGGATGCCCGCCTCGTTGGCGGCATAGAGCAGCTCGACACAAAGTGCCGCCCGCTCGTTTTCATCGCGAGGCAGCCCGTCCGGTCCCCAGAGCAGGGCGACGATGTCGGCCTCGTACTTGGCGGCTATCGGCAGCATCACTTCGTAGCGTTCGGCCCGGGCCATGATCGAGTTGACGATATGGGGTTTGTCCACCGGTTTGAGGACCTTGAGACCTTCCTCGATCGCTGCGATGTTACTGGTATCGAGCAGAAGCGGCAGGTCGGGCACCACTTCCTGGACCACCTGACAGACCCAGGGCATCAACTCGTGACCGTCTTTCTTGGCCGGTCCCAGGTTGATATCGATATAATCCATACCGAGTTTTTTCTGCTCGAGGGCCTCTTCCTGGATCGGATTGGGATCGCGCTCCTTGTACGCCGCTCCAATTTTCTTGGAAATGACGTTCAGGCTTTCACCGAATAAAATCATATGCTCTCTCCTTTCATGATGGTCGAAAATAGCAGCAACCGAACACCACGCCCGGTGCCTGAATCGCCGCCCGACACCGGGCGCCGGCCGCTTTTTGCTAGCGCGCCTTCAAAAATCCGGGAAGATGGGCAGCCTCCCGCGGTCCGACGGTAATGGTCCAACCGGGCAGCTCCTCCTCGACATCGGCAACGATGGAGGCGGCGTACCCGGGAATGATCAGCTCGGTATGCTTCACCTTGTCGGCGATGCCGGATTTCTTGACAAAGAGGCCGACATCGTCGCCGCTGAACTTGCCGGCGGCCCAGGCGGTCAGAACCGAAAGTCCCTCGGAATCCTTGATCAGCAGCCAGGACGGCACCTTGCTCGCCTCGATCTCGCCGGAAACGATAAAGTAGGTCAGCGCAAAATTGGTGGTGACCAGGACCGGGGAATTCTCATCCGGGGTGCCGATCTCATAGATGCCCTCGGTGACCGTCATCGGCCGCTGCGGATCGGTGAAGATATTGAGCCGCTCGAGCATCAGCGGAAACAGCGCTTCGGTTCTCAGATCGGACAGCACGACGATGCCGCCGTATTTGGAAATATACATGCCGGCGACCAATGCTTCCATGTCGGTATTGGAGGCCATCTCGCACGGGAAGGCGATGGTCGGATAGCCAAGCGCCCGATTGCCGTCCTTCAACGCGGCCCGGCGCAGCGCGACCATGTCCTCGAGCCCTTTCTTCACCTCGCGCGAGCCGGGATCGAGCACCAGGTCTTTGAGGCCCATGCCGGTCAAGGTGGCGGTCAATTCGATCAGGCCGTCGATGGACTCGGCCTTGACGGCCAGGGGCAGGTTGTTGTCCAGGGCCAGCTTGCCGAACGCCTCGGCATTGGCCGCCGTCGCCGCATACATGAGCGGACGCTTGAAGCCGCACACGGCTACCGCCGCTTCCATCACGGCTGCATCCTCGCTCATCAGGATAACATTGAATTCCGAGGTTTCGGCAACCTGCCTGGCCACGGCGGCAAAGGCCGCCGCATCACCGCTGACGTCTTTGACCGCAACCAGTTCCGGCCGCAGATTCAGACCGACCCGTTCATATTGCAGCGCGTGCCAGTCGGTGAGCGTTTTCTCGACCTCGGTCGCCGCCGTGTCGGCGGTGATCAAACCGGCGATCAGGGTCGGGTTATAGAAGGTCTTCTCGTGCCGATACAAAACCGTCTCGCCGCCGGTCTTGGCCGCTCTGACCCCCTTGCCCAGCGCCACCTGCCGAATCGGCGGTGCGGCAGCCTCTTCCAGCTGCGCCCGGGCCTCGTCGGAGACGTACGGGCAGGAGTCTAGTTCAGCCTTGCCCGATGCCAGGTTCATGGCAAAGGCAAGACATGTCGGCACCCCGCACTCCTTGCAGTTCGTCTTCGGCAGGAGCTTGAATATTTGCATTCCTGTTAATGCCATCGCTGTTCTCTCCTCTTCTGTTTTTCGGGACAAAAAACAGGACCGGCCGCACCAGGTACGGCCGGTCGGGGCCCGTTATTATTAGCTGATCAATGGCTCCATGTTCAAGGCCGGATGTCCCTTTTCCTGGAGAAACGGCAGAATCTCATCTTCGGTGATACCGACGGTTTCATCGGCAATCATATCGGCGAGATTCTCGACACCCATCTCCTTGCCGCGGGTGTTGAGCCGGTCATAGATCTCATCCTTGAGACTCTTGGGCATCCAGACGACGCGGAGCAAGCCGCCATCACCGAGGATAAACTTCTTCTGGGTGACGTTGAACTTGGAGTGGCCGACAAAGCCCGGCGAGGCGGCGCCACCGCCCATGACACCGGCCAGCGTGGTGAACTTCATGCCGCACGGCGTCTCGCCGGCATAGTCGCGGTTGACCGTCATCACACCGTTGCAGGACGGCAGCATCGCCGCGATACACTCGCAACAGCCGCAGGTGGTCATCGGCGCATGGACCATGGAGTAGAAGTTATACGTCTCATGAGCACCTTTCGACGCCTGCTTGAGAAATTCATCAACGCCCTCAAACCGGCCGAGCTTGGGATCGAGGACCTTGCCCTTCTTGATCGGCTGATTCGGCCCGGTCGGATTGATCTCAAAGGACGCCTTGCAGTCCATCCAGTTATAGGCGCCGCACAAACCGGTTCGCTCCGGGCTGACCGCGCAGACATGGCTCGGCGCAAAAGACTGGCAGAGCGTGCAGGAATAGAAGGTATCGACATCCTCGTCGGTCATCTTGTCGACCCGTTCGTCGCGATGCTTGTACTCGCCCCGGGCCCGCTCGGTCAGCTTGTCGACATCTTCCTTCTTGGAGTAGAGCGTTATCTGGACCTTGTCAAGGATCTTCTGGAAATCCTGATGGAACTTGGCGTGCAGGACGATGCCGAGATGTTTGAGCGAAAAGCCCTTCTCGACGGCACCTTTGCTGACCCGAACCCAGGAAATGTCACGCTGACCGATGTGCATGACGCCCTGGATATAGTTGATCAGATGGTGAATCTGGCGTTCCAGGATCGGCTCGAAATCTTCCTGGAATTCCCGGCCGGCGATCTGCACGTAAATACCGAGCGGCAGGGTTTCGCCTTCCTTCAGGTCGGCGATATCCGGGCCGACCACCTCGACCTTGCCGTCTTCGATCTCCTTCATGTCGGCCATCTTGACCAATTCGGTACATTGGGTCTTACCGCCGCCCATCTGGCAGTAGAGATCACCGCCGCGGACCCGCTCACCCTCGAAGGCCGGACCGAAAGCCAAGGGGATGTCGATTTCGGTGATATTGATCTTGAGGCCGCGAACCTCGACGGATTTCTGGCAGATCTCGTCATGCGGCACGTTGGCGACCACATGTTCATAGGTGCAGATACCGGTCGGCAGAATCTCCGGAATGTCGGTATCGGCCAGGGTCGGAAATCCCCAGTTGACACAACCGGCCGCCGCCACCGCCCATTCGGTGCCGACATCGCCCAGCGCGTTGACAAAGGCGAAGATGCGGTTCTTGTTGTACATCAACATGCGCCGATAGTCGCCGGGCTGGACACCGCCGAAGGCCATGGCGGCACGATTGGCAAAACCGAGCGCGAAAACGGCCGAACTGATGTCCGGCCCGAACGGGACGATACGGGTGTTCCAACCGACCTGCATGCCGGCCGCCAGACACTGCTCGATCACCGTTTTGCCGTTGTGGTTCGCGGCGCAGAAGATGTAGAGGCTCTTTCTCTGGTAATCCTCGACAATCATCTTGGCGATCTCCGGGTTCGGCGCGGCACCGACGATAGCGGCAAAACCGGGCGCGGAACCGTCGACGAACTCGACACCGCGCTTGCGGAGAATGGTATCATCGGCCGGACCGACCCAGATCTTGCCGGCATCGATATCGGGATCCTCGGTGAACGTATAGAATTCCGGCTCGTGCAGGATACGCAGCGCTTCTTTGACCTCGTAGGCGAAAATCCCGGCCATGCCGGCATCGAGCAGCGGTCCGAGATAGGGTAGATGGTTCTGGCCCTTGACATGGGGCGGCAACAGGCCGCGGGCGAATTCCAGCGGTTTTCTGAGGTCTTCCAGCGTCTCGCACTTCATACCGGTCAACGAGTAGACAACCGGCAGATAATAGGCGGTATTGCCGAAACCGATCTTGGTGGCGGCATCATGGGATGCGAGTGCTTTTTCCAACTCGCCTTCGACCTGCGACACGACCTTGTAGCCACCTTGTATCGCTGCAAAAGCTACTAATCTTGACATGCTATCCTCCTTTATTCAGGATTGACTCCCCTGCAGATGTGTGTGCTTATTCCATTCCAAGGGCCTGACGATCGGCCATATCCATCAGAACACGCTCCCGGGCCTTGTCGATGCCGAGTTCTTGGCGTTTCTTATCTATATGGGCAATCATCTTGTGCGCATGCTTGACCGGATCGGGTTCGCAATCCCACATGCCGCCGTACATTCTTTCCATATCCTTGTAGAGGTAATCCTTGAACACCGGAGCGCCTTCCACCGGCATATGATAGCCGAAGACCGTATAAACACCTGAAGCGACAAAATACTGGCCGATCGAGATGGCCTTTTCGCTCATCCACTCTGGGGCACTGCCCGCGGCCGGCAGGTCGCAGATGTCGTCGCCGAGACCGCCCGCCTTGACCACCTCGGTCGCGGCCAGCAGGATCCGGCTGTTGTCGACACAGGAGCCGAGATGGAGCACCGGCGGAATGCCGACCGTCTCACAGACCTCGGCCAGACCGGGGCCGCAATGAACGGCAGCGGCACCAGGGGTCAGCAACCCGTGCATACCGGCGGCGATGGCGCTGCAGCCGGTGGTCAGCACGATGACATCATTCTTGATCAATTCCTTGATGATGGTGATGTGCTCTTCGTTGTGCTTGGTCCGGGCATTATTGCAGCCGACCACACCGGCGATACCGCGGATCCGGCCGTTGATGATATTGTCGTTAAGGGTGTAGTAATCGCCACGGAAGGTGCCGCCGAGATGATAACGAATCGACTCGACGCCGAAACCGGCGATCTGCGACGCCTTATGCCGCGGGATCATGATATCTGCACTGCGGTTGGTGAAGTTGTCGATAGCCATTTTGACAATGCGCTTGGCATCATCCATCGCGTGATGCTCGTCGAACTCGATATGAATGACGTTTTCCTGTTCCATCCTGGCAATCGGATGGGTGGTGATCAGCTTGGTGTGAAAACATTTGGCTACGTTGGCCAGATTCTGAAAGATGCACTGCACATCGACAACCATCGCATCACAGGCCCCGGTAATGATCGCCAGTTCCTGCTGCAGGAAAGTTCCGGCCGGCGGCACGCCGTGCCGCTGCAACACCTCGTTGGCGGTGCAGCAGATGCCGGAGAGCTGGATACCTTTCGCTCCTTTCTCCTGGGCATAGGCAAGCATCTCCTGGGACTGGCAGGCGGCAACGATCATCTCGGACAGTACCGGTTCGTGGCCGTGCACGATGATATTGACGTGGTCTTCCTTCATAACACCGAGATTGGCTTCGGACTGCAACGGCGACGGGGTGCCGAACATGACGTCCTGCAGATCGGTGGCGATCATGGAACCGCCCCAGCCGTCGGCCAGTGCCGCCCGGGTGCCCTGCTTCATCAGGTTCTTGTAGTCCTGGTCGACGCCCATATGAGTGCGGTGCATGATCTCGACGATCTCGCGATCCACGTTACGGGGCACGACGCCTTCCTGCTCCCATTTCTCCTGGAGCGGTTTCGGGGCGCGCTTGATGTATTTGATACTGCCTTCCGGCTTGCCCCACTCGGCATAAGCGGCCTCGGCCACCTCAAGGGCGATCTCATCGAGGGCTCGATCCATCGTCTTGCCGTCAACTTCAACCGTCGTGGGCACACCAAAATGCGGCGCGATATCGATCAGCTTGATCGGGTCCTTGATCTTGTAATCGTCGGTTTCCTTACGAGCCACCGACCGAAACACTTCCGCAACCGAACGGCCATGATCCGAATGGGCCGCCGCGCCGCCGGCGATCATGCGAATGAAATTTCGCGCACAAATGGTGTTGGCGGTAGCACCGCACAGTCCTTTTCGGGTGTCCTCACCGTTAATCCCGCCTTTGGGCAGCGGCAGGCGACAGGGCCCCATCGCACAATTTTTGCAACAAATCCCCTGCATACCGATCGCGCACGGTTTCATGGTCATCGCACGATCAAAAACCGTATCAACTCCCATTTTTTGGGCCCGCCGTAGCATCTCCTGGGTTGCCTGGTCAATCGAGGCATCTCTCGGGTCTACGAGCTTGGGCTCTTTCGCAGCGGTTTTTTCTTGTAATTCTGCCATTTGGTCTTCCTCCACAAAGAATTTCTTTACGTCCGCATGAGCACCGAACAGATCGATCACGCACGCTTATGGAATCTGTCGAGCAATTCAAGTATCTTTTGTTGCTCGGTCTTCTGAATCGCGGCAGGGGTCATGGTTCCCTGCGCCGTCGGTTCGACCGTCCGTTTGGCCGCCGATTCGGCCCGTTCTCTGGCCCGCTTGGCCCGCAGCTCCTTCTCCTCGGCTTCCCGCGCCGCCCGCGCGTCCGCCGCTGCCTGTTTCTCTGCCTCCGCTTTGGCCTGGGCCTCCGCCTCGGCTTTGGCCTTGGCTTCCTCTTGAGCCTTCACTCTGGCTTCGGCTTCGGCCGTGGCCTTGGCTTCCGCCTCGGCC
>CAYSSK010000092.1:8494-15435 GCA_964433645.1 uncultured Desulfofustis sp.
GCCTTGACGTCTTGTTCAGGAGCCGCCGGTTTGGCCGCCGCTTCCTGCTGTTTCGCCGCCGGTGCGGTCGGTTCCTCGGCCGGCGCGGCCGGAGTGGCCGGTTTGGCCGGAGCCTCTTTCTTGGCCGGCGCGTCTTTTTTCACCGGCGCGGCGGCCTTTTTATCTTCCTCGATGGTCACGTCGAGCGGCGGTGCCAATGCCGCGAAGTCAACGGCAACGGAAGCAAGTCGCTTTTCGATCGGCGCCACGTCGACCAGGGAACCACCAGCCAGCAACGCGTTGATATATTCCTTGACCAGACGTATCGACTCCGGATGGCGCATGATCAGAATGTTGGAGCCACAGAGCAGGTAGGCAACGGCTCCGACCGCCTCCATCAGAATGGCACGCTTCTCCGGGTCGCCGAGGAGCGGCGCTTCCTCAACCCCCTCTTTGGCTTCCTTGCACTTCCAGACCTCGTTGCCGAGGTTGTTGATCATCGGGTACTGGAGCTTATTGTCACCCTGACTCATGGCCGCCATCGACAGCCGCTCCATGACGCTATAGGAATACTCCATACCATACCCGAGACCACCGGTGGTCGGGTCGACGACAACCCGATCCATCGGCATACCGAAGTTCTCGAGCAAAATATTGATTTGCTTGGCCAGATTGACGTCGATCGGCGAAGAGGCGATCAGCGAATGACCGTATCCCATCGCCGCCGCGGCGATACCTTTGTAATTTTTCTCCTCGACGGGGCCGAGCAGCAAATTCTCGTTCTGGCAGGCCTCGGCCACCGCTTTCATAACCTCTTCATCCTTGGCCGGTGCCGTGCATCCCCAGACGATGAGCGGCACCTGCACGGCACCGAGAATCTTTCTCACCGTTTCCGCCGCCGATTGGGGGCCGGCGTCCTTATCGTTCGGGTCGATGCTCTTGAGTTGCAGGACGATTGCCTCGGCGCCATAGTCTTCAACGCACTTTTTCGCCCAGGCGGCCGGGTCGGCAACCACATCCTTGAACGGGGCCAGGGCCGCCTCGGCCCAGTCCGTCGGCTCCATGTCCCATATTTCCATAGCAATCAGGGGGTTATTGGGCATATCGCCTTCAAAGGTGTAGAACGGGTAACATGTCTCGCCACCGACAGTTACAGTGGAATCACCCGTACCAATGGAAATCGTTTTGATGCCACCGGTGTAGGCCTCCTTTTTAATTTCAAATGCCACGTGAGCCTCCTTTAAAATGAAAATTAGTCTCGAACGAGTCTGTGCAATCCGGCTGATACCTCAGCGAAAACCGGCCTGACGGCATGCACATTGCCACGCTCCCGTTCTCCTGGTCACTAAAAACCGACAATCAATACGCTTTCGTCATACCCCCCGACCCGGCAAACCACTCCGACCGGTTATGTCAGGGATTATCGGCCCGCAGCTCCTGCCAGGCCTTCATCCGACGTTTGACGCCGGGAAATTTCTCGATTTCCGTATGAGGGATAAACATCGCCGCGATGTAATGGTCCATGTAGGATGGTGTCTCGGAGAGTTCGAAGTTGGTCATCTTCTTCGTTACCTCGACGACATCCTTGCGAATCCTATTGGTCAGCGAACTCATTCTGGCTCCCATCAGGGAACCGTTGCCGATGAAAATCACCCGATCGGGGTCGATCTCCGGCAACAGGCCGATGGTCATCGCCTTTTCCAGGTCGATATAGCTGCCAAACCCGCCGGCCAGGATGATCCGCTCAACGGTGTCCATGCTCAGGCCGACCTCCTCGAGCAGCGTCATACAGCCGCTGTAGACCGCGCCCTTGGCCCTGATCAAATTATCGATGTCGATCTCGGACAGGGAGATATCGCGATCGATCTGGGAGTCGTCCTGCCACGCCAGCACAAATTCCCAGCTACCTCTGTTTTCCCTGATGCGCGGGGTGCCGTGCTCCCGATTGAACTTGCCGCGATTGTTGATCACACCGATCTCAAACATCAGGGCTACCATATTGATCAAGCCGGACCCGCAGATTCCCTTGGGCCGCACATCGCCGATCGTCACCAGCATCGGTTCATAGCTGACCGGGTCGATGGAAAAATCCTCGATGGCCCCCTTGGCCGCCCGCATACCGAATTCGATGCCGCCGCCCTCGAATGCCGGCCCGGCCGAACAGGCCGTGCAGGCCAGCCAATCCTTATTGCCGATGACGATTTCGGCATTGGTACCGATATCGAGAAACAGCGTCAACTCTTCTTCCCGGTACAGCCCGGTGCCCATGATCCCGGCCACGATGTCGCCGCCGACGTAACTGGCAATGGCCGGATAGAGCAGCGCGATGACATGCTCGTCGAGATCGATGCCGATGGTCGCCGCCTGAAACGGCGGGAACAGTGTCGATGCCGGCACGTAGGGGGAGCGGCGCAGGTAGCGCGGATCGATGGCCAGCAGCAATTGGGTCATCGTGGTATTACCGGCCATGGTGATGGTAGAGATATTCTGGCGGGTCACCTGCGCCTGTTTGATGATCTTGGCAAGCACCTTGTTGATGGTGGAGACCACCGTTTTCTGCAAGGTCTCCAGCCCACCGGCTTTCTCGGCATGGATGATGCGGCTGATCACGTCTTCGCCATAACTGATCTGGCCATTGAAATCACCGGCTTCACCCAGACACTCGCCACTGGCCAGATCGATCAGCTGGGCATAGACGGTGGTGGTGCCGATATCGAGGGCAATCGCATAGTTCTGGTCAGTGGTATCGCCGGGCTGGACACTGGTGATCAGGGTCTTGCCATCGTCCCGAACCGGCCGGACCAGCGTGGCCGTCACTTTGAAATCGTGCTCCCGCAGGGTGGCCGGCAAGGTTCTGATCACCGGCAACGTCAGTTCGAGTTTATGCTCGTTGCCCTTGAGCTTCAGGTACTCGATAAGCCTGGTGACATCAGGCATGTTGTTTTGCGCATCGGGAGGAGGCAGTTCGAGATAGACTTTCTCCACGGGCGGAATGAACAGCCCGCGCTCTTTGAGGCTGTCAAAATCCATTTGCCTGATCGAAGCGGTCCGTCTGGGCGTGAAACGCTTATCGAAGACGGTCCTGTCGATGGCCGATTCGACCGGCACCCGGACCGTGACATCGCCGACAATCCGGGACTGACAGGCAAGATGCCAGCCGCGCTCGGTCTCTTCATCGCTGAACCGATCCGACTCACCACCGATGACCGAGCCCTTTTCCACCTGGACCCGGCATTTGGCGCAGACGCCCTCGCCGCCGCAGGATGCATTGATATGCACTCCGGCTTGCAACGCGGCCCTGATCAGGCTCTCGTTTTCGGGGACAGAGACGACCCTGTTATGCGGTAAAAATGTAACCTGGTGATGACCCATTCGAATTCCCGGACCATGGAGGCGAGACGGCTTCTCTTTCTCCGCTCAATCGGGCTAATAGTACTCAAAAATAGCCAATATGAAAAAAGAAAACTGCCTGTGGTAGCGCCCAGAGTTGGCCTGACCAGTTTCCCACAAGGGCTTGTTTCTCTGTTTCAGTAGCCTTTTCTGGTATAACACTGTTCCCAGAAGGTAAAAAACAGTAATGCTTTAGTTCATTTTCAAAGAAATAGATGCCAGATAATTAAAATATGCAAAGTGTGCGTGTTGCGCAAACACTATCATTCAGATCTGCGCGGTGTACTGGTCAATCCGAGCGTCAGGCAATCTCTGTTTCCTCTCTCGAACCTACCAGCTGTCGGCCAACTCGACTCCCTGACGGATCGCTCGCTCGGCATCGAGTTCGGCGGCCAGCAGGGCTCCACCGATGAGGTGATGGTCGATCGCCGCAGCGGTCAGCTGATCTGCCAATCCTCGCTCGGACTCCTGGCCGGCGCAAACAACCACGTTGTCGACCTCGAGCAGACGGGCTCCGCCCTCATGATCGATCAGCAACCCGTTTTCATTGATCTCCCGGTAGGTGACACCGGTCCAGAAGGCGACCTTGTTTTTCTTCAATTCGGCCCGATGAATCCAGCCGGTGGTCTTGCCGAGGGTGGCTCCGGGTTTGGTCGTCCGCCGCTGCAGCAGATGAATTTCCCGCTGCGGCTCAGCGACGAGCGGTGACCGCAGACCGCCGCTCTGCTGATAATCCGGATCGACGCCCCATTCCGCCAGAAAGGTGTCGAGCCGGCGCCGATCCGAGCCTTCGTGCAGCAGAAAGATTGCCGTATCAAAGCCTATGCCGCCGGCGCCGATGATCGCCACCCGGCGCCCGACGCTGCGCCGGCCGGAAATAACCTCCTCGTAGCTCAGCACCTCGTCACGATCACCACCGGGAATCGCGACTCTGCGCGGCTTGACGCCGCTGGCGATAACGACTTCATCATAATCGCAGACATCCTCGACCCGGGCGCGCCGATGGAGGTGCACGCTTACCCCATGCAACTCGAACTGACGCTCGAAGTAGCGCAGCGTCTCGGCGAACTCTTCCTTGCCGGGGATATGCCGGGCCAACAAAAACTGGCCGCCGAGTTGCTCGCCGGCATCAAACAACGCCACCCGATGCCCCCGGGCCGCGGCTGTTGCGGCACAGGCCAGCCCGGCCGGCCCGCCGCCGACCACCGCGACCCGTTTCGGCGCCGCCGTCTTGACCAGTGGAGCAACGGTCTCCCGGCAGGCTCGGGGGTTGACCAGACAAGATGCCGTCTTGCGGGCAAAGATATGGTCGAGACAGGCCTGATTGCAGGCGATGCAGGTATTGATTTCGTCCTCTCGTCCCCGTTCGGCCTTGACCACCCACTGCGGGTCGGCGAGCAGCGGCCTGGCCATGCTGACCAGGTCGGCGCACCCATCGGCCAGCACCTGCTCGGCAACCGCCGGCATGTTGATTCGGTTGGTCGCGACCAACGGTATCGCGACCTGCCCGCGCAGCCGTTTGGTCACCCAGGCGAAACCGGCCCGCGGCACCACCGTGGCAATGGTCGGAACCCGCGCTTCGTGCCAGCCGATGCCGGTGTTGATAATCGTGGCCCCTGCCCGTTCGATCGCCTGTGCCAATTCAACCACTTCCGCCCAAGAACTGCCGCCGCGGACCAGGTCAAGCATCGATAACCGGAAAATAATGATGAAATTCGTGCCGACACGATCCCTGATGCGCCGCACGATCTCGACCGGAAAACGGATCCGGTTGGCGAAACTGGTGCCCCATTCATCACTTCGTTTATTTGTTTTGGCGGCGATAAACTGGTTGATCAGATATCCCTCCGACCCCATCACCTCGACCCCGTCGTAGCCGGCCTGCTGTGCCAGTGCGGCGCACCTGACGAAGTCATCTATCGTCGACTGAACGCCACGCCTGGTCAGCGCCCGCGGGCGAAAGCGGTTAATCGGCGCCCGGATCGATGACGGTGCGACGCACAGGGGATGATAGCCGTACCGACCGGCGTGCAGAATCTGCAGACAGATGACGCCGCCCTGGTCGTGGACCGCGTCTGTCACCAACCGATGTCTGCCGACCTGGGAAGCGCCGGCCAGCCGTATCGCAAACGGGGCGATCCAGCCCGCCCGGTTCGGAGCGACACCGCCGGTGACAATCAACCCGACGCCGCCTTCGGCGCGTTCCGCATAGTAACGGGCCATGCGCCGGAATCCATCCCGTTCCTCTTCCAGCCCGGTGTGCATGGAGCCCATCAGGACCCTGTTCTTCAGAGAGATAAAACCGAGATCGAGCGGTCGAAACAAGTGGGGATAAGAAGGATGGTCAGTGTTCATTGCGGATCCTTACACCAAGGTGATCGTTGGCTGCCGGCCGGTACCTGATGAACCGGCACCAAACGACCGGACAAGGATTCTTGCCTTCGCAGCGGGAGATACTTACTATCTCTGTGATATTTGAACCCAACCCGGCACACCTCAACAGGGAGCAAACGGATCGACGATGCATTACGAAGGACCAATCTTCAGACCGCCAAGCGAAGCCAACTCCATCCTGCTCCAGGTCACTACCGGTTGTTCGCATAACAAATGCACGTTCTGCAGCATGTACCAGGGCGTGCGTTTCTCGATCAAAGACGAGCAGACGGTGCTGGCGGATATCGATTTTGCCGCCCACCACTGCCGCAGACAGCACCGCGTTTTCCTCTGCGACGGCGACGCGCTGATCATGCCGCAACGACGATTGATTCCCATCCTTACCGCAATCAAGGAGCGACTGCCCTGGGTAACCCGGGTCGGAACCTACGCCACCCCCCGCAGCATCGAGATGAAATCACTTGAGGAGCTACGGCAATTGCGGGGTCTCGGCCTGACGATCGCCTATCTCGGAGTGGAAAGCGGCGACGACCGGACGCTTGAACAGATCGGCAAGGGAACCGGCAGCAGTGACATGATCTCGCTGGGACAAAAGGTCCGTTCCGCCGATATCGCCCTTTCCATCACCGTCCTGCTGGGCATTGCCGAGCCCGGACGCTCGCTGATCCACGCCGAAGAGACCGGCAGGGTGCTCAGCGCCATCGATCCCGAATATGTCGGCGCCCTGAGCCTGATGCTCACCCCCGGCAGCGCCCTGTACGATCGCTGGCAGGCCGGTGACTGGCGGCAACCAGAAGCGGCCGAATTGCTGACCGAGCTCGGCGTCATGATCAGCCGCACGGATCTGACCCGTGGACTGTTTCACGCCAACCACGCCTCCAATTATCTGCCGATCAAGGCTCGCCTGCCCAAAGACAAAGCGCGCACCCTGCAGCTCATCGAGCAGGCGTTGCAAGGACAGGTGCCCCTCAAGCCGGAAAACCTCAGGGCCCTTTGACCAGCTGACCCCGCTCTACAGCAGCGATACCGCCGGTCTTTCAACGGCATCGCTGCACAGCCAAAGCGCTAGAACTTGTAGCTCAACCCGGCCGACACGAGGATCGCCGAGGCATTCTCGAACTCGCCGACAATCGAATCGTTGCTGACCGTGCGCGAATCTTTCAGGTCATAAAGAAAAC
>CAYSSK010000093.1:0-15403 GCA_964433645.1 uncultured Desulfofustis sp.
GAATGTCCTTACCGACCCGGAAAAACCTTTTCGATACATTCTCAATTATCTCTAGCTGGCCGTCTGGCGATACGGCATCATCAGCCATCTTCTCCACCGCAGCGACGCGGAAGAATCCCTGGAGGATGAACTGCTCCGCCTGGCCGCCAAAACCTTTGTCAGAGCAGATGGACAAGCTGTCCGCTACTCTGCCGAGACCCTGCGTAAATGGCTCTACCGCTTTGCCCATTCCCGCAACCTGCAACGCGACCCGCACCTGGCTCCGCTGCCGGCAAAAACCTTTGCCTACCAGTCCTTTGGTCAGTTATGGAGCGCCGACTTCCTCCACGGGCCGAAGATCATGGTCACCGGCCGGAAGCGCAAGACCTATCTCCATGCCAATATCGACGACGCCACCCGTTATATCGTCCGTTCTCATTTCTTCCTCGCCGAAGATACCGAGGTGCTGATCAAAGAGCTGATGGCCGCCATCACCACCCACGGCAAGCCCGTGCGTTTCTACACCGATAACGGTGCCTGCTGCCGGAGCGGGACAGCAGGCAGATCCAGAGCATCAAGCGTTTGCTCCACTCCGGCAAGAGCCTCGCCCTGTGCGGGCCGTCAGGATTCGGTAAAACCACCCTCGCCCACGTCCTGCTTCAGGACCTCGACAAAAAGGCCTATCGGCCGGTCCTGCTCCCTTAGGCCGGGCACTCCCGCATCGGCATCGCCCGGAGAAAAAGGCCATCTGAGGGACTTGGCTGAATAACTATGTCCTGCCGGCTTTTACGAGGCGCATTTTATCGGTCAACCGAGCGATCGCTTTGCTGAGTGCCGAGCAGTTGCTCCCGGGGCATCATTTTTTTTGGCTATTCGCATGACTCTTCCTCGTCTTGAAACCTTCATTGCACCTTGTTTGCAGACACATTGGGCAATTTCTTTCAGGCGTTAACCTTTCTGACACGGTCCGTGGTCTGACCAGGAGCTTGCGGCAAGACAGTGCTACATTGTAGCTAGTTGGCGAATATAATTGCCCGGTATCCCGGAAGCAGCTTTAACCATGCATGTATGGAGCAATAGCTGGCGACAGTTGAGGTGTTTCCGGATCGTTGTCATTCCGCTCTCGGCTGGTTTGCAGCCATTGGGGGGATCTGGCGGCAAGTGGATTTATCGATTAATCAGAACCAGAGTTTATGAATGGCTGAGTTGTCGCTGGCAGAAGAGTTGTTTCAGGATTTTCGGCAAGATTCTAGGCGAATCGGATTTTGCACCAATCCCCGTCTTTGACAAGTGATTTGTTGCTTTCCTCTCTCTGTAACTTGAATTCGCGGCCGAGTATGGTGGCAAGAAAGACTTCCAGTATTCCCGGAAAAGGGCACAACGTTCCCGTTAAGGCGGCTTCTCCCACACCCTTTGGACAAAAACGGCAGTGGGGGCTCTTGATTTTAACCAGTATGCGATCATCCTCTTTCTCAACGCATACGCCGTCTGGGGCGAGGGTAATTGTCAGGTCGGCGTTGAGGTGTTCAACGGCTCGCCGGCACTGTTCGGCTTCATCTCCGTCGAGGATTTGTTTTGCTTTGAGGTTCCCTTTCTCCTGGCAATAGGTAGCCAGATACTCACCCACCCTGCGTCCTGCCAGATAGACGACGGCTTGGTTGAGAATACCAAGTTCGTGAAGTCCCGCGAAGTAGGAACTGATAAAGACGTTCTCAGGTTCGAGCCCTCTCTTTTCAATACTCTCAACAAAGCTCATGACGACTTCCTTACGTGGAATGATTAACTCGATATGTCAAGCGTTCTGGAAATACCATGGTTGAGCCACCACACTCTGTAGTTAACTGATATTTTTCAAGAGAGCAATAGCTTTTAACTAAAAACTTTAAAGTGTACCGTGCAGAATTATGACGTGTTACAGCGTTGAGAATTGATTTCGTTTCAGGTAGGGAGCGGAGGACCCAAAGAGAAAAACCTTGACCGCAGTTCATTGAATGACTGATATTGCGAGCAATTAAAATATTAATATAATTGATAAAATAGGATTTGTTGCGTATGTGGACTGCTTATTTGAAAATCAGCACGCCAAACATTTAGCAGTCTGATTGTAAGTAAGCAACACAGCTGATATACTCAACACTAAAAACAGCCATGAACCTATGTAATAAGCGCTCCTAGCCAGTCGGATTTTGAGACGGTCAAATACACGCTGTTGCTTGCCAGACTTCGGTGGGACGTAGGGGAAAATGGATAACAAAAGTGAACAGACAAGAGCCCACAATACAACAACTACACTTGGAATAATATACCCATCTTTGTCTGTGCCATCCTCAAAGAGAACCACGTAACCAAGTACAATGAATGCGGTGGTGATAACAGTGAAAAGAAATGGCTTTAACAAAACAATTTTATTGAGAAAGCACTTAAATGGTCAATCATAAAATGAGTTTAACGCAATGAACATCCTCACTGTTAATCTTGTGATGAGCACCTTTGTTTTCTGGGTGCGTCCGAGGCGCATCTTTATGTATGTTCCCGATAAAGATCAAAGCCCTCTCCCGACGTCAATTCGCGGAAGAGGGCTTTTCAATTTATCATTCCCGTTGGACGGGCGGGCAGAACGTTGAGGGACTGGCGTGCCCGGAGGGATTCGAACCCCCGACTCCCAGGTTCGAAGCCTGGTGCTCTATCCAGCTGAGCTACGGGCACGTGCATGCTATGTCGGCCTCTTTTACCACCCCGCCAGTCTGGTGTCAACAATCGGTGGCTGCACAATCGGTGGCTGCACAATCGGTGGCTGCACAATCGGTGGGCTGCAGGGGTGCCGGTGATTGACGGGATGCGGTGGACAGGGCGGGGCTGGTACGGTGCCGTTTCGGGTACTGCGGAAGATGGGCTCCATGCCTGGTCGATGCGTTTCCGGTGATTTATTCGTCATCCTGGTCGTTTTGTGCGGAAGAGAGAAAGCCGCGGCGCAACATGAGCATCAATTCATCGACCAAGAGGGGGATCTCCCGATCGGCCCTGATCAGGGACGGGAACATCAACCAGTTGGCGAGCAGGCCGTCGATGAAAGAGATCGTGGCGATACTGGCCAGGTGTATATCGTAGCCCTGCGGCAGTTGTTTCCTGGCCACCGCATTGCTCAGCACAATGCCGATGCGTTTCAGGCCGTCCCGGTGACAATTGGCCCGGTGCAGGTGTTCGGTGCCGGTATCTTCGACCAATTCACACTTATCATGCAGGATGCGGAAGAGCTGCAGCTGCATCGGGTCGTTGGCCAGGGAGGTGAACAGCGACAGCAGCGCCTCGCGCATGCGGCCGAGCGGATCGGTTTCATCCTCGCTTTCGCTGGCCTGGACAATCGGTTCGATGGGCAGGAAGAGCTGGTCCCAGAGGGCGCCAAGCAGGTCGGTTTTGTTGTTGAAATGCCAGTAGATGGCGCCCCTGGTGACGCCGGCTTCCTTGGCGATATCATTCAATGCGGTCCGTGATACGCCGCGTACCGAAAAAACGCGTATTGCCGCATCGAGAATGTCGGTGCGGGTCTGCTCTGCTTCTTTTTTGGTCTTGCGGGCCATTGATCAGTTTTCTTCCTTCCAGCCGCCGCCCAACACCTTGTACAGCGTTACCTGGTTGAGCAATTGCGCCAATTTGAGGCTGAGAAAATTCTGCCGGGCGCCATACAGTGAGCGCTGGGCATCGAGCAGGGTCAAAAAGCTGTCCAGGCCCTGTTCATAGCGTTGACTGGCGATGGCTTGGTAATCCTCGTTGGCCGCCAGATTGGCCTGCTGGGCAATCATCTGGTTGCGATAGGTGTCGATGGCGACCAGCGCATCGGCCGCTTCCTTGAAGGCAACCTGGATGGTTTTTTCGTAGCGGGCCACCGAAATTTCTTTGCGGACGGTGGTCACATCGAGTTGGGCTTCGAGTCGGCCGCCGGTAAAGATGGGCAGGCGAATCGCCGGGGAAAAGAGCCACATGCCGGAGTCGCCGTTGAACAGCTCACCGAGTTCGCTGCTGATCACCCCGGCGTTGGCGGTGATGGTTATCGCCGGGAAAAAAGCGGCCCGGGCCGCGCCGATATCGGCATTGGCGCCTTTCAGCTCGTGCTCCGCGGCCATGATGTCGGGACGTTGCAGCAGCACCTGCGACGGCAGTGCCGGCGGCAGCTCGGCCATGAGCAGGAGGTCGTCGAGCAAACCTTCGGCCGGCTCGGTCCCGGGGATCAGTTGGTTGGCATCGGTGCCGATCAGCAGGCTCAGGTAGTTCAGGTCCAACGCGACCCGGCGTTGGTAGAGGGCCAGGTTGGCCTTGACCGCTTCCATGCTGGTGCGTGCCTGGGCCAGTTCCAGCTCGTTGGCGATACCGACCGAGACACGCTGCCTGATCAACTCGAACGATTCTTCCTCGATGGTGCGGGTCTGTCCGGTGATGGCCAGCAGCTCACGATCGGCGAGCAGACTCAGGTAAGCCCCGGCTACTTCAGCGACCAGGTTGATTTCAGCGCTGCGGTGGGTCTGCTCCATGGCCAGGTATTGTTCGAGCGCTTTCTCCTCAAGACTGCGGATGCGGCCGAAGAAATCAAGCTCGTAAGCGGTCAGGCCGACCTTTATCTGGTAGATTTCACCGGTGGTATGCAAGGTTCCGGTCAGCGTTCGCTGCCGCACGGCGGAAGCATCGCCATCGATACCGGGGTACAAGGCCGAACGCTGGATGCGGTACTGGGCCTCGTAGGCGGCGATGTTGAGCGCTGAAATGCGCAGGTCGCGATTGTTGTCCAGTGCCGTGTCAATCAGGCGATGTAAAACGGGATCGGTGAAATAGTCACGCCAACCGAGGTCGGCGAGGCCGATCTCATGTTCCGATCCCGGCTCCGCCGCCGGCAGGACGCTGTCACCTCCGGGCAGATTTTCGGCCACCGGCGGTTCCGGTCGCTGGTAGTCGGGGGCCAGCATGCAGCCGCCGGCCAAGGTGCTGAGTAGCCAGGCGGCGAGAACGAATCTGGTTGTGGCTGTCATTGCGGTGAGACTCCTGATGGTGATGTCGGAACGGCCGCCGCCCGGGCGCGGGGTTTGAAAACGCGGACGACGACATAGAAAAAGAGAGGGATAAAGACGATCGCCAGCACCGTGGCCGAGATCATCCCGCCGAGCACTCCGGTGCCGATGGCGTTTCGGCTGTTGGCGCCGGCACCGGTGCTGATGGCCAGTGGCAGTACGCCCAGCATGAAGGCCATCGACGTCATCAGGATCGGTCGCAGACGCAGCTTGCAGGCCTCGATGGTCGCCGTGAACAGGTCCATGCCGCGGTCATGGAGGGCCTTGGCGAATTCGACGATGAGGATGGCGTTTTTTGCCGACAAACCAATGGTGGTGAGCAGACCGACCTGGAAATAGACGTCGTTTTCCATGCCCCGCAGATAGGCGGCGCCCAAGGCTCCGAGAATCCCGAGCGGGATGGCCAGGATGACGGAGAAGGGCACCGACCAGCTCTCGTAGAGGGCGGCCAGGCAGAGGAAAACCACCAGCACGGAAATGGCATAGAGCGCCGGGGCCTGAGCGCCGGACTGCACTTCCTGGTAGGAGGCGCCGGTCCATTCAAAACCGATCCCAGCGGGCAGTTGGTCGATCAGGCCGCTGATGACCCGCATCGCCTCGCCGCTCGAACGGCCCGGGGCCGCCTCACCGACGATCTCGACGGCCGGGTTGCCGTTGAACCGCTCCAGTCGCGGGGAACCAAAACTCCAGGAGCCGTCGGTAAAGGTGGTAAACGGTACCATCTGGCCGTGGTTGTTGCGCACATACCACTGGTTGATATCTTCCGGTTGCATACGATAGGGTGCATCGGCCTGAACATACACCTTTTTTATGCGGCCCTGATGGATAAAATCGTTGACGTAGTTCGAGCCCCAGGCCGTTGACAGGGTCGAGTTGATGTTGGCGACCCCGACGCCGAGGGCCATGGCTTTCTCGTAATCGATATCGATGTTGTATTGCGGGGTGTCCTCCATGCCATTGGGCCGAACCCTGGTCAGGTGGGGGTTCTGCGCGGCCATGCCGAGCAGCATGTTGCGGGCCTCCATCAGTTTTTCGTGGCCGAGATTGCCGCGATCCTGCAAAAAGAGGTCGAAACCGGTCGCCATGCCGAGGGCCGGAATAGAGGGAATGTTGAAGGCAAATACCTGGGCCTCCTTGATCTGCATGAAGCGGCCCATGGCTCGACCGATGATGGCGTTGACCGATTGATCGGCCCGTTCCCGCTCACTCCAGTCCTTGAGCTGCGCAAACACCATGCCGTTATTCTGGCCGCTACCGGCAAAACTGAAACCGGCGACGGTAAAAGCGCTGGTGACATTCTCCGATTCGTGTTCCAGGTAGTGGCCGCGCACCTGGTCCAGGATTTTCTGGGTTCGTTCCAGGGTTGCCCCGGTGGGCAATTGCACCATGGTCAGAAAGACGCCCTGATCTTCTTCGGGGATAAAGGAGGTGGGCAGTTTGGTAAAAAGCAGCGCCATTGCGGCTGCCAGCAGCAGATAGAGGATGGCGAAACGCCCCGTTCTTTTCAGGGCGTAACCGACCGTGCGTTGATAGCCGGTGCTGCCGATTGCAAACACTTTGTTGAACCAGCCGAAAAAGCCCCGTTTTCGGGCATGTTTATGCGGGTCGATGGGCTTGAGCATGGTGGCGCACAAGGCCGGGGTCAGGATCAGTGCAACGAGTACCGACAGGGCCATGGCCGAGACGATGGTCAGCGAGAACTGACGATAGATCGCGCCGGTCGACCCGCCGAAAAAGGCCATCGGGACGAAGACCGCGGACAATACCAGCGCAATGCCGATCAAGGCACTGGTAATCTGATCCATCGACTTTCTCGTTGCCTCGAGCGGCGAGAGCCCCTCTTGGGACATGATTCGCTCGACGTTTTCCACGACGACGATGGCATCGTCAACGAGCAGGCCGATGGCCAGCACCATGCCGAACATGGTCAGCGTGTTGATCGAGAAACCGAAGGCGGCCATGATGCCGAAGGTGCCGAGCAGGACCACCGGCACGGCGATGGTCGGAATCAGCGTGGCGCGGAAGTTCTGCAGGAAGAGAAACATGACCAGGAAGACCAGGATAATGGCCTCGACCAGGGTCTTGGCGACTTCTTCGATGGAGATCTTGATAAAGGTGGTGGTATCGTAAGGATAAACGATCTCGATGCCGGCCGGGAAATACGGCCTGAGTTCCGCCAGTTTGGCCCGCACCGCCTCGGCGGTGTCCAGCGCGTTGGCGCCGGTGGCGAGCATGATGGCCATGCCGCTGGCCGGCTGGCCGTTGAAGGTGGTCAGCGCCGAATAATCTTCACCGCCGATCTCGACCCGGGCGACATCGCCGAGTCGGACCTGCGAGCCATCCTGGTTGACCCGGAGCATGATCTGGGCAAACTGCTCCGGCGAGCTCATTTTCGTCTGGGCCATCATGCTGGCGTTGGTCTGCTGGCCGGGGACCGATGGGGCGCCCCCGAGATCGCCGACGGCTATCTGGTTGTTCTGCGCCCTGATTGCGCCACTGACATCGGCGGGGGTGAGTTGGTAACTGTTGAGTTTGTGCGGGTCGAGCCAGATGCGCATGGCATACTGGCTGCCGAATATCTGGATGCTGCCGACCCCGGATGTCCGGCTGAGCGGGTCGCGGAGTGTCGAGACCATGAAGTCGGACAGGTCGTTTTTGTCCATGCTGTTGTCGGAGGAGATCAGGCCGACGATCATCAGGAAGGTGGAGTTGGATTTATTGACCTGCACCCCCAATTGCTGAACTTCCTGGGGCAGCAGGCGCAAGGACTGCTGCAGCTTGTTCTGGACCTGGACTTGGGCTATATCCGGATCGGTGCCAGACTCGAAAGTCAGCGTCGTGGTCACCGCACCGGTGGACGAACTCTGCGAACTCATGTAGAGCAGGTTGTCCAATCCGGTCATGTTCTGCTCGATGATCTGCGTGACGCTGTCTTCCACGGTCTTTGCCGATGCCCCGGGATAGCTGGCGGTAACGCGGATTGATGGCGGGGCGATTTCCGGGTATTGAGAAACCGGCAGTTTGAGAATCGACAGGGTACCGGCCAGCATGATGACGATGGCGATGACCCAGGCAAAAATCGGGCGATCGATAAAAAATCTGGCCATGGCTTACTCCGTTTTCGCTGCAGGGGGTGAGGCGGCTGCAGTCTCCTGAAGAGGGGCTGCGTTCGCTTGCTCGACGGCGTTGACCGTAGCTCCCGGCCTGACTTTTTGGATTCCAGCGGTGATCACCCGGTCACCGGCCGATAGGCCGGCGGTGATGAGTACCCGTTCACCCATGGTTTGGCCGGTCTCGATGACCCGGCTTTCCACCTCATTCTGCTGGTTGACCAGGAGCACCGTGGCCTGGCCGCGGCTATTGCGGATGATGCTGGCGGCCGGCGCAAGGATCGCATCCGGTCGGGTTCCTTTGGCGATGCGGGCCCGGACGAACATGCCGGGCAGCAGTTGCTGCTCGGGGTTGTCGACGATGGCCCGCAGGGTGACCGTGCCGGTCGACTCGTTGACCGAGACGTCGGAGAATTCAAGATAACCGCTGTGCTCGTAAACGGACCCATCATCGAGAATGACCGTGACATCGGATCTGAGGGCGCTGTCGGCGGCTATCCGCCCGGCGGCGAGTTCCTTTTTCAGGTGCAGCAGGTCGGTACTCGACTGACTGACGTCGACGTAGATCGGATCGAACTGCTGAATAATGGCCAGGGCCATGCTTTGCTGGGCCGTGACCAAGGCTCCCTCTGAGATCATCGATTTGCCGATGCGGCCGGAGATCGGCGCGGTCACGCGGGTATAGTCGAGATTGATGCGGGCGTGGGCAAGGGCGGCTTTGGCCGCGGCGACTTCGGCGACCGCCTGTTTCCAGGCGGCTTCCACCTCAATCTGCTCCTGTTCACTGACCGCGCTGGTTTTGACCAGGGTGCGATACCGATTGGCTTTCGTGCGGGCCGAGCGCTCGATGACCTCGGCCTTGGCCAGAGTCGCCTCGGCACTGTCGAAGATGGCCTGGTAGGTGGCCGGGTCGATCTGGTAGAGCAGTTCTCCAGCGCTGACTTCGCTTCCTTCGGAGAAGAAACGTTTTTGCACGATACCGGTCACTTGGGGCCGCACTTCGGCGATCCGATAGGCCGCGGTTCGTCCGGGAAGCTCGGTTGTCAGCGCAACCGGCTGCGTCGTCAGGGTGACGACGTTGACCTCGGTCGGGCCGGGGGTCGGCCTTGCCGCCTGTTCCTGGCCCTTGCAGCCGCCGATGGTCAGTCCTGCGATCAGGGCGAACAGCAGGAGTAACGGGGATTTTTTGGTTTTGTTCATATCAGTCATCCTTGTCAGAAAAAGAGGAGAAAGGTCACGAAGCTTCCCCTTATACATACATCCGTGTATGTATGCAAGGGGTTTTTTGCGGCGGATCGCTTTGTCCTTATGCAGTTGTCGTTAGAGGCTGCAGGGCTTTGTTGTTCGTTGCCGGTACCGGCGGGTGGGTGATGTTGCCGGCCGGTCGGTTCTTGCCGAAACCGATGAATTTGGTGTGGCCGGCACCGGGACCAAGCGCTTCGGCCGTCTGGCACCAGAACTCCGCGCAGCGCTGCCGCAGCGGCGCGAATTGTTCCGAGGTATTGCAAAATCGTCCGCCATATCGGACCGGGAACGGCCCGATGACTATCGCCGCGGCGATACCTGGCGATGAGCGGCGATATTGACACGATATTGACAAATGGTGCCGATACTGGGTAGTGTCAAGGCGCCTGGTTCCGGAGACGTAGCGCCTTCGTCGATTGTCGGGGAAGTCGGCACCGGTGCCCATAAGATGATTTTGCTCACTGTTGCTCGCTGCAATGGAAGAGACATACCAGAGTGCGATTACGCTCGCGGTAGCGCTGGCGATCGGTTTGCTGGTCGGGATTGAACGGAGCTGGAGCGATCGCGACGGGGAAGAAGGTTCACGGATTGCCGGTCTTCGTACCTTCAGTCTGATCGGTCTGCTCGGCGGTGTGGCCGTTCTCCTGAGCCGGGAGGTCGGCGTCTGGTTTATTGGTGCCGCGTTCGTCATGATTGCCGCTCTGAGCATTACCGCCCATGTCCTCGATGTCCAGGAAGACCAGGATTTGGGAACCACGACCGCCTTTTCCATGATGCTGGTCTTCGTGCTGGCCGCCTGGGCGGCGTACGGCGCGATCATCCCGGCGATGGCGGTTACCGTGGTCGTCATCTCCCTGCTCGGCTACAAGCCGGTGTTGCATTCCTGGTTGAAAATGATCTCGCCGCAGGATTTTTTCGCCGGTGCCAAACTGCTGATCATCTCGGTCGTTTTGCTGCCCCTGTTGCCGAATCAGGGCTATGGGCCGTGGCAGGCGCTGAATCCTTTCTGGACCTGGCTGATGGTGGTGCTTATCTCCGGGCTGTCTTTTCTCGGGTATGTCGGGATGAAGCTGATCGGCGAGCGGGCCGGCCTGATCATGACCGCCATTGTCGGCGCCCTGGCGTCTTCCACCGCGGTAACCGTCAGCCTGGCGCGAATGGCCAAACAGCGACAGCGTTACCAGCTGTTCGCCGGCGGGGTCCTGCTGGCCTCGGCGATCATGTTCCTGCGGGTGATGATCGAGATCTTCGTCGTCTATCCGGGCCTGCTGGCCCGGATGTGGCTGCCCTTGAGCGTCATGTGCGCCGGTCTGCTCGCGGGCTTTTTCTGGCTATGGCTTCGCCGGGGGCAGAGCAGGCCGGAAGTGAGCCGGGACATCGAGGTAAAAAATCCTCTGCAACTCGGCATGGCCCTGCAGTTCGGCGTCGTGCTGGCCGCCATTTTGCTGCTGTCGGAGGCGATGAAAGCGTGGTTCGGCGATTATGGCATCTATGCCCTGTCGGTCGTCTCCGGGATTATGGATGTCGATGCCATTACCCTGTCCCTAGCCAGATCGGCCCAGCAGTCCCGCCAGGCCGATGTGGCCATCGTCGGGATTCTGCTTGCGTGTGCGACCAACACGCTGGTCAAGGGCATCATTTTTGCCGCTATCACCGGTAACAAGCAGGCGATTCGGCTACCGTTGTTCATGGGCGTTGCGATGCTGCCGGGGCTGCTCATTGCACTGCTCTGGTGATCCGGGTGCGGCCTCTGCCTCATGTATTTTCGTCGGTTTCCGGTACTTGTTGAGACATGAGCGAATACTTCACTCCATCAGAGAATTGCTGGCGGGTGCAGCGGGCCCGTCGCGCTGCCGTGCTGATCGACGGCAAGGATTATTTTCAGGCGCTGCATGAAGCGGTACTCCAGGCGCGCCGGTCTGTTTTCATCCTCGGCTGGGATCTGCACAGCGAGGTGTGTCTGGTTCGCAACGGCGATGATGACGACCCGCCGCGCCGGCTTGGCCGGTTCCTGAACTTCGTGGCCAAGCGCCGGCGGCAGCTCGAAATCTATCTGCTGAGCTGGGATTTTGCGATGATCTACGCAATGGAGCGCGAGTTTTTTCCCCGCTACAAGCTGACCTGGCGCAGCCATCGCACTATCCATTTCCGCCTCGATGCCGCCCATCCCGTCGGCGGTTCCCAGCACCAGAAAGTGATCGTGATCGATGATGCGCTCGCCTTTGTTGGCGGTATGGATGTGAGCAAATGGCGCTGGGACACGTCCGAGCACAAGCCTGACGATCCGCGGCGCGTCGACCCCGACGGCAAACCGTACCCGCCGTTTCACGACATCCAGATGGTCGTTGACGGGCCGGCGGCCGCGGCCCTGGGCGAGCTTGCCCGGGAGCGCTGGCGGCGGGTTACGGGGAAGCGGCCGCCGGACGCGCAGGTGCCTGAAGACAGGGCTCCCTGGCCGGAGAGTGTCGATCCGGTTTTTCGCGATATCGACGTGGCGATTGCCCGGACCATGCCGTTGTATCGGGAGCATGCTGAAATACGTGAAGTGGAACGGCTCTATCTCGAGATGATCGGGGCGGCGCGCCGTTATATCTATATCGAGAATCAATACCTCAGTTCCTACCGGATCGGTGAAGCGCTGCAGGCGTCACTATCCGAGAAGACCGGCCCGGAAATCGTTATCGTCCTGCCCAGGCAGACCGGAGGCTGGCTGGAGCAGCACACCATGGATGTCCTGCGGGGGCGGACCCTGGGCCTGCTGCGCCAGGCGGACGGCGGCGACCGCCTGCGGATCTACTATCCGCGACTGGCCGACAAGCCGCCCGTCGACCTGATGGTCCATGCCAAGCTGATGATCATCGATGATCGACTGGTTCGTGTCGGTTCATCGAATCTGAGCAATCGTTCCCTGGGCTTTGATTCCGAGTGCGATCTGGCCGTGGCCGCCCGCCCGGACAGTGGTGACGAGCAGACCATCGGCTCCCTGTGCAACCGCCTGCTGGCCGAGCATCTCGGGGTTTCCGCCGCCGACGTGGCCCGGCAGCGCACGGAACGGGGCTCGCTGATCGAGGCCATCGAAGCGCTGTGCGGCGGAGAACGAACGCTTGTGCCGCTTGACGGCGCGATTGCTGAAGACATCGATCGCCTCGTCCCGGAATCCGAACTGCTCGATCCGGAAAAACCGATCGAACCGAACGGTCTGCTCGATTATTTTGTTGGTCCCAAACAGCGAAAACCCGCGTATCACTACCTGGTAACCGGCGGCCTCCTGGTTGTCCTCGTACTCGGGTTGGCTGCCGCCTGGCGCTGGACGCCGCTGAGTGGCTGGCTCGATATCGAGACGGTGCATGCAGTGGGGGCCTGGCTCAAGGGAGAGCGGTTGACGCCGCTGCTGGCGCTGGCCGTTTTTGTCATTGGCGGGTGCGCCGCCGTCCCGGTTACGCTGATGGTGATCGGCAGTCTGATTGTTTTCGGGCCGTGGTGGGGCTTTGTCTATGCGCTGCTCGGCACTCAGCTCAGCGCGCTGGTCATGTTCTTTCTGGGCCGTATCCTCGGAAAGGATATGGTCGATCGGTTTGGCGGCGGCCTGGTCAACCGCCTCAACCGCCGGCTCTCCAACTCCGGCCTGATCGCGGTGATCGGGCTGCGCGTCGTGCCGGTGGCGCCGTTTTCGGTGATCAATCTTGTCGCCGGGATATCCCGCATCCGCTGGCGCGACTATCAATTCGGCACGCTGATCGGCATGCTGCCGGCTATCACGGCGCTGGCGGCGGTCACCGACCGCCTTGCCGCCTCGCTGAGAAACCCGGATCTGGGAAGCTACCTGCTCCTGATAGCGGTGCTCGCCGTCGCCGCCGCCGCTCTAACCGGATTACGTTTCTGGCTGAAAAAAAACGATTAATGCTGTTTTGTTATTTCGATGGAGATGGTGCCGTCCCGGTCGGTACGCCGGACCGGGATGCCGGCTGCCTGCAGGCGCTGCAGGACCTGCTCCGCCGGAGCGCCGATGCGGTTGTCGGGGCCGCAGCTGATTACCGCCAGATCGGGCCGGCTGCGGGACAGCAGTTCCGGAGAGGTGGCGTCGGCGGCGCCGTGATGGGCGATTTTCAACAGGTTGGCACGCAGATCGTCGCTGCGGTCGAGCAAGGCTCTTTCCGCGGCACCGGCCAGATCGCCGAGGTGGAGCAGGCGAAAATCGCCAAAGGAGACCAGCAGTACCAGTGATGAACCGTTGATATCATCCTGTGGTTGCGGTGGGTTTTCCGGATGGAGAACGCTCATCTGAAGGTCGCCGCAGACCAGGCGGTCGCCTCGTTGCAGTGTTTTCCCGCCGTGGCGGCTGCGCAGCGCCAGATAGTCGTCGAAATAGTCCGGGACCGGGTTGGTGCCGCCATTATCATAAAGCTCTTTGACTGCTATCCGCGGCAGCAGGTCGAACAGGCCGCCAAAATGGTCGAGGTGGGCATGGCTGATCACCGCCAGGTCGATTTCGGCGAGTCCCAGCTCCTGCAGTTTCTCGGTGACCCGGTGACCAAAAAGCAGACCGCCGGCGTCGATCAGCGCGGTGCAGGCACCGGGTTGGTGGAGGATCATCGCGTCTCCCTGGCCGACATCGACGACGTGAATCGACAGGGTTTCACCCGACTCGGCGACGACCGTGCCGGGGCCGAGCAGCATGAGAACAATCAGGATCATGGTCAGTGGGACAAACGGGATTGTGCTGGCGCTGTTCATATCTTTCAAAGCCTCGGCGGGACAGGGCAACCAATGGCGGCGGCCTGAGTCAGAAAATAGTCGTCGGTCATGCCGGCGATGAAATCGCGAACCCGGGCCGCGGCCGGTTGGTGCCTGGTATAGCTGTCTTCCAGGTCGCCCATCAGATCGACGTCGAGCCGGTCGGCGGTGCCGTTTTCCAGGTGGTGCAGGTAAAAGGAAAAAAGATCGTGATAGCATCGCCTAATCATCGGCACGTGCTGCTGCGTCTGCTGGCTCAGGTAGATCTTTTCATAGTTGAATCGTTTCAACTCATCGAGTGCATCACCAATCTGTTCGCTAAAGCCGATAAAGTCCGGGCCGGAAGTCAGAGGGCTGCCGGGCGGCGTGATTAGGCTGTGGCCGATCAGGTCGGTGACCAGCGAATAGACGATCGAGCCGTTGGTCTCGCCGAGCAGGCGGCGGGGACGGGCGGGGATGTCGTCGCGGCGGATCAGGTCGAGGATGATCGCATCCTCGATATCTCGGCCGATATAGGCAACGGTGTCGGCAAGGCGAACCACGCAGGCTTCGAGGGTCATCGGCAGCAGGTTGGTTGCCGGATCGGTGGCTTTGGCGTTGAGTTTGGCGTCGAAACCGGCAAAATCAGAGAGCGGCTCCGGAGCCAGGCGGGCGGCATGGACTTCACCGTCATGGCAGAGGATGCCGTCCAGGGTCTGCAGCGTCAGGTTCCAGCCCCGCCCCTTGCGCTCCAACCGTTCCAGGGCCCGCACCGATTGGATATTGTGTTGAAACGGCGGCAGATTGTGGGCGAGACAGAGCGAGCTCAGAAAGTGCTCGCCGGCATGGCCGAATGGCGGGTGGCCGATATCGTGACCGAGCGCGATGGCTTCAATCAGGTCCTCGTTGAGCCGCAGGAAGCGGCCGATGGTTCGGGCGATCCGCGAGACCAGCTGGACATGCAGTACTCGATGGGTAATATGGTCGTTGCTGATCAGGCAGAATACCTGGGTCTTGTCAATATAGCGGGTATAGGCGCGGGAATGGAGAATGCGATCGGCATCCTGGGCAAAGTGCTGGCGATAGCCGACCCGCTCTTCCGCCCTGCGGCGGCGGCCGTCGGCGCTGCAGGCGGCCGCCGGGGAGAGACGCCGGGTTTCTTCCTCGTTGAGAGCGGCGAGCCGCTCGAACATCGGGCTATGCTCCGGGAATGCGGTCATGGTTCGGCAGCGGGGAACGTGATTATCTCGCATGAGCGGATACCATAATCAACCTGCGAGCAAAAGTCGATGGTCTGCA
>CAYSSK010000094.1:0-15114 GCA_964433645.1 uncultured Desulfofustis sp.
CACACCCATGGCGAATTGCGCAAGTTCGGCTTCATCCAGACGATCCTGGATGCAGTGTTCGCCTCGCTGCTCGTCTATCTCACCGGTGCCTCCCAATCGGTCTTTTCCTCGGTTTATTTCTTTCCGATCATCGCCGGCGGACTGCTGGCTCCGCTCAAGGGCGGTTTGATCGGCGCCGCCGCATCGACCCTGCTCTACGGAACGGTCCTCGGTCTCGAATTTTTCGGCATCGTCCCTGATTACCTGCGCTATCTCAACCTTCTCGAGACCGACAACCTGTTTGCCAGCGTCAATCACTTTGCCACCAAGGGACTCTCATTCTTTCTCGCCGGCGTGATCAGCGCGCTGTTTGGCACCCGGCTCAAATCAACCACCGATGCGTTGACCAGCACCCGCTACGATTTCACCCGGCTGACCCTGCTCTACAAAGAGGTCTTTGATAATATTTCCACGGGGATCATCACCTTCGACGGGACCGGCACTATCACCTCGGCCAATAACGCCGCCGCCGGCATCACCGGGATGGACACCGCCGACATGGTCGGCAGAAAACTGGCCGCCATCTTTCCAACCGTGGACCTGGAGAGCCAGTCCAGTCGCAATGTCTGTAACTTCCAGTACCCCGGCGGCCAGACCATTCGTCTCGGTTATGCCTGCTCGGGGATCCAGGCTCCGGAGCAGACCCGGCAGACGCGGGTGGCGGGCACAGAACCGGAACTGCAGACGTATATCCTGACCTTGAAGGATATCGGGGAAATCGAACGGCTGGAGGCCCAGATGCGCCAGGCTGAGAAGCTGGCCGCCATCGGCATGATGAGTGCGAGCATCGCCCATGATTTTCGCAATCCGCTGGCCGCCATCTCGGGATCGGCCCAGGTGCTCGCCCATGAATTCGCGGAGCGCGAAAGCGACCGCCGGGAAAATTACGAACTGACCAGAATCATTCTGCGCGAATCGGATCGGCTGACCAAGACCATTGCCGATTTTCTCAAATTTGCCCGCCCGGACACGGTCGATCGTGACTGGTTCCTGCTCCGTCCCTGTATCGAGGATATCCTGCAGGTCTGCAAAGCTGATCCGAAATGGCCGGCAACGGCCCGCATCGACCTGCGGGTCGATGCCCATTTTCGCGTCTGGGCCGACGAAAAACAATTGTTCACCGTCCTCAGCCACCTGATCAACAACGCCATGGCCTTCTGCCCGAAGCGGCGGGAGCATCTGGAAGTTACGGCCCGGCAATTGCGCATCGCCGATCGGGGCGAGATGAGTTCCATCAGCGTTTTCGACAATGGACCCGGTATCAAAGCCGACGAGATGAAAAAGATTTTTGAACCGTTTTTCACGACTCGGGTCGATGGCACCGGCCTCGGCTTGGCCATCGTCAAGCAGACCGTCGAGGCACACAACGGATTTGTCGTGGTTGGCGAATCCCCGCTCGGCGGCGCCGGTTTCTCGATCTTTTTATCCCTGCCGGCCCCGAGCGCTCCGTCGCCGGATTGATCACTCTTTTTCTTTCCAGACCCTGGCACCAAGCCCGCTCAGTTTCTCAACCAGATTCTCATACCCTCGTTCCAGGTGATAGATCCGGGCAATTTCAGTGCGGTTGGCGGCGGCCAGACCGGCAATGACCAGTGAAGACGAAGCCCGCAGGTCGGTGGCCATGACCGGGGCGCCGCTGAGGCCGTGCGGACCGCGGCCGATGACCACCGCATTGTTGCCTTCGGTCTTGATATCGGCACCCATTCGCCGCAATTCGGCAACATGCATGAACCGATTTTCAAAAATCGTTTCCCGGATCACGCTCATACCATTGCTCAGCGTCATCAGCGCCATGAATTGCGCCTGCAGATCCGTCGGATAGCCGGGATAGGGCATGGTCTTGATATCGACCCCTCGCAGACGATGCCGATCCCGGGGATCAAGGCAGAGCGTGATGGCACGCTCATGAACGGTAACGCGGGCCCCGGCTTCCGAGAGCTTATCGGTCAGGGCCGGCAGATGTTCCGGACAGCACGCGCTCACCGTCACTTCGCCGCCGGCGGCCGCCCCGGCGATCAGGTAGGTACCGGCCTCGATTCGATCGGCAATGATTTCCGTCCGAGCCGGCTGCAGCTTATCAACACCGTGAACTGTCAACTGACTGGAGCCCTTTCCGTCGATCTCGGCGCCCATGCCGACGAGCATGTCGATCAGGTTGCCGATCTCCGGTTCCCGGGCCGCGTTTCTGATAACAGTCTCTCCCTCGGCCAGCACCGCGGCCATCAGAATATTCTCCGTACCGGTAACCGACGGGATGTCGAAATAGACGGCCGTCCCCTGTAATCGCCCGTCGATGACGGCCTCGACGTATCCACGTTCGAGACGGCAGGTGACCCCGAACCGTTCAAACCCGTTGATATGGAAATTTATCGGCCGCTCACCGATGGCACAGCCGCCCGGCAACGACACCTTGGCGTGTCCCAGCCGCCCGAGCAGCGGGCCGAGAACCAGGACCGAAGCGCGCATGGTCTTGACCAGGTCATAGGAGACTTCCGCATAGATGATCGAGCTGCAGTCGACAAACAGAGTCGCCCCGTCCCGCCGCCAGGTGGCGCCGAGTTCGCTGAGCAGCGACAGCATGGTCCTGGTGTCCCGGAGATCCGGCACATTTTTCAACACATGGACACCGGGAGCGAGCAGGGTTGCGGCAATCAACGGCAAGGCGGCGTTTTTGGCGCCGCTGACGACAACCTCACCTTCGAGCGGCCGTCCTCCTTCGACGATCATTTTTTCCATATCATTCCCGTATTTTCAGGTTGCTCGAATATGAGCGATTCGCTCCCGGCCGGCATAATCCTTGATAATTTCAACGAATCGATAATTGACTGGTGATCGTGCCTGGGAAAACAAGGACGCGACCGCCGGCCCCTGTTCTTCACCGATCTCCATAAAGCAGTCGCCGCCGGGACCGAGCAAAGTCGGCAGGGCCGAGGCAATCGCGGCGATCACGTCCAAGCCGGAAATGCCGCCGTCAAGGGCACGACGCGGTTCAAACCGGGCTACCTCCGGTTGCAGCCGGTGGTCCAGATCATCCCGGCGGATATACGGAGGATTGACAACGACCAGGGAAAACAGCCGTTCCTGCCGAAAACATGAAACCAGGTCTGCCTGAACCAGAGATACCCGGTCAAGCACCGCATGCCGCCGGCAATTGGCCCGGGCAACAGCCAGTGCCGCGGCGGAAATATCGACGGCGGTGACCGCCTGCGAAGACTCACGGGCCAAAACGATGCCAATCACTCCCGAGCCGCAGCACAGATCGAGCCACCGCCCCGGCTCGCACGCGAAATTTCTGCGGGCCAAAGCCGTCTCCAGCAGGAATTCCGTTTCCGGCCGCGGTATCAGGACCGCCGGCGTGACCAAAAACGGCAATGACCAGAACTCTTTTTCACCGATGATATAGGCGAGCGGTTCCCGGTTCAACCGGCGCCGGAGCAATGCCGAGAAAATCCGCCGTCGCCGCTGATCGACTGTTTTCCGGGCCGCCAGATACAACCCGGTCCGGCCTGTGTCGAGACAAAAACCAAGCAGCAGTTCAGCCTCAAGCCGAGCTTCGTCGACGCCGGCCGCGGCAAGGGCAGCAGCCGCGTGCTGCAAAACGTCGGCAACCCTCGTGTCCCCCGCCCGATCGACCGGCCCGCTGGTCATCCGTCACCCGCTCAACTCAGCGCTTTCAACCGCTGGGCCTGGTCGTAGGAAATCAGGGGCTCGATCACCTCATCGAGCTTGCCGTTCATGATAACTTCGAGTTTGTAGAGAGTCAAATTGATGCGGTGATCGGTCAATCGGCCCTGCGGGAAGTTGTAGGTACGGATGCGCTCGCTGCGGTCACCGCTGCCGACTTGACTTTTCCGGCTCTGGGACATCTTGTCGTGCTGTTCCTGCTCGAGACGGTCAAGCAGACGCGCCCGCAACACGGTCAGGGCCTTGGCCTTGTTCTTGTGCTGTGATTTTTCATCCTGGCAGGTAACGACCAGGCCGGTCGGCAGATGGGTGACCCGGACCGCCGAGTCGGTGGTATTGACGCTCTGACCTCCGGGTCCGGAGGAGCGGTAAACGTCGAACTTCAACTCGTTGAGATCGATGTCGAGCTCGACTTCGTCGGCCTCGGGCAGGATGGCCACCGTCACCGCCGAGGTGTGAATCCGTCCCTGGGTCTCCGTTTCCGGGACCCGCTGGACCCGGTGTACGCCGCTTTCGAATTTGAGCCGGGAGTAAACGTGATCCCCGCTGATCAGGGCGATAATCTCTTTAAAACCGCCGATACCAAGCGGACTGGAAGACATGATTTCAACGCGCCAGCCCATCGTCTCGGCATAACGGCTGTACATGCGAAACAGGTCGGCCACGAACAGAGCCGCTTCATCGCCGCCGGTGCCGGCACGAATCTCGAGAAAGATGTTTTTTTCGTCGGCGGGATCCCTGGGCAGCAAGACGACCTTGATTTCCTGCTCCAACCGTTCTTCTTCAGCCTGCAACTCTTCGAGTTCCAGCCGGGCCAGATCGCGCAGCTCGCCGTCCTCGGAATCGTCCTGGATAATCAGACGATTGCCGCGAATCTGCCGCTGCACCTTGTCGTAGGCACCATAGAGATCGGCCAGCCGGCTCAGCTGGGAATGTTCCTTGACGATCCGCTGGTAGTCCTGCTGATTGTGTGCCAGCGCCGGATCGGCAAGGCGCCCTTCGAGTTCGGCCAGTTTATCGGTGATGTCGTGCAGAGATTCGAGCATGAAGGTACCCGGTCACGCCGTGAAAGAAATAAAAAAGTCCACAGCGATGGCAACCATCACTGCGGACTCCCATTGGCCGACACGAACGCATGGTCGTGCCGGTTTGCACGCACCTAAGCGTTGTCTTTCGTCTCGTAGTGCTTGGCGTAGCGGCGACGGAACTTCTCGATCCGTCCGGCGGTGTCGATCAGTTTCTGCTTGCCGGTAAAAAACGGATGGCAGGCGGAACATATCTCGACTTTGAGTTCCGGCAGGATGGAGCCGATCTCGAAGCTGTTGCCGCAGGCGCACGTGGCGGTGATGGTATGGTATGTGGGATGGATATCTTTTTTCATGGTGGCCTCAGCCCTCCAAAAGCGTTGTCGGATACTAATCAGGTGCAACAAACACACTCAAAGGGAGTAAATTTACTCTATTGAGAGAAAAGTACAAGTGAAAAAAAACATGGATTGCCTGGAGGGGATAGATCGTCAGCTGTTCATCGAGTCGAGGAAATCACGATTGGTTTTCTGGGCCCGCAATTTGTCGAGCAGAAAATCCATGCCGTCGGCAGGATTCATGGCCGAGAGGAGTTTTCTCAGGATCCAGACACGATTGAGCACGTCTTCCTTGAGGAGCAGATCTTCTTTCCGGGTGCCGGAGCGCTTGATGTCAATGGCCGGGAAAATGCGTTTATCGGCCATCTTCCGATCAAGAATGAGCTCCATATTACCGGTGCCCTTGAACTCTTCGAAGATGACCTCGTCCATTTTCGAACCGGTTTCGACCAGGGCCGTGGCCATGATGCTCAGACTGCCGCCTTCTTCAATGTTGCGAGCGGCGCCAAAAAAGCGTTTCGGGCGGTGCAGGGCATTTGCTTCGACACCACCGGAGAGGATCTTGCCGCTGGCGGGGGTAACGGTATTGTAGGCTCGCGCCAGCCGGGTAATACTGTCCAGCAGGATGACCACATCCTTTTTGTGCTCGACCAAGCGCTTGGCCTTTTCAATAACCATCTCGGCTACCTGGATATGTCGCTGGGGCGGCTCGTCAAAGGTGGAACTGACCACCTCCGCGGCTTTGACGCTGCGCTGCATCTCGGTGACCTCCTCCGGCCGCTCGTCGATAAGCAGGACAATCAGGTAAACTTCCTTGTGGTTGCGGACGATCGAATTGGCGATCTTCTGCATCAGCACCGTCTTACCGGTCCGCGGCGGAGCAACGATGAGGCCGCGCTGCCCTTTGCCGATCGGGGCGAACAAGTCCATCACCCGCATAGAAAAATTGTCAGGCTGCCATTCCAGATCGAATTTTTCCTCCGGGTGGAGGGGGGTCAAATTACCGAACAATGTCTTCTGCTTGGTCGCTTCCGGAGGGTCGAAGTTGACACTTTCCACTTTGAGCAGTGCGAAATAGCGCTCACTCTCTTTGGGGGCCCTGACCATGCCCTCGATCACGTCTCCGGTCCTCAGATTGAGCCGGCGGATCTGCGACGGCGACACATAGATGTCGTCGGGGCCGGGAAGGTAGTTGTAATCGGGAGCACGGAGAAAACCAAACCCATCCGGGAGAATCTCAAGAACCCCATTGCCGCGCAGTTTTCCTTCCTTGTCCGCCTGAGCTTGAAGGATGGCGAAGATCAGTTCCTGTTTTCGCAAAGAACTAAAGCCTTCAATATTCAATTCACGGGCATGCTGCACCAATTCTTCGATCTTCTTCAGTTTGAGTTCCGCCAGGTTCATCACTGTTGGTCTCTCCTTCTTCTGAATGGCAGGGGATGGTTATGATAATGCGGTTGATCCCGTGCTGATCGGGACGCACCAGAAAGGACCGGGTAAGCGGATAAAGGCCGCCGGCCGGTCTACACGCATTTATTCATGCGGGACTATCCCGCATGTCCTCACACTAAAACGCAGATGTCGGTTTTTAATCGTTTTAATCGGTCGTCAAGAGTTGGCTGGCAAGGCGATTTGCAGGAGCAAATATGTTGTTTTTAATAGCCTTCTTTCAATTAAAGCCCGGCTCGCACGGGCACCACGTTCTTTGGAAACTAGGTATCAGATTTTCAATAGATTATTTCAGGCGGGAGTCCGTCTTGATCGTTTCATCCCTTATACGTACTCTTGTCGGGGGTGTCAAGTATTTTAGCGCCCGTATTGCGATTTAGCAGCTATCCCGAAGCGGTGCTGGAGAAAATCGGCCAACCGGCCCACCTGGGCCGCCAGCGCGGCACGGTCACCGTCGTTTTCAATCAGCCAATCGGCCTGGCTCCGTTTCTGCTCGGCGGGCAGCTGGGTGGCCATGATACGCTCGATCTCTTCGGCCGGCACCCCGTCCCTGGCCGTAACACGGTCGAAAACCAGCTGCCGCGGGGCGTCGACGCAGACGATGAAATCAAAATCATCACGCCAGCCGGACTCGAACAACAGCGGCACTTCGGCAACCGCATATCGATGAGGGCCGACGGCGTGACGGACGCTGTGCAACTCCCGACGCACCAGCGGATGAAGAATCTTCTCCAGCTCCCGGCGCAATGCCGCATCAGCAAAGACCGCCCGGCGCAGCCGGACGCGGTCGATCGGACCTTCCGGCTCCTCAAGAAAAGCCGCCTCGAAGTGCTCGACAAAGCGACGGTAGCCGGGCTGGCCGACGGCAAGCTGGTCCCGGCAGAGATGATCGGCGCTGTACACCGGCGCCTCGAGCGCGCGGCCGAGCAGCGCTGCCGCCTCGCTTTTACCGGTGCCGATGCCGCCGGTTACACCGATCAGCATGACTCGTTCTCCAGCAGCTTGAGCGCTGCGGCAAAATCATCGGGCAACGGGGCCTCGAAGGCGAGCGGCTGGCCGGTTGCCGGGTGAGCAAAACGAAGTCTCCAGGCGTGCAGCAGCTGGCGGGGAAAACACTCATTTTTCCGATTGCTGCCGTACAGTCGGTCACCGGCGACGGGGTGGCCGATGGCGGCCAGATGCACCCGAATCTGGTGGGTGCGGCCCGTTTCAATATTCACTTCGAGCAAGCTGGCCTGGTGGAAAAGCTGTCGCACCCGCCACCTGCTGACTGCGGCTCGGCCATCGGCGGGACGGACTGCCATTTTCTGCCGGTGGACGGGATGTCGACCGATCGGTGCCTCGACCGTTCCCTGACTTTTTTCGGGAACGCCATGTACCAGGGCCAAATAGGTCTTGTCGACGAGGCGCTCTTTGAAGGCCTTGACGAGTTGCCGGTGCACGGGGGCGGTCCGGGCGACGACGAGCACGCCGGAGGTATCCTTGTCCAGGCGGTGGACGATCCCGGGACGGGCGATGTCGCCGACCCCTGCCAGTTCACCGAATCGATGCAGCAGGCCGTTGATCAGGGTGTTGTCCCGATTACCGCTGCCGGGATGAACGACCAGACCCGGCGGCTTGGCCACCACCAAAAACGCATCATCTTCGTACAGCACGGTGAAGTCGACGGGTTGGGCGCGGGGGGTATCCGTGTTAGCCGTCTCCGCGGAGAGGCGCCCGACAATCGAGTCCCCGCCCTTCAATCGATGCCCGGCCTTGACGGCGGTACCGTTGAGCTCGATGAATCCGGCTCTGACGGCGGCCACGATCTTGGCCCGCGAAGAATCGGGCAGCATACGTACCAGGAAGTGGTCCAACCGCCCCCCGTGCCAACTATCGGGGACCGTCAATGAAACCGGTACGGGGTCGGTGTGCGGTATCGGCTGAACCATGGCAGCGGACAAGCCAGGGTGGATGGGCGGATAGCGGAAACGGTGAACTATGCGCTCAGGAAAAGATGTTTTCGATCTTTCTACTTATTTTATCTTCTTCTACATCCTGGGCGATGGACAATTCCTTGACCAGCAGGCTTTTGGCGGTATCGAGCATCTTCCGCTCACCATAGGAGAGGTCCTTGTCGGCACTGAGAAGAAACAGATCACGCAGGACGGCGGCCACCTCGAAGATCGAGCCCGTCTTGATCTTCTCCATATATTCACGATACCGGCGATTCCAGGTCTGAGAGTCGATCTCGATCGCCCGGTCTTTCAGGATGTCAATGACTTCCAACGCTTCCTGCTTGTTGACGATGGAACGCAGGCCGACATGCTCACTGCTTGCCGTCGGGATCATGATCCTCATTGAATTACCGAGGATTTCAAGAATATAAAAGGTCTGATTAATACCTGCTACTTTTTGGCTTTCAATCGCTCTGATAACCCCGACACCGTGGGCGGGATAGACTGCCATATCACCTTCTGCAAACACCGCGATCCCCCTGGACAGATGAAAAGTAAACACCGAAAACGGCCCGTACGGGCCGGCACCTTCGCAAACGAGTCTGGTTCATGTGGCGATCACGGGTGGGCGGACCACGAGTTCTGGTCCAATCCAGTTTTGGAAATGAGTAAAGCGCTCAGACAGGATGCAACTATACCACGGTTTTCAGAAAATAGCCTGTTTTTTTGCCCCCGGGCGCCGGTGGCGGCCTTCGACGACCGTCGTGTTATCGGTAACCGGCCGTAATCACTTCGCCTCTGACAATCGGCAGGGGCTGGACCGAAACGAAGCCTTGCCTACTTGATACGGTTCAGCAGCGTTCGGGCCTGCGCCACATCACCGGCAAGCAAAGGTTCAAGCCCGGCTTCGATCTGGTCGAACCGTTCTGCCATCAGCTGCAGTTCTTCAGCGGAAAAACGGGAGAGTACATAGGCATCGACCGGCATATCAGGATGAGCCGAAGCAGTTCCGGGCCGACCGATGCCGATTTTCAACCGGATGAAATCGGCACTACCGAGATGCTGGACGATCGATCTGATGCCGTTATGCCCGCCGCTGCCGCCGCCGGCAACCACCTTGACGCGGCCCGGGGCCATGTCGATATCGTCATGAACAACAATCAGCCGGGCCGGCTCGATGGAGTGAAACCTAGTAAAAGCACCAACCGACCGACCGCTCAGGTTCATGAAGCACTGGGGTTTTACGAGGAAAACCCGGCGCCGACGGATGCTGCAGCGAAGCACCTGGGCCTCCCACTTGGTTGTCTGGAAATCACCGCTGGCTCGATCGGCCAGAAAATCGACAAAGAGAAAGCCGACATTGTGTCTGGTCAACTGGTAATTCGGGCCTGGATTGCCCAAACCGACGATCGCAAAATCCTCTTCGGCCATTATCCGTGTCCGGCTGATGGGTGAGAAAACGGCAAAACAAACGATGCCCAAAAAAAACATCCGGAAAGAACGAGGTCTTTCCGGATGACGTCATGGGCAGATAAACCTGGCTGATTGGGCGCCGAGGCTCAAGGGGCGACGATCGAAACACAGACATCATCCGGGTCACTGACCAGGCTGACGCCTTCGGGAACGGCCAATTGGCCGGCGGTGATTTTTTCGCCGATGGCCAGCGACCGGACATCGACCTCACAATCGTCGGGAATATCGAGCGGCAATCCCTTGAGTTGCACGGTCGTGTTTTCGATGGTTTGAATGCCGCCGAACTCGACACCCTTGGCCTTGCCGGTAAAACGAAGCGGCACGGAAAAAACCGCCGGTTTGTCGAGATCGATTTCCTGGAAATCCGCATGGTACAAAAAGTCGCGGACCGGATCGGACTGAAGCTCCTTGACAATGACATTACGCTTTGATCCGTCATCAATCTTCAGGGTCAGCACCGCATTTCTTCCCTGCAGATCGACGAGTTCCTGAAACAGCACTTTTGTCTCGAACTGCAGAGCCATGGCCGCCTTTCCGTGACCGTAGGCGATTGCCGGAGTCCGGCCGGCAGCACGCAGCCGTCGCATTGGCCCTTTACCGAACGAGTCTCTGAGAGCTGCCGTTAATTCCTTCCTGATCATCCTGTCCTCCTTCGTTCGGTTATCGTTTCCTGATTCGGAGAAACGGCACCGTCGTTGTTGTCAATCGTTGTTTTCTTACACGTTATATCGTCATGGCGATCGATGAATCCTGCTTGCCGCCCGGATACGAGGCAAGCTGTTACCGCCCCGCCGCATCCAGCAGCGGCCTCTCAACCGCGGGTTTTTAGACGAATAGCGAACTGACCGAATCTTCGTTATGAATCCGGTGAATGGCCTCGGCAAGCAGCGCCGACACCGACAGAACTTTTATTTTTTCACACGCTCTGGCCGCCTCACGCAGCGGAATGGTGTTGGTTACCACCAGAGACTTGATTCCCGACTCGGTGATACGTTCGATAGCCGGCCCGGACAGGACCGGGTGCGAGCAACAGGCGTGAACCTCTTTGGCCCCGTTCTCGAGCAGGGTTTGCGCACCGTTGCACAAGGTTCCCGCGGTATCGACCATGTCGTCGAGCATGATGGCGGTCTTGTCCGCGACGTCGCCGATAACGTGCATGGCCTCACTCTGGTTGGGACGATCACGCCGCTTATCGATAATCGCCAGACCGCAATTGAGCCGCTTGGCAAAGGCCCTGGTCCGTTCAACGCCGCCGGCATCGGGCGAAATCATGATGATATTTTCAAAATGCTCTTTGATATACTTGATCAGTACCGGAGCCGCATAGAGGTGATCCACCGGGATATTGAAAAACCCCTGGATCTGGCCGGCATGCAAATCCATGCACAAAACCCGCCGAACCCCGACCACCATCAGCATCTCGGCAACCACCTTGGCCGAAATGGGAACCCGCGGCGCCACTTTCCGATCCTGCCGGGCATAGCCGTAATAGGGCAACACCGCGGTAATCCGCCTGGCCGAAGCTCGCCGAAGCGCATCCGCCATGATCACCAGTTCCATGAGATGCTCGTTGACCGGCGTGCAGGTGGGTTGAACGATAAAGGCGTCGGTCCCGCGGACGTTTTCCTTCAGTTCGACGAAAATTTCCCCATCGCTGAATTTCCGGACTTCCGCATCGGAAACCGTCATCTCGAGATGTTTGGCAATTTCCTGGGCCATCGCGAAGTTGGCATTGCCGGAGAAAATCTTCATAACATTACCACCCATATCCCTGATCCCTGATCCTGTCTTCTCGTTGATATCGTTGTACGCTGTAAAAGAGCGCTCTGGCTGGGGCGGCAGGATTCGAACCTACGAAATGCCGGGATCAAAACCCGGTGCCTTACCGCTTGGCTACGCCCCAGCATCGACTCTGGTCAGAAAGACCTTACTGTCGAATTCCGCTGCAATGCTCCCGGCTATCGTTGCCAGTGAGGCCTCCGTATAAAGACGGTCGGCAAACAGGCCGAACACCGTCGGGCCGCTGCCGGTCATCAACGCTCCTGTGGCACCCGCCTGCAGCAATGCTGCTTTGAGCCGGGCGATGACCGGCCAACGCTGTGCACTGATCCATTCCAGATCGTTAGCCAGGTGGGCCGGCGAAAAAACAATCCCCTCATCGATACGATAACCTCGAATTTTAGATTTTTTCCCCTTGGTTGTCAATGCGTAATTTTCGAACACCGTTTTGGTCGACACCGCGAAGCCCGGGTTGACAAGCAGCACGAAGAACCCTCGCAACGGGTCGGTTTCGACAAGCACATCGCCGATGCCGGTAGCCACGGCCGCGGCAGCCCGGTGAACAAAAAAAGCGACGTCGGCGCCGAGGGGCCGACCCAGCTCGATCAATTCCCGCTCCTCGAACGGCTCCTGCAGCAGGCCGTTGAGACCGCGCAGCACCGCGCCGGCGTCACTGCTGCCGCCGCCAAGGCCGGCGGCCACCGGAATCCGCTTGACAACGGTTATCTCGACCCCGCAACGATCCGTGATTCCCGCCGCCCGCAGGAAATGATCCGCCGCCCGTACCGCCAGGTTGTTTCTATCCGTCGGCAGGTTCGGCTCATCACAGCGGCAGACGATGCCCGGTCGCCCGGTGAGGCGGAGCTCGAGCCGATCGCCAAATTCGAGTTTCTGCATGCGGGTGACCAGCTCATGGTAACCGTCGGCCCGCCGGCCGATCACCTGCAGCGTTAAATTGATCTTGGCCGGCGCCCGGAGACCGCAGGGCCGCTGCCCGACGACCCCGGGACGCCAGGCGCGGCGGTGTCTCGTGCCGAAATGGTCGTCGTCCACCGCGATTTTACGGCTTTTTCCTGACTGCATTGACGAAGCGGAGCTTGACATCGTAGAGGATGTTTTTCAGCAGCTCGTTTTCCTCTTCCGTCAGATTGCCTTTTGTTTTTTGTTCCAATACGACCAGCGTGTCGATTGCGTGTCGCGCCAGTTCAAAATTGACGACCCGGCCACCGGTTTCCGGATCGGCCAACTCGCCGAGGTGGTAGAGCGCAGACGTGTTGAGCGACATGACGAAGGTCGAAAAAGTGACTTCAGGCATGACGCATCGTCCCTGCTGGTCGGGAACCGTGCCTTCGCCGCAGGGTGCTTGGTCGGGTTTCTGTTCGGTCATCATGGTGCTGTTTCCCCTCGCAGGTTGATAAAGGCGGATGAAATCGTGCTCCAGGATCGATCAGAGATCAAGAACCTGGGCGTCGGAGATATTGTCGAGAGCCCGCACCCGTTCGAGCAACTCGCTGCTGATCAATTGATCGGTACCGAGAAAGATGATGTTTTGCTTGCTCTTCTCTTCCTGGCCGACCGTCATGCGGGAAATATTGACCTTCGCCCTGCCGAGTTCGGTCCCGAGCGCACCGATCACGCCGGGTACGTCGTTATTGAAGACCAGCAGCATCGGTCCCGACGGCAAGGCCTCGAGACGAAAGGTGTTGAGGCGGACCAGGCGCGGTTCGTTCTTGCCGAAGACGGTGCCGACCAGGACATTCTCGCCGGCATCGGTGATCACTTTTACCGACAGCTGATTGATGAAATCCTCCGTCCGGTCGGTTCTCGATTCGACGATCTTTATCCCCCGATCCCGAGCGATGATCGGTGCATTGACATAGTTGACCGCTTCTTTGAGGATCGGCATGAACAATCCCTTGAGAAAGGCAACCGTGATCGGGCTGACATTGAGCTCGGCCAGCGCCCCGCCATACTCGAGCATCACTTCCTGAACACCGCCGCGGGCCAGCTGCATCTGCATGTTGCCGAGCATCTCGCCCAAAGTGATGTACGGTCCGACCTGAGCCAGCACCTCATCGCTGACCGACGGCACGTTGACGGCGTTGGTGACCGTGCCCTTGAGCAGATAGTCGGCCACCTGTTCAGCGATGGCGACGGCCACGTTCTCCTGGGCCTCGTTGGTCGAGGCACCGAGATGCGGGGTACAGATGAAATTGTCCAAGCCGAGCAACGGGCAGTTTTCCAGCGTCGTCGGCTCCTGGGCGAACACGTCGAGCGCGGCGCCGGCGATCCGGCCGCTGCGCAGCGCTTCGTACAGGGCCGCCTCATCGCAGACCCCTCCCCGGGCACAATCGATGAGCATCCCGCTTGACTTCATGGCGGCAAAAAACTCGGCCGACAGCAGGTGTTTGGTCTCCTTGGTGAGCGGCACGTGGACGGAGATACAGTCTGAGCGAGCCGCCAGCTCTTCGAGATCGACCAGCTCCACGCCCATCTTTTCCGCCACCTCACGGGGCATATGCGGGTCGTAGGCGATAGTCTTCATCTTCAGCCCCTGGGCCCGGCTGGCGGCGATGCTGCCGATCCGGCCGATGCCGACGACGCCGAAGGTCTTGCCGCTCAATTCGTGGCCCATGAATTTTTTCTTTTCCCACTTGCCGCTCTTCATCGACGCGGTCGCCTGCGGGATATTGCGCGACAGAGCCATCATCATCGAGATGGCCAACTCGGCGGTGGTCGTCGCATTGCCGTCCGGAGCGTTCATGACGATCACGCCTTTCTGGCTGGCGGCCGGAATATCGACGTTATCGAGACCGATGCCGGCCCGGCCGACGACTTTGAGACGGCTGGCGGACTCGAGCAGATCGGCGGTAACCTTGGTGGCACTCCGGATGATCAATCCTTCGTAACCGCCGATGATCGCTTTGATCTCATCAGGCCCCAAACCGGTCTTGACATCGACCTCCACCCCCGCCCGTTTCAGGATATCAACCCCAACCTGGGCCAGGTTGTCACTGATCAATACGCGCATTTCCACTCCTTGCTGACAAATCTCTCCATATGATCATCCGCCTGTGCCACAACCGGCACATCGACGAGCGCTACACCCCTTGCAGCACTAATAAACCGAAAAGTATACTGTTTCGTGATAAAGAGGACAATCAAAAATACCGCCGTTCCACCCTCGCCCCCCTCTTTCACGACCCGGCGACACCGATCTTTTCCGGCAAAGACGCTCATATCCGTTGAAGAAACCGGCGCAAAACGATATAACCCCAGTGATTGAAGTTATGGGGGTTTATATGAAAATCATCTCCCCGGGCTGGCGCTCCCCGGGTCGGCCGGTTCTGCCGGAGGCTGCATCGCGAAGGCCCGGCGGGCCGGAGAATC
>CAYSSK010000095.1:0-14538 GCA_964433645.1 uncultured Desulfofustis sp.
GTCGCGCTTGACTGCGACATAATTGACGATAGTGCCGTGTTCGTCTCTGACCGGGGCAATGGTGGCCTCCTCATGATAGAGGGTACCGTCCTTTTTTTTATTGATCATCCAGCCGGCCCATACGTGCCCGGCGGTGATGGTCTGCCACAGGTCGCGGTAGAATGCATCGTCGTGACGGCCGCTCTTGAGCAGTCTCGGATTACGGCCCAGCACCTCTTCCGCGGAATATCCGGTCATGTGGGTGAAGGCCGGGTTGGTGTAGTCGATTTTCCCTTGGGCTGTGGTGATAAGAATTGCTTCAGCGGCGCCCTCGATGGCGGTGATCAGCCGGCTTTGTTTGCGCTGGATCTCGTTTTTTTCTTCAATTTCGACAATGAGCCGATGGTTGACCTGCTCCAGTTCCGCCGTTCGTTCTTTGACCAGGCTCTCCAAATGGTGTTTATGTCGTTGCAGCTCCGTTTTGGCCTGCTCTAGCGCCTTGTTTTCGCGTCGTTCAACGATGCTGCGATAGGCCATTTCCGAGAGTTCATTGGCCATGACGGCAAGAAAGTCGAGTTTTGCGTCGAATTCGTCGCTGCTGATTTTCGGCATGGCCTGGAAGGCTTCGATCATGAGCTCCGGGTCGGCGCCGATGGCCAGTGCATACTGTTTGACGCGCTGCTCGTCAACCTCGCCGACGTGGTATTGGCCGATAACCCAGTTGGCGATATGCCGGCCATTGACGATGATCGGTGCCGCGGCATCGGTAAAGCCGATCCCGGCACAGGGGTTACGGATCGGTGTTCGCTGTTGTTGTGCCCGCCGGCCAAGTCGTTTACCGGAAACGATGCATTTTTCGAGGCCTGCCGAAGTGTCACGGATCATCGTACAGACCGCCGAGTGATTACTCAGGGTGGTGATCGGTTTGCCGTCCGGGTCGGTCAGGGTGGACGCCACGTTGCTGCTTTTGGCAAAGGCGTCCTGAAGGCATTGCAGTTTCTCCAGGGCAATGAGATCGGTAATGCGGCAGGAGATTTCCTCGTCGCACCGACTGTCGGCCACGTCGGTCAGTGGTTTATCACTGCTCATCGTCGGTCACCATAACCGATTGACATTCCGCCATCCAGTCCGCCGCTTGATCGGCGCAGCCGAGTGTCTTCAGGTAGCCGGTATCGAGAGGAGGCGGTTGGCCGACGATCTGTTCGGGGTAGTGCTGGTAATAATAATGATCGGCAAGGTGGACCGCGAGCGGGGCGGTTACTCCGAGAGCCGGCAGCCGATCCAGACGGTGATGAAAAGCGATTGCTTCGATGATATCGCCGTTAAAGCCCCACAGGCCGATCAGGTAAGCGCCGATATCGGCATGGGTGGTCTGCAGCTGGCGTGTTTCCGCGGTTTCTATCCGCATCCCTTCCCGCCGGGCGGTTTCGACGATAGCCGCGTAGTTGTCTCCGAGCTGCGACATCAGCAGGAGTCGACCGATGTCGTGCAGCATCCCGGCAATAAAGGAATTGTTGATCAGGTCCAGGTCGTCGCCGGCGGCGGCGGCGATCCGTTTGCTGCACTGGGCGACGGCCATGCTGTGCTGCCAGAGCGCGGCAAAGGCGGCTTTTTGGGACGGCGCTTTGAGCTCGGAGAAGATCTGGATACCCAGCACCAGGACCTTGATGGTATCGAGCCCGAGCAGCTTGACCGCCCGGGCCGGGCTTTCCACTTTCTGAAAGAGGCCGAAGAACGACGAGTTGACCAGTTGCAGAAGCTTGGCGGTCATCGCGATGTCCTGCTCGATGATGGCCGCCACGTCGTCCAGGCTGGCCTCGGGGTCTTTCAGCGTGTCCTGGAGCCGGGCATAGATCGACGGCAGGCTCGGCAGGGCGGCGATACCGGTGACCAGGTCCTTGAGGTGACCGTCGGTCAATTGGTCGTGGAGGGTGGCCGCCCGGCTCAGCACCTCCTTGAGACGTTCCGGTTCGCAGGGTTTGGCGAGCAGCTGGTGGGCAACGGTAACGGTTTTGAGGATCGCTTTATCGTCGGCCTGGCCGGTCAGCATGATCCTGATCGTGTGCGGGTAGTGCTGCTGGATCGCAGTCAGCAGTTCGGCGCCGTCCATGCCCGGCATCCGCATGTCGGAGACGATGACGTCGGCGGGCTGCTGTGCCATCGACTCCAAGGCCTGACTGCCGTTTTCACAGAAAAGAAGATCATAGGCGCCGCGCAACGGATGGAGCATCCGTCTGATGCCGGCCAGGATATTAGGTTCGTCGTCGACGAACAGAATGCTCTTTTTCATGATCGCTCCTGTTGCTGCTCTTGCGTCATGGCGGCGTGCTCAATTCGACTCGCTGTTGATCTGCTCTCTGATGCGGACCCGGATCGGTTCCTTGACTCCCGACTGCCGGGAAAAGTTGATCAGCCCCTGCAGAACCGGCCAGGTGATCTCCTGGCCTTTCGGCGCCAGCAGGGTACCGTTGAGGGCCTCGATATTCTCGTCGACGACCATGCCGACGGACAGGTCCCGGACACGCAGGGTGGCCACGCGGGAGTGTTCGCTCAGTTGGCAGCGCGCGAGTTTGGCGAGAACGTGAGGGTTATATGTTTCGGGATGTTGCGCCAGTTCCGCCACGGCCTGCTCGTGGTCGATGCCTCGGCTGAGCAGCCGGTCATAGTCGAAGACGGCTTTGATGATCTGCGCCCCCAGGTCCTCGTCGCCGTGGTCGGTATCACTGGGGTCATATTGGCAAAACGGTGTCAATTGGTTGTTGATGATCCGGGCGATCCCGTCCATGCGGGGGATGTGCTGCACCAGGTCGGCGCCGATCCGGGGATGGTTGTCAAAGAGCCGGCGCTCGCCAGGGTCCAGCTCCCTGCCGGCATAGCGCTTGGCAAGGATCTCGGCGGGCAGGGTGACGCAGCCGATCTGCGACATCAGCGTGGCAATTTCCAATTGCCAGAGGTTGTCCACCGCCAGCGCTCGACCGATGGCCAGCACCACCGGCCGAGTGCGAACGCTACTGCTGAACGCGGTCGGGCTGGTGTAACTGAGGAGTTCGGAGAAAATCTTGATGCTGCCGCTCAGCGTTTTATCGAGTAGTTCCCGCTCGGCGGTGACCAGCCGGTATTGGCGCAGGGCCAGGGCCAGGGCCGGCACCAGGGTGGCGATAGGGCAGGGTTTGGTGAGAAAGCGGAAGATCTGGCCCTTGTTGACCGCTTCGCTGGCCGTTTCCTGGTCGGCGTTGCCGGTGAGCATCATTCGAACCGTGTCCGGATAGAGTTCCTTGACTGTGCTGAGCAGCCGGACCCCGTCCATGGCCGGCATCCGCATATCGGCAACGATCACCGCGAACGGTCCGTTCTTCTTGCATTTTTCCAGCGCTTCCCGGCCGCCGGTCGCCGTTTCGACGGAGAAGCGATTGCGCAGCTGTCGCCTCATCGCGTCGAGGATATGCACCTCGTCGTCGACGAACAGGATGGTTTCCGTTATCTGATCATGGCGGTTCGGCATAATCGCTGAATCGGTCGTTTGGTTTCATGTGCCGTCAGTGATAGTATGCGTCATCCGGCGAAACATTCTCAAGGAAAATATCGTTATGACCATGATTTGACATCTGCAGACATTTACGCGTAAGCTAATGGCAGGGCAACGGATTATCCCGCCTTCTCGGCCTCCACCGGCCAATCCGGGCCGGCGGAGGGCCAGGGCGGAGCGCAGCAGGAAACGCCGGCACACGACATGCACTCTCTGGATTATTATCAGGCGGCCCTGGATTCGATCAAGACAACGGTTGCCATTATCGATCGACGCGGTGATATTCTCTTCGTCAATCGAAGCTGGCGCACATTCGCCGCAGACAACGGTGCCGATCCGGAACAGGTGGCCGAAGGCTGCAACTATTTTGCGGTCTGTGAAAGCAGTGAGGCAAAGGGTTGCGCAGAAGCGCGCTCGTTTATCGATCAGGCGGTGCAGGTGCTGCGCGGCGAAGTGGGGGAGTTTGTGCTGGAATATCCCTGCCACGGCCCGGAGCGGCAACGCTGGTTCCAGGTGCGGGTGACCCGCCTGGAGCAAGACCGGAACCACCGGCTCGTGGTTGCCCATGAGGATCTGACCTCGATCAGGCGCGCCCAGCACGAATTGAAAAACCGCGAGATTCTTTTAAACACCATCGTCAACGTTTCTCCCAACCTGGTCTTTGTCAAGGATCGCGCAGATCGGTATCTGATCGCCAACGAGGCGCTGGCCGGGATGTATGGCATGAAGGCTGAGGAAATGATCGGTCGCGGCCATGGTGAGTTGATGGCCGAGCGGGGACTTTCCAGCGACGAGCAGGAAGCATTTCAACAAGACGACCGGCGCGTTTTCGACAGGTGCAAGCCATTGTTCATCGACGAGGAGCCGTTTACCGATTACCGGGGCACTCGCCGGTGGTTTCGCACCGTCAAGGCGCCGATTATCATCGATGGTGAGGCGCGCTACCTGGTCGGCATTGCCAATGACATCACCCGGGATCGGGAGCAGCAGCAGGCCATCCGGACCGCCCAGCTCCGGTTGCAGACCATTCTCGAGGCGATCAACCAGGAAATCGTCCTCTTCGACATCGATGCCCAGGTGGTCTGGGCCAACGAGCGGGCCTGCCGGAAAATCGGCCTGCCGCTTGACGAGTGCATCGGCAGACCGTGCAAAATGACTTATTGCTCCGTTCGTCATGCTCCCGATGATTGTCCGGTGTATGGCGTGCTGGCCGGCGGGGGTATCCAGCGCCGGACCTTTGCCACGGAGGAAGATACGACCCTGGCCGTGACCGCCGGCCCGGTCGTCGATGACGAGCGGAATCTGATCGGAGCGGTTCTGGTGGCCGAAGATATCAGCGAGCGGCTGTCGCTCGAGCAGCAACTGCGCCAGGCCCAGAAACTGGAATCGCTCGGCACCCTGGCCGGCGGTATTGCTCATGACTTCAATAACATTTTGACATCCGTGCTGGGCTTTACCGAATTGTGCCTGGACCGAGCGGCCGCGGACCCGGTCATGAAAGAGGACTTGGAAGAGGTCCACCAGGCCAGCCTGCGGGCCCGGGAACTGGTTCATCAGATCCTCACCTTCAGCCGGCGGGCCGAACAGGAGACCAGGCCGCTCGATATCGCGCTGATCATCAAAGAGGCGGTCAAGCTGCTCCGGTCGACATTGCCGTCGACCATCGAGATCAAGAGCCGGATTGCCCGGGAGGTCGGCATGGTCCTGGCCGATCCGGCCAAAGTTCACCAGATCCTGATGAATCTCTGCACCAATGCCGGCTACGCCATGCGCGAGGCCGGGGGGGTGCTGTCGCTGTCGCTGGACACCCAGGTGGCCGGCGAGGATGACCGGGCGCGGCACCAGTTGACGGCGGGCAGGAGATATGTCCGGCTGGCGGTCGGTGACACCGGCTGCGGCATGGCAGGCGAGATGATTCCGTCGATTTTCGATCCGTATTTTACGACGAAACAGCAGGGCGAAGGGACCGGCCTCGGACTGGCCGTCGTGCATGGCATCGTCCGGGATTATGACGGGGCCATCGACGTCGTCTCCGACCCGGGGCGCGGATCGATCTTTACCGTCTATCTGCCGCTGTTCGTCGACGAGCAGCACGAGCCCGCGGTGCAGCCAAACGGTGCGACGCCTCAGGGCACGGGTGAATCGCTGCTGATCGTCGATGATGAACTCGGCATCACTCGGCTGGTCAGGAAGATCCTGGCCGGGGCCGGTTACCGGGTTCATACGGAAAACGACAGCCGAGCGGCCCTGGCGCTGATCAGGGAGCAACGGCTGCACATCGATCTGTTGATCACCGACATGACCATGCCGGGTCTTACCGGCGAGAAGCTGGCGCTCGAAGCCCGCCGGGCCGTTGATGATCTGCCGATTATCCTGGTCAGCGGCGACACCGTGCGCCTCCCCGAATCTCTGGCCGATTGTGCGGCCATCGACGTTTTGGCCAAACCGCTCGATCGCGGGCGGCTGCTGGCCACCATTCGCAGCCTGCTCGGCGGTGATCGTCGCCGCTGATGCAGCAGTGTGCAGCATAACCGCCGGCAGCTGAAAACGGTCAGGGCCTTGTGAGGAGTTTGTCCGATATGGAAACCACCATCCTGCTCATTGACGATGAAGAGTCGATCCGTAAACTCCTTGGCGCCGTGATGCGCGGGGCGGGCTACCAGGTCGTGACCGGGGCCAGCGTCGCCGAAGGGCGGGATGTCCTGAAACGGCGCCGCGTCGATCTGCTCGTCACCGATATCAATATGCCCGAGGAGTCGGGGTTCGCGCTGATCGACCACGTCAAGGAGCACTATCCGGGACTGCCGATCGTCGTTGCCACGGTCATCGACAATATCACCGAAGCACAGCAGGTGCTGGAAAGCGGGGTCTACGGCTACCTGGTCAAGCCGTTCAACAAGAACCTGGTGCTGATCACGGTGGCCAACGCCCTGCGGCTGCACGAATTGGAGAGCCGGCAGCAGGCGTCACGGCGGGCGTTGGAGTACGAGCATCGGGCGATTATGGACAACCTGCCGATGGGGTTGCTGGTGTTGGGCCGGGATATGGAACTGGTCGAGGCGAACAGGCGCATGCGCTCCTGGTTCGGGCCGCTGTGCGAGCAGACCGGGCCGGGATCTTTTTTCACCCTTGCCCAGGGAGTGCAGGCCGATCACCTGACGACGGCCATTTCTGAGGTGCTCGATTCCGGGGAAGGGTGCCGACTGCAGGCGCAACTGGAATTGGCGCGCGGGACCAGGATGTTCCAGATAACCGTCGATTTGATTCCGAGCGACGCCGCCGGCAATACCTCGGTGATCGTCATGTTCGAGGATCAGACCGAGGCCCTGACCTTGGAGCGCGAACTCCGTCAGGCTCAGAAACTCGAGGCGATCGGGCAACTGGCGGCGGGCATCGCCCACGAAATCAACACGCCGGTCCAATATATCGGCGACAATATCCGTTTTCTCGCCGATTCATTCGCTTCCCTGCTCACCGTGCTGCAGGGTTATGAAGAATTCTTCCAAGAGGTGCGAGAAACGCAAGCGGGCCGAACTTGGCGGGGGGCTATCGAAACCCTGCAACAGGATGCCGATCTCGATTTTCTCCGTGAAGAAGTTCCCATTACCGTCCAGCAGAGCCTCGACGGTGTCGGCCGGGTCAGCAATATCGTTCGGGCGATGAAGGAATTTTCCCACCCCGGCTCGACGGAAAAAGTGCAGGTCGATCTCAACAAGGCGCTGCAAAGCACCATTACCGTGTCACGCAACGAATGGAAATACGGGGCCGAACTGGACACCGATTTCGCCGCGGATCTACCGCTCGTCTCCTGCCTGCCGGCCGAGTTGAACCAGGTCTTTCTCAACCTGATCGTCAACGCCGCCCATGCCATCGACGCCCGGGTCAAGAACGGTGATTTCGCCAAAGGGCTGATCCGCGTCTCCACCAGGGTCGACAACGATCACGTGGTGATCGAGGTCGCCGATAACGGGACCGGTATTCCGGAGGCTATCCGGCATCGTATTTACGATCCGTTTTTTACCACCAAGGGGGTCGGCAAGGGAACCGGACAGGGATTGGCCATTGCCCGGGATATCGTCGTGGAAAAACATGGCGGGCGGATCGATTGCCGGACCGGGGAGGGAGAAGGGACGACCTTTACCATTTCGCTGCCGCCGGGGTAACGGCGGGAGGAGGGGGCCGGATGACGATGACAGGGAGTATCCGGCAGCGTTCGAGGAGGCGACAGAAGATCGCCAGCCAACGCCTGGTTGCCTCCGCTCGGCTGGTGCTGACTGCGCTTTGTCTGGTGCTGGCGATGGCCGGCTCCGGCGGTGCCGCCGAGCGGGGCGTGCGCGTCGGCATCTACGATAACCCACCCAAGGTCTTTATCGACGAATCCGGCCGGCCGGCCGGTATTTTTGTCGATATCCTGAGCGAGGTGGCCCGTCGGGAGGGGTGGTCCCTGTCGTTTGTCGACGGTACCTGGGGCGAGGGGCTGGACCGCCTGGCCGCCGGGCGGATCGACCTGATGCCGGACGTCGCATTGACCGCGGAGCGCGACCTGCGTTTCGACTTCCACCGCATCCCGGTCCTCTCCTCCTGGTTTCAGGTCTATGCGCGCCGGGGCAGCGGTATTGCCACGATCGTCGATCTGGCCGGCAAGAAGGTGGTGGTCCTCGAGCAATCGGTGCAGGAGCGGGCCTTTGCCGCGCTGGCCGGCGGGTTCGACCTGCAGGTCACGCTGATTCCGCTCCCCGATTATCGTGCCAGCTTCCAGATGGTTGCTGACGGCCGGGCGGATGCGGCGATCACCAACCGGTTTTTCGGCGTGATGCATGCGGCCGACTACGATTTGCAGGATACGGCGGTGATCTTCAACCCGTCCCGGCTCTTTTTCGCCGTTCCGGACGGCAGGAACGGTGATCTGCTGGCCGCAATCGACAGACATCTCGGCGAGCTGAAAGGCGATCCGCAATCGGTGTATTATCGTTCGCTGAAACGGTGGACCGCGGAAGAGGTTCGGCTGAGCGTACCGGATTGGCTGAAAAACAGCCTCGTCGGAGCGGGCGCGCTCCTGCTGCTGGCCCTGGCCGGAGGCGCGGCGCTGCGCCGCCAGGTCAACACGCGAACCGCGGAGATCGCCCGGCGCAACGAGCAGTTGCAGGTTATGAACCGGATCTTGCGCACGACGGTTTTGCGGCTCGATCTCGACCATGTTATCGAACATGCGCTGAACGGAGTCCTTGAATTGAGCGGCTGCGCGGTCGGAGCGTTCTACCTGGTCGATGGTGACACCGGCACCTTGGTGCCGGGACGATCCGTCGGTCTCGACGAGGAGAGCGGCGCCTTGGCGCAACGCTGTGCGGAAACGTGTTATCGCCGCGTAACCGGCGGCAACGGTGCGGAGCCGGTCTGCACCTTTCCGGCGGCCGCGGCTGAGCAGACGAAGGGGCGGGCCGGCATCGTCTTCCCGATCATGGTGCGCGACAGGGTGGTCGGGCTGCTCTGCGTCCTGTCCGGCGGAACGCTCGCCCCTTTTGTAAACGGTTCGGATATTGCCGAAGATATTTGCGTTGCGGTGGCCCTTGCCCTGGATAATTCGCGCCTCTATGCAACAGTGCGACAACACGCGGCGGAGTTGGAAGAGCAGGTGACCGAGCGTACCGCCGAACTGGCCGCGGCGATGGAGCAGGCGCGGGCGGCCGACCGGCTGAAGTCGGCTTTTCTTGCTACCATGTCCCATGAACTGCGCACCCCGCTCAATTCGATCATCGGTTTCTCCGGCATCCTGCTCCAGGAACTGGCCGGCCCGCTCAACGACGAACAGCGCAAGCAGTTGACCATGGTGCGCGACAGTTCCCGTCATCTGCTCGCCCTGATCAACGATGTACTCGATATCTCCAAGATCGAGGCCGGCCAGCTGAGCCTCGACCTGACGGCGTTTGATCTGCCCTCTGTGATCGGTCAGTGTGTCGACAGCATCGTCCCGCTGGCCGGGTACAAAGGACTCGACCTGCGATTGAGCATTGACCGCGATGTCACAACGATCCATACCGATCGGCGACGTTTCGAGCAGATTCTTTTCAACCTGCTCAACAACGCGATAAAGTTCACCGCCCAGGGATATATCGAGGTGCGCTGCCGCGGTGACGGGGATCATTATCTGCTGGCGGTGGCCGATAGCGGCATCGGCATCAGGGAGGAAGACCTGGCCGGGCTCTTTCAACCGTTTCACCAGATCGACAGCGGCTTGACCCGCAGTCACGAAGGAACCGGTCTCGGCCTGTCCATCTGCCGAAAACTGGTTGAGCTGATGGGCGGCACCATTAATGTGCAGAGCCGATGGGGCGTAGGAAGCACGTTCACCCTTCGTCTACCCAGGCATCCGGGAGGAAGCGATGAGTGATCAGCTGCTGGTGATCGAGGACAATCAGAACAATCTTTATCTGATGAAGTTTCTGCTGGAAAAGCATGGATTTACGGTGGTCGGGGCGGATAACGGCCGGGTCGGTATCGAGCTGGCGCTGGAGCGGCGGCCACGCGCCATCCTGCTCGATATCCAGTTGCCGGAGATGGACGGCTACGACGTGGCCGCGACCCTACGATCGCACCCGGAGCTGAGCAGCATACCGATTATCGCCGTCACCTCCTATGCGATGGCCGGCGACCGCGAGCGGATTCTTGCCGCCGGCGCCACCGGATATATTGAAAAACCGATCAACCCGGATACCTTTGTCAGCGAAATCAGAAAGTATCTGTGACTGATCCCGACAGGGAAAGGAGTGACCGATGCGCATCTTGATTGTCGATGACCGGCAGGATGGTCGTTATCTGCTGGAAGCACTGCTCACAGGGCACGGACATCGGGTGCTGACGGCCTGTCATGGCGGAGAAGCGCTGGAAAAGCTCGCTGGTGGGGATGTCGAACTGATTGTCAGCGATATCCTGATGCCGGTGATGGATGGCTTTCAATTCTGCCGGACGGTCAAGAAGGATGAGGCGCTGCGTCACATCCCGTTTATCTTTTACACCGCCACCTATACCGGATCGCAGGACGAGGCGCTTGCCTTGCAGATCGGTGCCGACCGGTTTCTGCAGAAACCGTGCGAACCGGATCTCTTCATCAGGACCATCGAAGAGCTTGCCGCCGCCGGCGGCTGCGATCCCGGTACCGACCCGGCTATGGTCGATGAAGAAGAACTCCTTGTTTTGTACAACGAGCGGCTGGTGCGCAAACTCGAGCAGAAGATGGTCGAGGCCGAACGTGAGATCGAGGAGCGGAAAAAGATGGAAGCAGCGCTGCGCCAGAGTGAGCAGCGACTGGTTGCCGCCCAGCGACTCGCTGCCATCGGCGATTTTACCTGGAACGCGGACAACGGGATGGTGTGCTGGTCGGCGTCTCTGTGCGAACTGCTCGGCTATGACTACCTGCCCGCTTGCAATTACCAGCAGATAAACGCGACCGTTCATCATCCCGACGATGTCGACCGGGTGACGCGCTGGCTCAAAAAGTGCCTCGACTCCGGCCAGGATCGCTTGACGCCGCTTGAATACCGGATCATTCGCAAGGACGGGGCGACTCGTTTCGTCCGTACCGTCGGCAGCATCGACCGTAGCGGCGGCGGGACGCACGTGTTTGCAACCGTTCAGGATATCACCGAGCAGAAGCAGGTCGAGCATCGTTTGCAGGAGGCCTACCAGATCATCAACATGAGTCCGGCCGCGGCGTTTTTGTGGAAGAACGCCACGGATTGGCCGGTCGAATTCGTTTCCGACAACGTTTTCGAGTTGTTCGGCTATCATGTTGACGAGTTTCTATCCGGGGCCATCAATTATGGATCGATCCTCCATAAAGACGACCGGGAGCGGGTGGCGAGCGAAGTGGATAGGATTATTACCAAACAGGATGTTCCGGACTGTGCGCACGAGCCGTACCGAATCATCGCCAAGGACGGACGGGTCAGGTGGGTCGATGACCGGACCCGGGTCCGTCGGGACCGTGACGGCCGGGTTACCCACCTGCAGGGCATCGTCATCGACATCACCGAGACCAGACTCATTGAAGCCCAGTTGCTGCAGGCCCAGAAAATGGAGTCGATCGGCCGGCTGGCCGGCGGCGTTGCCCACGATTACAACAACATGCTCAGTGTCATCATCGGCTATACCGAACTGGCGTTGCGCAAGGATATCGAAGACGATTCACTGCGCGATGACCTGCGGGAGATCTTGGCCGCCGCCGGCCGGTCCCGGGATATTACCCGGCAACTGCTGGTTTTTGCCCGCAAGGATGCGATCAAACCCGAGGTCCTCGATCTCAACGAAGTTGTAGCCAGTATGCTCAGGGTCCTGCGTCGCCTGCTCGGCGAGGATATCGATCTGGCCTGGATGCCCGGGGCGGAACTGTGGCCGGTCAAAATGGACCCGGCCCAACTCGATCAGATCCTGGCCAATCTCTGCGTCAATGCCCGTGATGCCATCACCGATGTCGGGAAGATTACCATCGAGACGAAACGGGCAATCTTCGACCAGGCGTATTGCGCGGACCACATCGACTTCGTTGCCGGAGAGTTCGTGATGCTTGGTGTCGCCGATGACGGCTGCGGCATGGATCGATCGACGCGGGAGCGGATTTTCGAGCCGTTTTTCACCACCAAGGAAACCGGCCGCGGGACCGGTCTCGGCCTGGCTACGGTCTATGGTATTGTCAAGCAGAACGACGGGTTTATCAATGTCTACAGCGAACCGGGCGAGGGCACCGCTTTCAAGATCTACCTGCCCCGCTACCAGGGGGAGATGACCGGACCCGCCGAACCGCAAGAGCTGCAGCAGCCGATCGGTAACGGTGAATTGATCCTGGTGGTCGAGGACGAGGCGGCCATCATGAAGTTGACCGAGCGCATCCTCTACTCGCTCAACTATCGGGTGATTACCGCGCAGACCGTAGCCGATGCCCTGGCGTTGACGGATAGCCATGGTGAGGAACTGGCTCTGCTGATCACCGATGTGGTCATGCCGGGCATGAACGGCCGCGATTTGGCCGACCGTCTTCGGTTGCAATGCCCGCAGCTGGCCTGTCTGTTCATGTCCGGCTATACCGCCGAGATAATTGCCCATCGCGGCGTGCTGGAGCGAGATGTTCATTTCATCCAGAAGCCGTTTTCCCGAAAGGATTTGGCCTGCGCCGTCCGGGAAGCGCTCGATGCGTCGTAACTCGGCTGTGGCGCCATCCGGCCTGCTCAGCCGTTGGCCTTGGTTCGCGGCAGCAGCGTGATGACGGCGACGGCGAGCAGCGGGATGGCCGCCATGGCCGAGAGGACCGGCTCGATGGTGTAGATATCCGCCAGTTTGCCGATCAACGGAGTGGTCAGGCCACCGAGGCCGTAGGCAAAGCCCATCATCAGGCTGGCTACCATCGATCGCCCTCGCGGGGCCAGGGTCTGGGCCATGGTGACACCAAGCGGCAGCGGGGCCAGCACGAATCCGCCGGCGACCACCGCTCCCAGGTAGACCCAGGCGCCGTCGACGCCAAGGAGCAGCCAGAGCGCCGGCGGCATCAACAGAAAGACAAAGAGCAACACCGGTTTGAAACCGATGCGGTCGGAGATAGAGCCGGAGAGCAGGCCGCTGACGGTGCCGGAGAGCAGGAAGACGGCATAGATGCCGCCGGCGGCGACGACGCTGAAGCCCTGCTGAACGAACAGTACCGGCATGAAGGTCAAAAACGACTGGCCGACGACGGCCCGCAGGAACATCACCAGCCAGATCAGTGAAACGGGCTTCCAGGCATCGCCGAGACTTTGCTTGATGGCCCCGAGAAAACCGAAGTCCTTGAGTCCTTCGCTCTGTGGTTGCGGGATGACGACGAGCAGATAACCGATGACCAGCAGGCCGATGATCATGGTGGCCGGCATCGCCGACAGGCCGAAGGTGGCCACGACCCAGGTGATGAACAGCGGTCCGAGCCCGAAGGCCAGCGTGCCGCCGGTATTGAAGATGGACATCGAAAAACCGGCGTGGCGACCGGCATAGAGCGGTATCATGCCGGTAACGGAGGGGTGGAACATGGCCGAACCGATGGAGCCGATGGTGACGCAGAACAAGAGTACCCAGAAATTGGGGGCCAGGCCGGAGAGCGGGATGAAGATGACGGCCAGCGACAGGCCGATAAAAATGAAGATCCGGGTCGGGTAACGATCGGCCAGGTAGCCGACCGAAGGCTGAATGATAAAGGCCATCATCCGGATGGCACCGGCGATGATACCGACCTGGGCCAGGGAAAGATCGAGTTTTTCGACGAAAATCGGGAACAGGGGATTGATGAAAGAGCTGTAGAAATCCCCGGTGAAGTGAACCAGGGTCAGGGCAAAGAGAACTTTCAGATTGGCGGACATCGGCTGGCTTCCCATACAAAAAAAGAGCAGCGTGCGCCCGGCCGGGGAGTCGCTGCACGATTGACGACAGCCGGCAACTATAAATCTTTTCACCGCTCGTTGCCAGGAGAAACGATGCGGTGAATGCTCCTTGCTATTTTTCCCCATTTACGCCATTACTTCCCCCATTTTGAGCAATAATGAACCCCGCGGCGGCAACCGGTCCCGGCGAAAACCGGCCGGCCGGCCTTCGTGCCCGAGATGACTATCGATGACTGTATCAAGGCGCTTTTCAGGTAATATGGCTGCCGGCTCACCACGTATCGGGTATCGACCGGACATCGACGGTCTGCGTGCGGTCGCGGTCCTCTCCGTCTTTTGCTACCACCTCTACCCGCAGCTGCTGCCCGGCGGTTTCCTCGGGGTCGACGTCTTTTTCGTCATCTCCGGATACCTGATCACGCTGATTATCCTGCGAGAAAACCGGCAGGGAATCTTTTCCTTTGCCCATTTTTACGCCCGCCGGGTCAAACGGATTTTTCCCGCCCTGTTTGTCGTGCTGCTGCTGTCGGCGCTGGTCGGCGTCTTTCTGCTGGTTCCCGACACCTATGTCAATTTCATGGCCTCGGCCCGCTACGCCGCGGCGCAATTGGCCAACTTCTTTTTCGCCCGTAAGGTCAG
>CAYSSK010000096.1:0-2195 GCA_964433645.1 uncultured Desulfofustis sp.
ACTCCGACCGGCCAGGAATCGACAGAGCCGCCGGTCAACAGCCACCAGAGCAGGGAAAAACCGACCAGCCGGCGGCCGAATCTGTACCACAGAGAAGCAAGCATGATGATCATTTTACAGTCAGTCTATCGGTGTTCACCGGGAGCCGCGGGGGTAACCGGACTGGCGGGTTCGTGCGAAGCGCGCACCACCGCCCGGGCCAGGTCGGCGAAAACCAGATTGTGCAACGGCACGACGCTGTACCAGTAGAGCCGGCCGAGCAGGCCACGCGGCAGGAAGTGCGCGGTCTGCACCAGTTGATCGGGCTGGACGTCGAATTCGAGCCAGGCCCGGCCGGGGAGTTTCATCTGGGCATAGAGCAGCAGCCGTTTACCCTCCCGGATGTCGACCACTTTCCAGAAATCGATCGCATCGCCGACCCGCAGCTCACCGGTTTGCCGGCGCCCTCGGGACAGGCCGTAGCCGCCGAGCAGTTTGTCGATCAGGCCGCGCAGGCGCCACAACGACTGGTAGCGAAACCAACCATGTTCGCCGCCGAGCCGGCAGGCGCTGTAAAAGACCGCCGCCTGCTCCTCGCCCTCGGTATAGGGGATGACCCGGGTATCGCGCAGGATAGCGCCGGCCGGGTCGTCGAAATCGGTGATGTCGCAGGCCTGCAGGCCGCTGCTGTCGCACCAGCGGCTGACTACCTGGTGATGTTCCAGGTCCCTGACTGCGGCTCCAACCGCCTCACTGAAGCTCTGCGGCCGGATGTCGGGGTAGTAGCGGGCACCGTTGTCGTTTTGCAGAATCGTTTCGCTCTTCAGCCCTTCCACCAGTGCCGAGGCGAGCCGGTAGGGGATCGGGGTGAACAGGATCAGCCAATAGGAGGAGAGACGCGGAGACAATAAGGGAACGGGCACCAGGTAACGGCGCAGTCCCATGGCCCGACCGGCCTGGACGATCATGTCCTGAAAACTGAGCGGCTCACCGCCGATATCCACCACTAGGTTGCCGCGATGGTCGAGTTCGATGGATTGCTCCAAATAGGAGAGCACATCGTCGATGGCCACCGGCTGGGTTTTGGTGCGCACCCAGCGCGGGGTGATCATGACCGGCAGTTTCTGGGCCAGGTTGCGGACGATCTCAAAGCTGGCACTGCCGGAGCCGATGATCACGCCGGCACGGAGCCAGATGGTGTCGATCCGCTCCGGTTCGGCGGACAGGCTTTCACCGGTTTCGATCCGGCTGAGCAGGTGCGTGCTGGCGCTTTCCCGAACGCCGAGTCCGCCGAGATAGATAATGCGCCGCACGCCGGCATCGATGCAGGCGCTGCGGAAATTCTCGGCGCTCTCCCGGTCCAGACGGCGATAGTCGTCCCGTTCGCCCATGGAATGGATCAGGTAGAAGGCGGTGTCGACCCCGTCCAGGGCCGCTTTCAAAGAGTCTCTAGCGAACGTGGAGCCGGTGGCTATCTCCGTCGTGCCGGCTATTGCTGCCTGGACTTTTTTCGGGTTGCGGACGAGCAGGCGGATGCGATAGCGGCCCCCGGCCAGCAGGCGATGGCACAATCTACGGCCAATGTATCCGGTAGCCCCGGTAATCAGGACGGTTTTCATAGTGATCCAATTGTCGGAGAGGGAAAACAACACTTTATTTTGCCATATTTTCACCATGTGCGCCATGTTGCTCTGCGGCACGAAGTCGTTGACGAAAGGATAGTCACGCATTTATCATGCTGCCAGGTTGCCGACACCAAAAGGAGCCGGCGAGCAGACGACAGACAACGATCACCGAGGAGCGGATCAATGGAAAAACTGGCGCAGATAGGCGTGGCCGGCCTTGCCCTGATGGGGGGGAACCTGGTGCGGATGTCCTCTCCGCTTCCTATCGGACCCGATTCTCCGTCCAGTCGGTCCATGGCGAGGCGGCATCCGGCAGAAAAGTTTATCCTCAAGTAGCAGATTTATATACAAAAAACCTACCACCATCTTCCTACTGTTGCTGCGGGTCCGGTGCGGTGGCTGTATCCTCGTCCGCCGACGGGGTATCTGTTAAATCGGCCGGCGTCGTCAGCTTCTGGCGATCATAGCTCTGCAGATCGTTCACCAGCCAGCCGTAGACCTTGAAAAAATTGGAGCGATTTGACACGCGCAGGGCAAAGGCGCTGTCATCATCCGGCAACGCGGCAAACGTATAGCTGATCTGTTCGCCGT
>CAYSSK010000096.1:2295-14521 GCA_964433645.1 uncultured Desulfofustis sp.
GCCGTTGTGGCCGAGCAGGCCGACGATTTCTCCCGGTGAGATGGTAAACGAGACCCCGTCGACCGCCACAAAATTGCCATACGATCGAGAGATGGAATCAACCTGTATCATGAGAGTCTCTCCATATACTGTTCAGCATGGAGCGGAGCGGGGCCGCGGCCGGGCAGAGCCGCGGTGCAAAGCACGTACCGCCAGCGAAGGGGTGCGCTGAGGTTTTGAAAAGCCGCGGCGGTTGCCACGCGCGATGACCAGCGGGGGCCGACCGCGCCTCCGCCCTGGTAATTCGTTGCTCGATGAAAAACGTTGTTATAGCAAGTAGTTCAGTATAACGTTTGATCGGCGATAATAATAAAAACAGCACTTTGAAAGTCAAGACTCTTCGATGATTTTTTTTTGCTGCCGCCTTGAAGAAGAAGGGGGCAGACGTTTCTTGCAATCAAAGCTGGAACTCGTCAGAGAAAAAAGATAGGCTGGAGGAGCAGGACAGGACAAAGGCACCCTGCGCTTGAGGATGTTACCCACTGACAGGAAATTATTATGGAATTTGTAGAGATACAAGAACGTATCGCCGGGGTCCCCTATATCTTGCCGGAAATGGCACAGGACCTTTACCGGTTTATTGTCCAGGAAAAACCGCAGAACTGCCTTGAACTCGGATTTGGCCATGGCGCCTCCAGTTGCTACATGGCTGCGGCCTTGGCAAAAAACGGCAGTGGCCGGATCACCTGTATCGACCTGCTGCCCGCCCGGGAGTGGCAGCACCCCGCCATAGAAGAGTTGTTGGCTATGACCGGCCTGGAGAGCCAGGTGAACGTCAGGCGCGAACCGACCAGCTACACGTGGTTTCTCAAAAAAGAGATTGAGGCCAACAGTTGCGATGGCGTTTGTACGCCGATCTACGATTTTTGTTTTCTTGACGGGGCGAAAAACTGGACTATCGACAGCGCCGCTTTTTTCCTCATAGATAAGCTGCTCAAGCCCGACGGCTGGATCGTTTTCGACGATCTGCAATGGACGTATCGGAGTAAGGTGGCGGAGGGGAAACGGAAAACAGATGGAGTCTTCATGGCCGGTATGGGAGATGATGAGCTTGATCAACCGCATGTGGAGCTCATTTATTCATTGCTGGTCATGCAGCACCCGCACTATGCCAATTTCAAGATCAAGGACCATTGGTGGGCTTGGGCGCAGAAGGCCGAAGGAAGGAAAGATGTGCTGTTCGAATATTCCGAGGGGTATCTGCAGCGGAGATCTGAAAAAGAACGGAAGACCGGGGTAAAGGAGCGGCCACCCCTGACGCCGATGGGTTAGCCGGGGCCTTCGCCCGGCTCGAGCCGGTAGCGACTAGCCCCAGTTGTTGAAGAGCGGCACTCGGGCCGCCAGGACGTCAGACGTGTGGTGCTCCAACCCGGTTGCCGTTCATGTTTTTGATCGCCAACGGGCGCTGTGTCAGTGCGCCGCCGCCCTGATATTTGATGCGGATTTCGTCAGCTCGATGCAGTGACAGGGGGAACTCGATCGGGATGAGAAAACCGATTCCGTCAGTGGAGGTTTCACAGACCTGGATCCTTCTCTCTTTGGTGTTGGCGGGGACCGCCTGGGCCCCGATGGAAGATGAGGTCCGTGACGATTGGCGATAATTGATCAGGTAAGCGGATGATTTCCCGCAGGAGCAGCGCACGATTTTTTTTCCCGGTTTCAGGAGCGATTTCGATAAACGCCACGTTCTGACAGCGCGAACAGCGACTTCTCAGTTCCTTGAGTACCTTACACCTGGAAGCCTGTCATAAAAAAACAAGAAAAATTTTCTGCCGTCTTGCAAGAAAAAACCAGCAAAGACTTTGCCGCAAATCTGATTACTCATGAATAATCTTGGAAAATACAAGAGTCCACGGCGCGGAGGAGTTTATGGCTGCAGACAAGCGACAGGAAACCGGCAGGACGCCGGCCTGCGGGCGGATCGGCGATCGCCCCTATTGGGTGTTACTGGGGTCGGTGGTGATCAGGGCCGGACATCAGGTGGGCGGCGGAGTTGTCCTCGCCTCGTTCCTGCTCGATTGGCCGGCCGGACCGCCTGCTTTCTATCTCTGGCTGGCACTGCTCAGCGGCGTGCTGTTGACGGGGACGGAATCACTGCGGCACCGGCAATGGTACCGTGAACTGGCAGGCGTCAGTACGCTGGTGAAACTGCTGCTGCTCGGGGTGGCCTATCACCGGTTCCTGCCGGCCGCACCGACGGTGTGCGCCGCGTTCCTGCTGGCGGCGGTGGCCGCCCATCTGCCGCGGGAACTGCGGCATCGATTGCTGTATTGAGACCGCAGCGGGTGCGTCGTGCCGGGTTACTCGCCCCTGATCCGCCGGGCCAGAGCAGCGGTCAGCCGCAGGACGCGCTCGGCCAGTTGCGGGGGCAACGAGCCGGTGCCGCAGGCCGGGGCAATGAGGGCTTGCTCCTGCAGCCGGTCGGCGGCAAAACCAAGACCGCTGACCCGGTCCATCTGCTCCTGCCAGCGCGCCAGCAGTTCGTCTTCGGTGACGGCGGCGACAGCAAGCGGATCGCCGGTGGGCACGATGCCCCAGACCAGGATACCGCCGCGTGCGAGAAAGGCGAGCAGCTCGTCGTGGTAGAGGATGAGATTGTCGAAATAGGAAAAGGCGTCGAAGCTGATCATGTCCGCCGCCGACTGCAGCGCCGGTGCCCAGTCGCCGTTGGCGCAGATATGGATACCGGCCGATCCGCCGCTGTCCTTGACGGCCGCGATCACCTCCGCCATGGACGAGCAGACTGCCGCACGGGAGGTACCGGGAAAGGCGGTCGAATCGTAATTGACCATGCCCGGTTCATCGATGAACAGAAGCGGCCCGGTTTCCCTGCACCAGGGGCGCAGTCGCTCGACCTGCCAGCGGGCTTTCAGGCTGAGCAGCTTGATCAGTACGTCGCGCAGGCTGTCGTCATGAAAAAGCGGCCTGCCGTGCTGATCCTTGACGCCGATGCCGCAGGTGATCGGACCGGTCACCTGGCCTTTGACGGACAGCGGCAGGCGGTCGAGACGGGGCAGGGCCTCGCGTAGCACGGAAAAGCCGCGAGCCGTTTGCTCGGACAGGGAAAAACGCGACTCCTCCGGCAGCTCGGCGGTGTCTGCACTCTGCAGGACATCTTCGTAGAAACGAGTCATTTCCTCGGCAAAGGACGGCCGGTCCGTGTCGATCCAGAAGCGGCCGCCCTCCTCGGTCAGTCCCGGGAACCCGTCGAGAAACTGGCGGAGCATCCCCTCCTTCGGATTTTTCGGTAATTGCGGCCAGAGCGGGATGTCGGGGGTGGTGGCCAGGATTTGGCGCAGCGCCTCGTGGTGATCGGTGAGCGGCAGGCTGCCGATCAGAATCGGCAGGCAGGCGGGAGTAAACATCGGCGAACCTCCGGGAGTAATCGACGAGACGGCGATGCTCATCGAAAAAAACAGAGCGGCACCGTCTGCATCCGGGTGCGTTGTTGTTATAGTATATCAAAATAGCGGAGCCCTGTCTTGCGGACACTGCTCCGGAATGTCTCTCGGTTGTCTTTAAACATCAAGGAGATTTCACGCCCATGGCCGCTAACGAGTACCATGAAGATCTGGTGCAGTGCCTGCTGCATCATCTGGACGGCGGGTTGATCGTGGATCGGGAGGTCCGGGAATTTGCCGAGTCCACGTATGGTTTGAGTCCCGCCGACTTCGAGTCGGTGCTGCTCGACCCTGAAGACGATGCCCGGGAGCCGCTGCTGCAGCTGATTTTTTCACCGAGCGAGCAGCTGCGCCGGGATGTCGAAGGGATTTTGAGTGCTGCCGGTATCGACGAACTCAGCGTTGCCGCCGTTGCCGAGCGTCTTCTTCAGAGCCGGGAATCGGTGCCGATCGTGACGGAAGGTGCGGCAGTCACCGTGCAGCTGCCGTGCGACCAGGCGCCGGTCAAGCAATTTCTCGACCGGCTCGCTCTTGACCGGCAGCTCGATGAACGGCTATGCACGGTGTTGCAGGAGACGGTCAATGTCGACCAGCTGCTGGCCGCCCGGGCCCTGCTGCGCCGCGGTAAAGTGCGTCTCTCCGAATCGACGAGTGAGCTTTTTTGCACGCTGGTGCGCCGGACCTCATCCCGGCGGGAGCGGTTCGACGCGCTTTTTGCACTGATGGTCGCGCTGGCCGGTGAAAAGCCGGCCGGGGTCGAACTGGAGCACTATCTTTTCGACAAACGCCGGCACACGCTCAAGACGTTGTACGAGGTTGAGGCCTTCGCCCGAAAAAGCGAGCAGTACGGTCTCGAGCTATTACTGATGCAACGCTACCCGGTGCCGCCGGAGTCTGAAGAGATGGTGCGCCGGGAACTGGCGCTGCTCGACGAGCTGATATTCGATGCGCTGCACCTCGAGCTGCCTCCTGATGAACCGCCACGGCAGAGGGAGTACGGCCGGTTCGACGTCGATGCCGATCTGGAAAAACTGCTGCGAACCCTCTCCTGACCGACCGGGCAACCGGTCCAATGGCGTGCCTCAACAACGGTGAGATGATGACCGAAAAGGAAACAGCCCATTATGTTCTGGCCGGTTGGCTGATCGACGGGAGCGGTGAGAAGGCGCGACAACGACAGCTGCTGACCATCAGTGGCGGGCTGATCGCCGCCATCTCTCCGGCAGACGGAGCGGATCTGCCCGATCCGGCCCGATTGACCGATCTGTCGCATTGTACCATTGTCCCGCCGCTGCTCGACAGCCATGTACATCTCTGTATGAGCGGCAGTATCGATCAGAGTGTCAGGCAGGCGCAACAGTATGCCGACTGCCTCCAGCTGCGCCCGGTGATCGATGAGCATCTGCGCCAGCTATTCGGCCATGGTGTGCTGGCGGTGCGCGACGGCGGCGACCGCCTCGGCTGCCTTTTGGACTATCGTCCCGAGCGAACGGGCGACGCTGAAGTGCTGGTCAAACGATCCGGTCGGGCCTATTTCCGCCAGGGCCGTTACGGCAGCCTGATCGGCGGTCGGCCGATCGATAGGCAGGCCCTGGCCGAGCGCTGGGAAGAGGACGGGCAGCAGGTCGACCAGGTCAAGGTGGTCAACTCCGGGTTGAACAGTCTCAGCGAGTTCGGCCGGGAAACCAAGCCTCAGTTCAGTACCGCCGAACTTGCTGAGCTGGTGGTTCGGGTCCATGCTCAGGGCAAAAAGGTCATGGTTCATGCCAACGGCCGGCTGCCGGTGCGGGCGGCGGTCACCGCCGGCTGCGACTCCGTGGAACACGGTTATTTCATGGGCCGGGAGAACCTTGAGCTGATGGCGCAGAGCGGCATCTTCTGGGTGCCGACGATGTACCCGATGAAGGCCTATGCCGACCATATCGAAACCTGTCACGGGACGGCCGATCGGCGGGTAATCGAAAAGACCCTCGAGCATCAGCTCAAGCAGGTTGCCATCGCCCGTCAGTGCGGAGTCCGGGTAGCTTTAGGATCGGATGCCGGCAGTGCCGGGGTGCTGTACGGCGAGGCCGTGGTTGAGGAGATGAAACTGCTGATCAGGGCCGGCTACCGGCTTGAGGAAGCGATCCATTGTGCCACCGAGAACAATGCCGTGCTGCTTGGCCTGGAGCGACAATGGGGGCGCATCGCCGGCGGCAGGCCGGCTCGCTTTCTGGTGGCCCGGGGCACTCCGGCCCAGCTGCCGCGCAAATTGTCCTACCTCGACGCCATTTATCTCGGTGGTCGGCCATCTCCCGCGTATCGCCGGTGAATCGAGTGCGCCTGTCGATGCTCAGCTTGTTGTTGTCACCGGATCGAAGCACGCTTCGACGATGATCGTCGGTGCCGGGGCTTGCCTGATATGCCGAATTGGGTTAAAACCGCAGCTGGTTGGCGGGTTCTCGCCGGCTGACGGTGACCGAAACGGGCTCTGAACAGTCGGGCGGCATTGGCTTTGTCGCAGCGGGGACGATAGATGATGACCCAGATCAGAAAGAGAGAATAACCATGAAAGACAGCTATCGCCTTGCCGATCGGGTCGGCAAGCTCGGCGTGGAGACCGCCTTTCTGGTGGCGGAGCATGCGAAGGCCCATGCGGCGGCCGGCAATCGGGTGTTCCCGTTTCATCTCGGGGATATGAACCTGGCGACGCCGGCCCATATCGCCGAAGCGGCGTGCCGGGCACTGCGGGCCGGTAAAACCGGCTACACCCCCAGTGTCGGCATTCCCGAGCTGCGCGAGGCGCTGGCCGAGGACTTCCGGCGGACGCGGGGGACCTCCTATACCGTCGAGCAGATCGCCATCCAGCCCGGTGGCAAGCCGGTCATCTCCAAGTTTCTGTTGGCGTTGATGAATCCCGGCGACGAGGTCCTCTACCCGAATCCGGGATTTCCCATCTACGAATCGCAGATCCAGTTTCACGGGGGGGTGGCGGTGCCCTATGGGGTCGTTCCGGGCGACACCAACTTCACGTTCGACATCGATGGCCTGGAAGCGGCGATCAACGAGCGGACCAAAATTCTGATCGTCAATGACCTGCACAATCCGACCAGCGCCGAGTGCAGTGGTGCGGACCGGCGGCGCATTGCCGAGTTGGCCGTTCGTCACGATTTGATCGTGCTGCTCGACGAGGCATATTTCGACATTCATTACGACGGCCAGTCGGCATCGATCGTTTCCGAGCCGGGTATGGAAGAACGCAGTGTCGTTCTCTATACGTTTTCAAAACGCTTCGCGATGACCGGTTGGCGCCTCGGGGCGGCCCTCGGACCAAAGGAGATCATCAGCATCATCGGCAAGATGAATGTCAACGACGAGTCGTGCGCCAACCATTTCGTCCAGTGGGCCGCTGTCGAGGCATTGACCGGTGATCAGCAGCCGATTCGGGAGATCCTTGCCGAGTTGAAACGGCGGCGCGATCGCTGCGTCGATCTGCTCAACGATATTGACGGAATCACCTGTTACCGCCCGGACGCGACCTTTTACCTCTGGCCGGATGTCACCCGCGCCATGGCCAACAAGGGGTTCACCGCCTATCAGGCTTTTCTGGCTGCCATTCTCCAGGAAACCGGGGTGTCGATGTGCGCCCGCTCGCATTTCGGCACGCCGCTGCCGGGGGAAGACCGTTTCTTTCTGCGGCTGGCCTATTCCGGAATCGGGGTCGATGATATCGCGGAGGGGTTGCAGCGGCTTAAGGCCTTTCTTGAAGGATAGTACGGGGCCGCGGGGAAGACCGCGCCGGCCGATGACCGGTGGTGACGTCTCGTCTCGGGCCGGCGCAGGGAACCTTGCATAACATGAAGAAGGAGCATTTGACCGTTTCTTCCACCCGTTGCCGCATGGTTCGGGACAGATGGTTCGGCCGATAGGCTTGGCGAGTTGCGCAGGTCTAGTGGTTCTGCACGTAATAATCGTATTTTTTCAAGTAGAGTTCCGACAGGGTCAGAAAGGCGGTGACGATGATCGGCCCGTAAATAATACCGAGGATTCCATAGACGCTCAGCCCGCCGATAATGGAGAGGAAGACCAGCATGGTGTGCATTTTCACCTGGTCACCGACCAGTTTTGGCTTGAGCAGGTATTCTACGGGCAGGGATAGGGCCAGGTAAAAACAGAACAGGAAAATACCGGCGCCGAGCCGGTCGTTGAAGGCGAGGATGATCGAAGCGGGAATCATCACCAGGCCGATGCCGAAGATCGGCAGAAAAGCCAGGATACCCATGATAAAGCCCCAGAGAATCGGCGAATTGAGACCGAGAACCGAGAAGACCGCACCGCCGAGAATTCCCTGCAGCAGGCCGCAGATGCCGTTTCCTTTCAACACCGCGGAGGCGATCTGCTCGAATTTTTTCACCAGCAGTCGATCCTCATCCTCGGGCAGCGGTGACATGCGGATCAAAAAATCGATCAGACGAGGCAGATCGATGAGCAAAAAGAAGATGACCAGGATCATCATCACGAAAAGAAACAGGAATTGCATGATATTGGCAGCCCAGGCGCTGGCCTGGTTGTAGAGCATCAACCCGGCGACCTTGACGAAGGCCGACAGGGTGTCCGAGATCTGCGAGGCATTGAAGTTGATGCCGATTTCGCTGAGGTATTGCTGGACTTGGCCGATCAGCGGGCTTTCCTGGATCAGGACCTGGATTTGCAGCCAGACCCGACTGTCCCGGCCCCATTGATAAACGGTCAGGGCCTCGTTGGACAGGGCGCCGACGAAGAGGACCACAGGGACGAAAACGATGGCGGTTATCAGCAGGCAGGTCAGGATCGAGGCCACTGTCGCCGGCAGCCACCGATTGAAGAATAAATAGATCGGCCGGAAAAAACTGGAGAGCAGGAACGCAAGCACCAGGATCGACCAGAATGGAAACAGCACCCGGCCGAGAAAAAACAGGGATACCAGCAGTACCAGCAGAAAATAGCGAACCTGCATCGGGCTTGGTCCGTTGGTCGGATAGTGGTGCCGGGTGATCTGATCGGTCATGGTGACGGTGGAGCGTGTCGGCATGCTGTACAGCGCGATTGTGTTTGCATTTAGCAATCGTGCTGAGTTATTTTGGTAACCCGAATGGCTTGTCGCTACTGGTACAGTATAAACCATCAGGATTCAATTAAAAAACAAATTTCGTTGTGTACGGAGACGGTATCATGTGGAAAGATATTGATATTTCGCTGGAAAAGACGGCGATTCCCAAACCCAGACCGACGGTCGAGGCTCTTGGTTTCGGCAAGCATTTCACCGACCACATGTTCCGGATGGACTGGAATCGTGAACAGGGCTGGCACCAGGCCAGGATCTGCCCGTATCAGTCGTTCCAGCTCGATCCCGCGGCAACGGTCCTCCATTACGGCCAGGCTGTTTTCGAAGGTCTCAAGGCCTATCGAGGTGAGAATGGGCAGATTTTTCTGTTCCGTCCGCTCGACAACCTGGAGCGAATGAATCGCGGTGCGGTTCGCCTGAGCATGCCGCGGTTTTCGGTCGACCTGGTGCTCCAGGGCCTCAAGGCACTGGTCTATCTCGATCGCGACTGGATCCCGGATGCAAACGGCGCCTCGCTCTATCTGCGGCCGACCATGATCGGCGTCGATCCGTATCTCGGCCTCAAGCCGGCGGAGACGTATATTTTCTATCTGATCATGAGTCCGGTCGGCTCATATTATGGAGGAGGATTCAGTCCGACGAAGATCTACGTCTGCCGCGATTATGTCCGGGCGGTCAAAGGCGGGGTCGGCGAGGTCAAGACTGCCGGGAATTACGCCGCTTCCCTGCTTGCCTACGAGATGGCCAAAAAGGCCGGATATACCCAGGTGCTCTGGCTCGACGCCTGTGAGCGCCGTTACGTCGAAGAGGTCGGTACCAGCAATATTTTCTTCATGCTCGGCGACACCGTGGTCACCCCGCCGCTGGGCGGTTCGATACTCGGTGGTATCACCAGGGACTCGGTGATCAGGCTGACCCGCAGCTGGGATATCGAGGTGGTTGAGCGGCCGGTAACCATCGACGAAGTGCTCGCCGCAGCTCAGGACGGTACGCTTAAAGAGGCTTTCGCCACCGGAACCGCGGCGGTTATTTCCCCGGTCGGGGAACTGTTCTGCGACGATACCGGTTATCCGATCAATCAGGGTGGTGCCGGGCCGCTGGCCGAGCGACTGTTCGAAGAGCTGCAGGCGATCCAGTACGGCCGGAGCGAGGATCCCTTCAATTGGACGATGCGGGTTGGTTGAGCCGGCGGGATTGTTGCTGCCGATCCTTTCTCTGAACGAAAATTCGGGAAGATAGCCAACTATACGGAGCGGGGGAAAAAAAATTGCGGCGCCCCTTGATTTTTGTTTATCCACTCCTATAGTTTGCCCTGTTCTGAGACAGCCCCGGTTCGTGGGCGCATCGAGCGGGACCATGCCTGTTCGGGCGAGACGGTCCCGGTAAATACAAACATTACAGATCGAAGCAGTATAGGAGGAAACAATGAAAATTCGTCCGTTGAATGACCGCCTTCTTGTTCAGAGACTTGAAGAGGAAGAGAAAACCGCCGGTGGCATTATCATCCCCGACAGTGCCAAAGAAAAACCGGCCCAGGGCAAGGTTGTCGCTGTCGGTCCGGGTAAAGTCAATGATTCCGGAGAGCGCACTGCCCTGCAGGTCAAGGCAGGAGATGTCGTCCTGTTCTCCAAATACGGCGGCACCGATGTGAAGCTTGACGGCGAGGATTATCTGATCATGCGTGAGGATGACGTCCTGGGAATCGTGGAATAGCAGTGTTTCCTCGGGAATCATTGTGTTAACCGTACTTTTAAATGCTTGAAAAGATAAAGGAGAAGTCCAATGGCAGGAAAAGAAATTAAATTCGGTGTCAAAGGCCGTGAGATGATACTCACCGGCGTCAATACCCTGGCAAATGCCGTCAAGGTAACCCTCGGGCCCAAAGGCCGTAACGTGCTGATCGAGAAATCGTTCGGCGCCCCGACCATTACCAAGGACGGCGTCACCGTTGCCAAAGAGATAGAGTTGAAAGACAAGTTCGAGAATATGGGCGCCCAGATGGTCAAGGAAGTCGCTTCCAAAACTTCCGACGTTGCCGGTGACGGCACCACCACGGCAACCATCCTGGCCCAGGCCATTTACACGGAAGGCGCCAAGCTGGTGGCCGCCGGCAACAACCCGATGGAACTCAAACGCGGCATCGATAAATCCGTCGAGGTCGTCGTCAACAAACTCAAAGAGATCGCCACCCCGACCAAAGAACAGAAAGAGATCGCCCAGGTCGGTACCATTTCGGCCAACAGTGACGAGACCATCGGCAATATCATCGCCGAGGCCATGGACAAAGTCGGCAAAGAGGGCGTCATCACCGTCGAGGAAGCCAAATCGATGGAGACCACCCTGGATGTCGTCGAGGGTATGCAGTTCGATCGCGGCTATCTGTCCCCGTATTTCGTCACCGATCCGGAGCGCATGGAAGTCGCCATGGACGATCCGTATCTGCTGCTCGTCGAGAAGAAAATTTCCAGCATGAAGGACCTGCTGCCGATTCTCGAGTCCGTTGCCAAGATGGGCAAGGGCCTGTTCATCGTCGCCGAGGATGTCGAAGGCGAGGCGCTGGCAACCCTGGTGGTCAACAAGCTGCGCGGCACCCTCAACGTTGCCGCCGTCAAGGCCCCGGGCTTTGGCGATCGTCGCAAGGCCATGCTGCAGGACCTTGCCATCCTGACCGGCGGCCAGGTCGTTACCGAGGATCTCGGCATCAAACTCGAGAACATCACCCTCAACGACCTCGGCACCGCCAAGCGGATCGTCGTCGACAAGGACAACACCACCATCATCGACGGCGCCGGCTCGAAAGAGCAGATCGCCGCCCGCGTCAAGCAGATTCGCGCCCAGATCGAGGACACCACCTCCGATTACGATCGCGAGAAACTGCAGGAGCGGCTGGCCAAACTGATCGGCGGTGTTGCCGTCATCAACGTCGGTGCTGCCAGCGAAATTGAGATGAAAGAGAAGAAGGCTCGCGTCGAGGATGCGTTGAACGCGACCCGTGCCGCTGTTGAAGAAGGCGTGGTGCCCGGCGGCGGCGTTGCTTATATCCGCTGCCTGGAAGCCCTGCAGGCCCTTGAACTCGAAGGTGAGCAAGCCATCGGCAAGAAGCTGTTGCTGCGCGCCCTGGAAGAGCCGATTCGTCAGATCGCCAACAACGCCGGGCACGAAGGCTCCATCGTGGTCGAGCATGTGAAGAACCTCAAAGGCGCCAACGGCTTCAATGCGACGACTGAAGAGTATGGCGACCTGATCGAGGCCGGTGTCATCGATCCTGCCAAGGTGACCCGCACCGCCTTACAGAACGCCGCTTCGGTAGCATCCATGCTGCTGACCACCGAGGCAATCATCGCCGAGATTCCGGATGAGAAGGACAACGGCGGCGGCGGCGGCATGCCTCCGGGCGGTATGGGCGGCATGGGCGGTATGGGAGGAATGGGCGGCATGATGTAATGCCCTCCCGCAGTTCCTCCGGTTTCACCCGGATGTTCTAATCACAGGGGAGCCGCTCGCGCGGTTCCCCTGTTTTGTTTTCTCCCGTGGAGTGCCGGGCAGGCCAGAAACAGGGCGGTTCCGGCCAAGAAATGGTTGACACCCAAAAGACAATGATGTATCAATTGTGACCTTTGCACAACGGCGATGTAGCTCAGCTGGTCAGAGCATGCGGCTCATATCCGCAGAGTCCGGGGTTCAAGTCCCTGCATCGCCACCA
>CAYSSK010000097.1:0-14394 GCA_964433645.1 uncultured Desulfofustis sp.
GAAGGAGTCGGTCTCGGGCTGGCCGCCGCATCCGGCATCGTCAAGCAGAACCGCGGATTGATTACGGTGGAAGGTGCGTCCGGTTCGGGGACCACGATAGTCATTCATATACCGGTCGTCCGATCCGTCCAGGAGTAGTACAGAGACGACAGAGGCTTGGCAGCGGTTGCATTTCGGCATGGTCCCAAAACGTTTTCTTGCTGAAACTCGTTTAGATAGCTCGTTATATCGTGGCGCGGGTGGGCCGATGGCTTATCTTTGGAAAGCTGTTGTCGAGGAGCTTGACAGTTCCTCCTCAAATTCGATAGGATTAAGACAGGTGAACACCTGCCGATAAGATAAAGCCAAACCCGCCGCGAGACGGGGACGGAAAGCCACGGGTCTTCTGAGAAAGCCGGGCCGCCTGCACAGGGGCGCCCGGCTTTGTTCATAGGTACCAGTCTTATCGAGTAAACCGAAGGCCCCACGCCAAACCTGCATTCGGGAAGCAACCGGTTTCACGAACCGAAACCTTGTCTTGAGCGCCGGCAGCATGAGTCGGCAACACGTCACGGCGTGATGGGACAGGGAGCGGCAAAAAGAACCGGAAGGCGGAAACGGTAGTCGAGCCGTTTCCACTCAGCAGCCGGGGTAGAAGAGAGGAGGACGTTATGAAAGAGCACTTGATCAATTACGAAACGTTCATCAGGATTTCCAATGCAATCTCGCACTCCAAAGAGCCGGAAGAAGTGGTCTTGATGACCGTGGAGGGCATCAAGACCGCCTTGGGCGTCAAGGGCTGTGTCCTGTTTTTGCTCAATCACAAAACCGACGAACTCGAGATAGCCGCTTCGTACGGATTGAGCAATGAATATCTCAACAAAGGGCCGGTCAGTGCCCTGCAGTCCATTTCCGAGTCGCTCAAGGATGGGCCGGTGGCAATTTACGATGTGATGGATGATCCGCGGATCCAGTACCCGGAAGCGGCGAAAAAGGAGGGCATCGTCTCGATCCTGTCGGTGCCGATCCAGGTGCATGGCAAGTTGCTCGGCGCCATTCGGGTCTATACCGCGGAGCCCTGGGAGTTTACCCTCAACGATGTCAATTTCGTCAGTGCCCTGGCGCAGATTGCCGGCCTGTCGATCAAGTTGGCCCGGCATACGAAGGGGTTGATGAGCAGCATCGATGTCCTGAAAAGTATGCGTGAGGTCCAATCCCGGCGCACCACCAGGATGACCCCGTACGAAGGCGTGCCGATCAGTTTTCCGGCCGGGGACTATCAGCGGCAGCATCCATAGGCTGCATGGTATTCCCAAAAGCGGTGAGACCGATTCGGCCGACCACTGTTTCTCAGCGGTATCGGGTGGAATTCCCGCCGCTCCTGACGATGGTGCCGCTTGCGCAGGCCATCGTGTGGGGTGTAGCCTGCCGGGGCTGCTGTTCTTGTTCGATCAGTGTCAGGGGGCCGTCGATCTCTGTCCGGCGCTGCCTGGACGATAAAAAAAAGAGGCCTGTCACCGCGTTATCCAGGCAGCCAAAACGACAAAAAGAGGGTTTCAACCCTTGCACGCAACCGTTTTGCTCCGTATTGTAAACGTCACGTCGATGTGATCTGGCTTTTGCAGAGTGCCACCGTATCCGGGAGCAGAACAGGTCGTGAAAACGAAACAGATGGTGCTTGACGACATCACGATCGATGTGGTGTTCAAGAACATTACATCGGTCCGCCTCAGTGTTCATCCGCCGCACGGCCAGGTTCGGATTTCGGCGCCGTCGCGTCTCTCCCTGGCCTCCATCAGGGGCTTTGCGATGGCAAAACTCGATTGGATAAAGAAACACAGGGATCGGCTCCAGCAGCTGACCCGCGAGTCACGGATCGATTATCGGGAGTGGGAACCTCATTGGGTGTGGGGAAAGTGTTGCCTGTTATCGGTCGTTGAGGCTGAGCAGGCACCGTCGGTTGCGATATCGGGCCGGCGCCTGCTGCTCACAGTGCGACCCGATACCGGCAGGGACAAGCGACAGGAGATTGTTGCAGGCTGGTATCGGCGGCAGGTGCAGAGCGCGGTCCCGCCGCTTGTCGGGAAATGGGAGCCATTGATCGGGGTCCGGGTCGGCGGAGTCTCCGTGCGATGGATGAAGACCCGGTGGGGGAGTTGCACCCCGTCTTCCGGACGTATTCGACTCAATAGCGAACTTGCCAAACGATCGCCGGAGTTTCTCGAATACGTTGTCGTCCACGAAATGACCCACCTGCTGGAACCTTCCCACAACGCCCGGTTCAAGACGCTCATGGACCGTTTTATGCCGCAGTGGCGAGCCTGCCGCGACCTATTGAACCGGTGTCCGTTGAATCAAGCATGACGGAGTGCCGGTGTGAAACGATCGGGGTTCACTCGGCGGGTTCCTGCCGGCTTATCTTGTTTCTTTTTCGGACTGTTTCTTGAGCATGGCTGCCCGGGTTCATGAATACGGGCTTTTGGTATCATTCGTGTCGCGAGCGCAAAAGTGCTTGGCATGCACACAAGTTAAGAGTGATTCCTGGTGTTTGCATTCCTGCGTGTGGTGCTTATTGTTCTCCCATACGTGTTTTGACACGTGGTGATAGGTGATAAAAAGCAAGATACCCAGGAAGGGAGGATGGTATGGAACTGAACGGCAAGAAAGTAGCGATTCTGATCGAAGATCTGTTTAACATCTACGAGTTCTGGTACCCGTATTATCGGTTGCTGGAGGCCGGGGCCGAGGTAGTGGTGGTCGGTTCGGGCCGCAAGGACCAGTTTACCGGCAAGCCGGCGACGGACGTAAAGGCGGATGTGGCCGCCGACAAGGTATCCGCTGCCGACTTTGACGGGGTTGTCATCCCCGGCGGCTATGCCCCCGATATGATGCGCCGGCATCCGGCGATGGTTAATCTGGTGGCGGATGCGGTCTCTTCCGGTAAGATGGTGGCCGCGATCTGCCACGCCGGCTGGATGCTCTGCTCCGCCGGGGCGGTGAAGGGCCGGAAAGTCACCTCGTTTTTCGCGATCAAGGATGATCTGATCAACGCCGGCGCCGACTGGGTTGATGAAGCGGTGGTGGTGGACAACAACCTCATAACCAGCCGCACCCCGGACGACCTGCCGGTCTTCCTGCCGGCGATCATCAAGGCCCTCGCCGGATAACTGAAAAAGGGGACTGTCCCCTTTTTACTTTTTACGGGGACAGTCCCCTTTTTCACTGCCCCCTTTTTCAGTCCGCTTACCCACCGTCCCCGTTTGCCCAACCCTTCATCCTGTTATTGCCGTGGGAGTGCAATCGGTGCTGTCGGTTGTTTGACGGTGATTGGTTTCTTTATGGTTTTCTGCTGCGTCCGCGGCTCGGGTTTTGTCGGTTGCTGCTGAGGCTCGTTTTTTATCGTATCGAGCGCCGGTGCCGGTTTGTTTGTGCGTTGTATCATTTTGGCGGCCGGCGCCGGGGCGGGTGGTGGCGAACCGACAATGACCGTGCGCCAGCTGCTCCACGGGGTTTGGGCGCCATCTTCCTTGATTCGGAAGCGATACGTGCCCGGCTCCGGAACGTTGAAACGAGCATTTTTTATCGTGCCGATCCCCGTTGCCGGTGTCCCGGCCATTGATGGCTGTTGCCTTGCAAATGAGGCCGCTCCGAAGGCCTGGTACTCGATTTCCCAGACCAGGGAAGCATCGTCGGCGCTTACCCGGGCGCTGATCGGAATGAAGCCTGGTTTGTTGAAATGCTCCCTTTCAGTCGGCCTGATGATGGTCGGCGCCGTTTTCGGGCCGGTGATCGTTGCGGACGCCGGGTGCTGCTGAACGGTTTTCGCCTGCACCCTCGGTTTTGGTTTTTCCGTGCTTTTGAGGTTCATCGACGGGAGTGTCGGGATTTCTGCTGCCGGTGCGCCGAGTTTTTCGGCGCCGGGCGTCAGCGTCGTCGCCGGTTTGATCTGTGCCTGAGTTGAAGGGCTCAGGTGAAACTGCCCCGCGGCGTTGCTCAGTTCCCTGATCTTGAAGCTTGCCCTATCGGAGATGAAGGTATTCTCAGACTCCTTGATGGTTGCGGTCACGCTCCAGATACCGTTTTCCGTGAAAGCCGATCGGGGGATGATCAACTCGGTGCCGTGCATCTTCGAAGTTACGTCCATTGTCTTCGGGATCGGCGGGAAATCTCCCGGCTTTGAAAACGGGGACCAGGTCCAGTCGAGCGAAATCTCCGGCCCATCTGTTGCTGTTGCCTCGGGATATCCCCAGAGGTTAATTTTTACCGTCAGGTCGCCAAAAACAGATTGACCGGTTTGCGGGGACATGATGGCCAAACGGTGAGGCAGGCTCACGTGCCCTGGCGATGAAGAAAGCTGGCTTACAGCAGTTGGTTTGACCTCGGATAAGAGCGGTTTTTCCGGCGGCGGTCCCAGCTGTTCGGCTGGTCCCACAGAAAATGAGACGGCCGGCGTCCAGTACGGATCCGCCACCAACAGGTGGGCCTTGGCCGAGAATGCGCCATCCCACAGGTCGGTGCTGCCCGTTTCAAACGTGGCCCGGGGATACAAGCTGCCATCGCCTGGATCTTCAACCAACGTGGTCAGAGTAAAGGAGCGAGACGTGGATGCCGGTTTGTTCGGGTCGGGCCATTGCGGCTTTTCATCGATTTGCAGAATGGCGACTAGATTTTCGGGAAATGTCGCCCGAGAGACCAGCCAGGCTGTCGTGACCCGTGCGGCCACCTGTTCCGGAACATCATACGTCTTGTTTTCCTGCGGCTGAACGACCCTGAGCGACTGATTCAATAGTTCAGGCAGAACCCCGGTGCGGTGAATTTCAAAAGGCCCCTTGCTGATGGGAAAAACAATCCATTTGTCCAGTTTGGCCTTTAAATGGGTCATGACTTCGGAGTTGTTTGAGATGTAAGCGGGTGTGGTTTCACAGAGAACCGTAGGATCCAGCCACGGGTCATAAGTGCAGAGACCGGATTTACGGTACGTCCCATAGGTTGACGTGAACTCTTCCTTCGCGATACGGGTGGTCTGGGACCACGTCCCTTTGATCTTATAGGGGAAATTCGGCAGGGCGTCTGTATTTGTCGACTGACTGCAGGTGCCGGAAAAGGTATAATTAGTTGTACCCTCTGCATAGAAGTAATCGACAAGATCGATGTCCGAGGCCGGACAGTCGATCTTGAAATAGTATTCCCCTTCCTTGTCGAGACTGGTAGCAAAAACAGCGGGTGAAAAAAACAGTATGGCGCTGCATGCCAGCACAAAGCCCCCGGTCAGCCCGATAACAGTACGGGAAATGCGACGCGAAACAAGTTTCATGACAGTCTCTCCTGTTTGAAAGAAAGAATCCTTGCCGAAATCGGCGTTGTGCGGGCAATCGATGAGACGGCGAATACAAAAACGCTGATGCTGCAGAAAAGAACCAGACAGAGCAAAGCAAATAAGTTGCCGTTTCTTTGGTAAAAAGTCGCTGGATAGACACTCCCCGGAGTAACACGACCAGCAAACCATGCAGGTCGAAACATGTCGTCGTGGGAGGCGCTGACCCGGCCGAACGCGTCGATCAGGGCGGAGGGACCGGTATTGGCGGCGATGACCACCGGGATCCGTTGCTCGATCGCCCGGAACACGGCCGCGCTATTCTGTTGGGCCGCCGCAGCGGAGAAGCCGAACCAGTTGCTGTTGGTCAAATGAGCGAGCAGATCCGGCCGGGCGTCGCCCATGGTGTCACGGATCAGATCGGCAAACAGGATTTCCCAGCAGATTGCCGGTGCCACGGAGATGCCGCCGGGCAGGACGAACAGCCGGGAGGAATGTCCGGGACTCACGCTTCCTGCCGGCGGGACAAGCCATTTCGGCAACGCCAGCCAGTCCGGAAGGGGGTTGTATTCGCCAAAAGGCACGAGGCGCCGTTTGCGATAAGGCGCTTCGGGACCGGCATTGCCGGGAAGTGAGAGAAATGCGGAGTTGTGCCAGCGGAGATGAAATTCGGAACTGAAGCCGGATTCTTGCGAGTCGGCAGCAGCACCACTGAATTTTTCGCTTTCAGACGCACCGAAGATGAGCGGGACACCGGTTTTCCCGGCGATGGCGGTCATCCCAGCCAGTTGATCGGTGTTGTGCCGGTCCAATCGAAGTGCGGTTTCCGGTAGTACGATCAGGTCGGGACCAAGCGCTGCGGCCGATGTGGTCAACGCTGCCAGTCGGGCGAATGATGCCGCCCGGCCATCTGCGGCGTGCCGTTCGGCACGAAGAATGCTGGGCTGAACGACACCAATTGCTATCTGCTGCTGCTGAGTCCGATCGGCGGTTGTCAGGGTGACACCGCCAAGCAGCCACGTCCCTCCAAGAATGAGCATGGCCCACAAGACCGGGGCAGTCCGCCGGGATGACCACCACTCGGCCAGCGCGACATTGACAAGAACAATCAGAAAGGTGACCCCGTACTCACCGGTAATGGCGCTGACCTGCAGCAGCGGTGTCAATTCATACTGGCTGTGGGCCAGCGAAGCCCAGGGAAAAGACAGAAAACCGGCATGCGCCTTACCGTAGTCGAGCAGCACCCACAAAGCCGCACCGGGTAAAACAAAGCACTGCTGCCGGCGGCCGAACAGCGAACAGCACAGGCACCAGACGGCGGGGAAAAGGCCGAGATAGAGCGCCAGCGGCAGGCCGTGATACCAGCGAAACCCCGGGACCACGTAAATCCAGTGGCAGATCAGTTGCATGGTCAGGGCGCCATAGGCCAGGCCGCAGAGCAATGCAGCCGTCGGTGGCAGCCCACGGCAGAGTACGATCAATGGTACGAGAGCCACCCAGATGAGGATGGCTGAGCCGATCACCGGATAGGCACCCCAGGTGAGCACTGCGGCGGCGATGATCAAGGCGAGCGCGCCTGCCGGCTTCGACGGCTTTTTCCCCTGCCGCAGTGTTTCCCAGCTGGTAGGCATCGATTCTCCTCAAGACAACCCGTTACATATCATGTACCGCGCAGACAACAAAGAGGCCAGAAATTCGTCAGCTGCACATCAGTTCCCTGAACAGACATTATGGTTCAAAAAACATTGGCCCTCAGCATGGAAAAGGCGAAAAAGGGGCGAAAAAGGGGCGAAAAAGGGGACTGTCGAAAAAGGGGACTGTCCCCTTTTTTACCCTTTTTTATGACCGGGTTAGCCGGCGGTGCTCAATTTGGGGAGCACGGCGGCGGCGAAGCTGAGCACGAAAAAAAAGCCGCACATATCCGTTACCGTTGTCAACAAAGGGCTTGAGACCAGCGCCGGGTCCAGCCGCAGTCGCTTGAGCAGCAGCGGCAGCATGCCGCCGAGCATCACCGACACCAGGGTGTTGACTCCGAGCGCCCCGCCGATCACCAGTCCCAGCCAGGGATTGCCCTGCCAGGCAAAAGCGATGAGCCCCAACAGAGCTCCCAGCACCAGCCCGTTCACCAGGCCCACCCGCATTTCCTTGAGCAGCACCCAGATGATCTCACTCGGTCGCACCAGACCCAGCGAGAGCTCTCGCATCGAGACCGCCACCGCCTGGTTGCCGGAGCAGCCGCTCATGTCGCTCACCATCGGCAGAAACACCGCCAGCGTGATGGCGGCGGCAAGTGTGTCCTGGTAGATGGCAATGACGCTCGCCGCGATAATATTGAGCACGATGTTGATGCTCAGCCAGGAGAGCCTCCGCCCGGACCTGGACCAGGTCGGCATGGTGCGAAACTCCTCGCCGCCGATGATACCGGACAGGCGCAGGAAGGTGCGGGTCTTCTGGTTGCTCAGGGCTTCCTCTACCGCCGTCGGCAACACCACGCCGACGATCCGGTTGGCGTCGTCGACCACCGGTGCCCCGAAAAGCTTGTTCTCCTCGAAAAATTCGTCAAGCTCCCTGATGGTCGCCCGGTCTTTGACCGCCAGCGGCGACGGGATCATGATGTCGGTGAGCAGGGTGGGACGTTTGGGAAACAACAAGTCGTGGATGCGCAGTACGCCGACCAGCACGCCGTCGTCGTCGACCACGTAGAAATACTGCACGTGGTAGTCGGCGTATTCGTCCCGGTTACGGTGCAGGTCGTCCAGCACGTCCTGCACCGTCTGGTCGCTTCTGAACGCCAGGAATTCGGAGATCATCAGGCCGCCGGCGCAGTCCGGCGGATATTCGAGCATCATCCTCGCCTCGGCGGCATCTTCCCGATCCATCCGGGAAAGGATAGCCTGGCTGGCCTCCTGATCCATCTCCGCGAGCACATCCACCAGGTGGTCGCTATCCAGCTCCTCCATGATGAGCACCGCCTGCTCCGACGGCATCTCTTCGACCAATTCGGCGGCCTGCTTCTCGGGAATATCCTCGATGATTTCGGCGGCATCTTTGGGGCTGAGGATCTTGAACAGGCCGAGCCGTTCGTTCTCGCTCATCCTCGAGATAACCCTGGCGGTCTCCTGCGCGCTGAGTGTGTCGAGATATCCGGCAAGGGCCGTGGCATCGCCCGTCGCGATCAGGTCGTGCAGTTTTTCCCAGGGGGTGTGGGGCTCGTTCATGGTGATGGCCTCCAGGATTGGACCGGCCAGCGCAGCTGTGTGGCAATCAAGCCGTTTCCGTGCTCACCAGTGCGGTTTGCGATAATCCGCGGATGACAAAACGCAACGGTGCGAAGCATGGTGCTGCCAGAGCCGGGGAAAAAGATTAAGGGAAGTTCGGGCACGTCAGTTTTACCCGGATGAAATGAAACAATACCATATTTTCACCAGAGCATCATTGTCCTGCGGCACCAGAACGAGGCTATCTGCGTGAACCGGCCTCAACCCTTAGCAATCCGGGACGGGCCGCTGATGATGCGGACCTTGGCGGCCCGTGCCATCTGCTGCAGCATGGAGCGAAACAGCAGGACGTGGGAAGGGGCGATGAGCGACCAGTAGAGCCTGCCCCAGAACCCGCGCGGCAGAAAGCTGGGAATCATGCGCAGGTCGGTCGAACCGTCCGCTCGCTCCTCGATCCTGAATTCCAGAAAGGCCTCACCGGGCCGCACGAACCGTGGAATAGGCGATGCGACGATCCAGGGTGGCAAAATCTCCTTCTCCGGGGCGGATCGAATGAATCAGATAAAAAGCGATCCGGCAGCCGCGCATGGCCGCGGCCAGGGCGGCGGTATCAAGCGCATCGGCCGCGACGATTTCAAGATTCGGATGATCTCCCCAGGACCGCGCAGCAATCTTGCGGTCCGACCGGCCGACCGCGCGCACCCGCCAGCCCCTCGCGAGCAGAAGCGGCACCAGCCGGCCGCCGACATAGCCGGTCGCCCCCAGGACGAGAATCTGTTCCTCTTTCCCTGCCATGAATGAGATTGGTCAATTATCCGAACACATCCGATTACGTTGCTTCACCTGTGGCGGAAGATCATCGCCAAAGGTTCCGGTATGCTTCCACCTTTAGCATGGTTCGTCCTCTTTGGAAATTGTGATGTGTTTTTGCTCGCACAAAAAACTTGCATCACAATTCATCCGGAGCGCATTTTGTTTCAACCCTGCCCTGGACAAGATTGATTCTCAATAGACTTGAATGGATAGACAACAAGGGCAGACCTGGAAAGGTACCAGATAGTGGCGGCTGTCAACGATTCAGGCGTCTCACTCAGATTTTTGAGAATAACCGGCCCGGTCCCTCGTATTCATTGGCGACAATGGCAACATGCTGACCTTGTCAAACCAGGCATTCAAACAGCACCGACAGCGGGGCAGATCATAGGGCAGAACAATGTACAGTCAAGTCTTCATCAGATTCGTAGCTTCAGTGCTATCAAAGACTGGAAGGTCGGCCCCTACTTCTCGTGCTGGTACGTATCCACTTATTTACTCCCTTCTTCTCCGGAAAATGCTTATCGTCTTGATCATACAAATGCGAATCTTCTAGCTGCAGCTCCCTGGGAGCTGTTTTCACCAGTTCAAGCAGGCAATATCAGGGTCCACGAGGAGGATGAGATGGTTCAGTACCAGATTTCTGTTGAAGAGTTTGGCTCCCTTAACGCCTATAATGAGAGTGAAGAGGCAGTCAAACTGTCCACCTTGTGGCAGGAAAAAACCGCTGTTTTGGTCTTTGTCCGTCATTTTGGCTGAGTAATCTGCCGTCAGCAGGTTGCTGAACTAGCTGGGTATCAGGCTGATTTTTCACAACGAGGAGCGCAGCTTGTCATCGTCGGTAATGGTGGGAGCTATGATCTGATAAAATTCAGAGACGTGACACGATACCCGGGAATTATGCTCACCGATCCTTCCCTGAAGACCTATGAATTTTTGAACTTTAAAAGCGGCCTTGCCGATGTCATCGGGCTGAAATCCTTTACCCAGGGTTTTTCAGCTCTCAGGGCCGGCTTCATGCCTGGCTCGCTTCAGGGGCATGCCCTGCAGCTTGGTGGTGCGGTGGTTGTCGTGCCGGAGGGTAAGATCACCTATCTTTTCAAAAGCTCTGCGGCAGGCGATAACCCACCTGTTGAGGCTTTGCTGGCGGCCGCAGGGTAAGTATCGTCGTAAAGAGGGAAAGGTATTGCTGTTGCGAGTCATGCAAATCTGCTGGCAATACTTCACGACAAGCCCCCAGGATGGTCTGGATGGGAATTATGCGCCAATGGAACAGGTATCCGGATCGATGGTTCGGCGTGCTCAGCGGCCATGTATAGTTGTCCCAGACGAAATAGCTGGATTTTTTTCCACCATCAATGCGTAAACGGACTTCGTGCAGCGCCGGGTCGTGCAGCAAGTGCTCCCGTTCGTACTCACGGGCCCAGTCGACAGGATTGAAAAGGTTGATAACCCGAGCTTCTTCCGGCACACGATACGGTGTCTGGGTGTAGCCATAAAGGACGAACTCAAAACCGAGGCCGGCAGCAAATTCAAGGATGGCACGGTTAAAAGCCTCTGTGGATGCAGAGGAGAGGCAGCGGTGCACAAAGGACAGTGTCCGCACCAGGTCGGTCCGGCTGAGGCAACGGTAGTCTGAATCTATGAATGCCATGAGGCGGTCTCTTGATCGGTCCGGTTGTTCATATGTTTCTTTTGCCGGTTATCCTTTGCGATCAGATGTGTAATTTTTCCGCGGAACCTATCCGGTCGGCTAGGTTCTTTATTCAGTCTTTTCCTGCAGCAATAACCTAAAAACGAATTGACACAAAAACCTAAAAACGGCTAGGCTGAATAACCTGAAAATAAAAATTGCGCATATGTCTAATAATAGGTAAATAAATGCCGACACCACAAGACAGGCTGGCACGGTCTTTAGCGGATTTAAAGAAGCTTCAAGACAAGGGTGTGGTGGCCATCAATACCAAAGATATGACACGCGCTCACCGAGAGCGTTTGCTGAGGAATGGCTTTATCAAAGAAGTCATGAAGGGTTGGTACATCTCTACTCGTCCTGAGGAACCTGCTGGCGAGAGCACAGCCTGGTATGCCGCATTTTGGGGCTTTTGTGCCGATTATCTCAATTCGAAATTTGGCAAAGAGTGGTGTCTTTCCCCGGAACAATCATTACGAATTCATAGCGGTAACTGGAACGTACCGGAGCAACTTCTGGTGCGCACGCCCAAAGGTGGTAACAAGCCGATAGCACTGCTCCATGACACGTCAATAATTGATGTCAGGTTGAAGCTGCCGGACAAAAAGGACAGAGAACGCAAAGACAACCTCCGGATTATGACAGTGCCTGCTGCCTTGTTGTCATGTTCTCCTGGATTTTATTCCAATAATCCCGTTGATGCGAGATCTGTGCTATCGATGATTTCTCATGCGTCGGAAATCCTGCCTCATCTTTTGCAAGGCGGGCACAGCACCATCGCCGGCCGGCTCGCGGGCGCATTTCGCAATATAGGCCGACAGATCATAGCCGATGACATTGTTGCTGCCATGAAGGCCGCTGGATACAGCGTTACAGAAGACGATCCTTTTGCGGAAGAAGCGGTCATCATGTTTGGCGACCGGGAGCTTTCCCCCTGGGTGAACAGGATGCGGATGAGTTGGGCGGATATGCGCGCTGCTGTATTGGAGATCTTTCCACCGCCTCCCTCATGGCCCAAAAATATCGATGCGTATCTGAAGCGTGTCGATGAAATCTATCTGGCGGATGCCTATCATTCACTTTCCATTGAAGGATATCGTGTCAGTGAGGAACTCATTGAACGGGTTCGTTCAGGGGGCTGGAATCCCGAGAATAATCGAAAGGATAAAGAATATGCAGATGCTTTGGCCGCACGTGGCTATTGGCAAGCCTTTCAAGCGGTAAAAGAAAGTGTTGGCAAAATTCTACATGGCAATGCTGCGGGTTTGGTTGCGGGGGATGACCACGCCCGGTGGTATAGGGAATTGTTTGCGCCGAGTGTGAGCGCCGGTATTACTGCAGCAACTGATCTTGCCGGGTATCGTAACCAGCCTGTGTATATTCGGAAATCAAGGCATGTCCCCCCGCGATATGAGGCAGTCCGTGACCTCATGCCTGCGTATTTCACCCTTCTCCAAGAGGAAGAAGAACCCGCCGTTAGAGCCGTGCTCGGTCATTTTTTCTTTGTCTATATCCATCCGTATAGTGATGGGAATGGTCGCCTGGGGAGGTTTCTCATGAATGCAATGCTTGCCAGTGGTGGTTATCCCTGGACGGTTATACCGCTTGAAACTCGCACCGAGTATATGGCTACATTGGAGGAGGCAAGCGTTCGCAGGAACATTGAACCCTTTACTGAGTTTATCGCAAAACTGGTGCAAAAAGCGATGACAAGGAAAGGGTGAAACCATCCGACGGGATTACTACCATGCTCGGCGTGTGTCGGGAAAGGCCTGAGTCAAAAATAACGGCGAATACGGGGAATATGAGTCCTTTGGGAACAAAGCCTTTGTCGGCCAGAACGTGATGAAACAGGTAGCGGTGAATTCGGCCATTGCCATCTTCAAAGGGGTGAATGAATACAAAGCCAAAGGCGATGATCGTGGCCATCAGGACACCATCGAATTCATCCTCACGAAGAAGCTCGTAGGTGTCAATGAGTCCAGACATGAGCGTTTCCAGATCATCAGGACGTGCTGCTATATGATCTGGCATGGGCATGCCGGATATTCGATCATGCTCACCGACAAAGCCGCCTTATGTGCGTAATCCCGGCTCAATGAAACGGCTATCTGTTATTACCTGCTTCTGCAAATACACTAGCGCTTCGATACTGAGCCTGCGGCTTCCTGCCTCACCGATAATACGTCCCCATCGCTCAATCCGGCTATGCGGGGGAGTTTCTCCTTCAATGGAGTATGAAGCTTTGGAATCTTTAAGCAACAGGAAGGCGGCTGCCCGGCTTAACAGATCGGGATGGGTTTGGCCGATAGTTTGGCTGGCTTTTTCGGAAAGCTTTTGGCCTAAAAACCGTTCGAGCTTTTCCGTCCTTCTGATCAGAGGGCAAAAATTCCTCGTGCCTGGCAGATTGTTCCGAATGCGATGGCGCTTTGAAAAAACGTGTTTGCCCTCAAATTGCAGTTTGCTGTTGATGAGAGGAACGAAGTTCCCTGTGGTAGCATCTTCAAGGCCGAGCTGTTCATCGCGCAGCCACTCCCACAAAAACCAGATTTTTCGGCTATAGATCCCGGTTGGCTCAGATCGGACTATGGATTCAATGTCTGCCGCTTCAACCACGTGGAACAAGGCATTGAGGACAGCCAAATCAATGCCTTCATATTTCAAAGCAAATGTGAGGTGCCCATACAGTGTATCCTCCGGTCGATGACGGGGAGTAAAGATGTTCCAACGCCGCCCCGTTGCGTATCTTTTATGTTTCGCGCCTATGAGGCAGAGGATGTCAGGCAAGGGAACTCTCAAGCAATGCGCTTCAATCAACGCAGCGTAACCCGCCAACAGTGAGCCTTCCTCCGGAACGGAAAAGCCGTGAAAAACAGTTCCGGCACCTGATTTTTGATTATATAGAGCCATATTTCGCGAATTTCAATTTATATTATGCGACCATTATGGCATGAAAAACGTTTATTGGTCATGAAAAATAGATATATATGTCCTTTTTGTGATAAATAATTAGATATTTTGCCGTACGTGTGCGGCCAGTGGGCTCAAATCTTCAATTTTACCGCTCCAAAATTATTTTTACCTTGTGAACTGAGCGGCCGGTTTAAATCCACGTTCCCGCGTGCGAATGACAACCGAAAATTGACCACCTGTGATCACCGAATTTTGACCATCTTGAATTTAAGAAAAAGAATGGTGATGGGGTAGCGCCCGGCCTACGGTGTTTCAATCCACGCCCCCGCGTGGGGGGCGACGGGCTCGGTGGGTCCGGGGAGCCTCCAGTAACGAGTTTCAATCCACGCCCCCGCGTGGGGGGCGACTAGCATCACCCTATACGCTCGGAGATGTCGCGGTGTTTCAATCCACGCCCCCGCGTG
>CAYSSK010000098.1:0-14390 GCA_964433645.1 uncultured Desulfofustis sp.
TGGATTTTTGACTGCTCGATCATCACCTGTGAGAAAAGGAGCATCACGTGACGCACGATACGAAAAAATCTCTGAGCCGGGAGTTTGCCGCGATCGTCGGTGATGACGAGGTGATGACCGGTGAAACCGACCTGCATGCCTACTCCTATGATGCGGCGGTGCTCGATCCGGTGGTTCCCGCTTATGTCGTCCGGCCGCGGACCACCGAGGCCCTCGGCCGGATCGTCCGGCTCTGCAACGAGAACGGACTGCCGTTGACGGTGCGCGGGGCCGGCACCAACCTGTCCGGCGGCACCATCCCTCATCCGGGCGGCGTGGTGGTTCTGACCAACAGGCTCAATCGTATCCTGGAGATCAATGAAGAGGATCTCTATGCCGTCGTAGAGCCGGGCGTGATCACCTCCCGCCTGGCGGCCGAGGCGGCGTCTCGCGGGCTGTTCTATCCCCCCGATCCGGGCAGCCAGACGGTCTCGACCCTTGGCGGCAATGTCGCCGAGAATGCCGGCGGTCTGCGCGGGTTGAAATACGGGGTGACCAAGGACTATGTGATGGGGATCGAGTTCTTCGATGTGGACGGCGCACTGATCAAAGGTGGTTCGAGAACGGTCAAGTGCGTGACCGGTCTCAACCTGCCCGGTCTGATGGTCGGCTCCGAGGGGACGCTCGGGGTGTTCAGCACAATCATCCTGAAGCTGATTCCGCCGCCCCAGGCGGCTCGCTCGATGATGGCCGTGTTCGGGACGATCAAGGCCGCTTCGGAGACCGTGGCGGCGATCATCGCCGCCAAGATCGTGCCGGCCACCCTGGAACTCATGGATAATTTTACCATCCGCACCGTCGAGAGTTTCCGCAAGGCCGGCCTGCCTACCGAGGCAGCCGCCCTGCTGCTCATCGAGGTGGATGGTCACCAGGCCCAGGTCGAAGACGAAGCCGTGCGGGTCGAACGAATCTGTCGGGAGAACGGGGCTGAAGAACTGACGGTGGCGCGCGACAGCGCCGAGCGCGACATCATCTGGCAGGCCAGGCGGGACGCGCTGCCGGCCCTGGCCAAACTCAAACCATCCTGTGTCCTCGAAGATGCGACCGTGCCGCGGTCCAAGATTCCGGCGATGATCGAGGCGTTGACCGAGATCAGTAAGGAGTATAACCTGCCGATCGGCACCTTCGGGCATGCCGGCGACGGCAACCTGCACCCGACCATTCTGACGGACCGCCGGGACAAGGTGGAATGGCAGCGGGTCGAGCAGGCCATTACCGCCATTTTCGAACGGGCCGTGCAATTGGGCGGCACCCTGTCCGGTGAGCACGGTATCGGCATTGCCAAGGCCCGTTTCCTGGAACGGGAAGTCGGCGCCGGCACCCTGGCGTACAGTCGCCGGCTGAAGACGGCCGTTGATCCCGGCAATATTCTCAATCCCGGCAAGATGGTATAGTTGGGGGACTGACGATGGCGGATCTTCATCAATTGGCAAGGCAGTTCAAGGAACTCGACGACCAACTGGCCAACTGCATGCGCTGCGGCATGTGCCAGGCGGTCTGCCCGGTGTTCGGCGAGACCGGCCGGGAGGTCGATGTGACCCGGGGCAAGCTGGCCCTGCTCGACTGTCTGGCCGACGAGCTGCTTCGTGATGCCGACGGCGTCAATGCCACGCTGAGCCGCTGTTTGCTGTGCGGCACCTGTGAGGCCAATTGTCCGAGCGGAGTCAAGGTGCTCGATATTTTCCTGAAGGCCCGGGCCATTATGACCGGCTACTACGGTCTTCACCCGGCCAAGCGGGCGATCTTTCGCGGCATGCTGGCCAACCCGCGATTGTTCAACGCGCTGACCGCGATCGGTTCGCGTTTTCAGAGGCTGTTTACGAAAAAGGTGGACGACCTGCTCGGCTCTTCCTGTGCCCGGTTCAACGCGCCGCTGATAGCCGACCGGCATTTCAACTCGCTGGCCACGACGCCGTTTCGCAAACATGTCGCCGGCCTCGATTCGGCCGCCGGACAGAGCGGCCTACGGGTCGCCTTTTTCCCGGGGTGCGTGGTCGACAAGATGTATCCTGGTGTCGGCATTGCCACCTTAAAAGCGCTCGAGCACCACGGCGTCGGCGTCTATCTGCCGGAGAATCAGGCCTGCTGCGGCATCCCGGTGTTGTCGAGCGGTGACCGGCAGGGATTCAACCGACTCGTCGAGATCAATATCGAGCGGTTTGCCGGTGCCGACTTTGCCGCGCTGGTCACCCCATGTGCCTCCTGCACCTCGACGATCAAAGAGTTGTGGCCGCGTCTCTATGACGGCGGGCGGGTCAGTGGTGATGCGATCCGCACACTTGCCGACAAGACCATGGACATCAGCCAGTTTCTGGTCGATCATTGTGGTGTTGCGGCTCGCAGCGAGCAGCCGGAGAAGGGGGCGGCGGGGGTTACCTACCACGACCCCTGCCACCTGAACAACAGCCTCGGTATCACCGCTCAGCCGAGGACGGTCATCAAAGCCTCGAAAGCCCCGCTGATCGAGATGACGGAGGCAGGCGTCTGCTGCGGCTGCGGCGGCACCTTCAACCTCTTTCACTACGGGATGTCCAGGAAGATCGGCAACCGAAAAGCCGATCATATCGAGTCCTCAACGGCCCGAACCGTGGCCACCAGTTGCCCGGCCTGCATGATGCAGATTACCGATCTGCTGTCCCATCGGCACAGCGGTATCAAAGTTCGTCATGTCATCGAACTATACGCTGACAGTTTGTGAATTTATGACTATCCTCTGATGCTGGAGCTGATGTTCCCGACGGCCGGCGGTTACGGACCGGCCCCTTCCGGTAAGTTGATTAAAGGAACTTTCTGCCATGCCAAATAATCTTTATATCACCGCCACCGAAGAGCGCAGCGGAAAATCGGTCGTCGTGCTCGGCATCATGCAGATGCTCAAGAAAGAACTGCACAAGGTCGCTTTTTTCCGGCCGATCATCAGTGACCCGACGGGGAAACAGGCAGATCCTGATATTTCGCTGGTGACCGGTTATTTCAATCTGCAGATTAACTACGAGGACAGTTACGGGTGTACGCTCCGCGAGGCCTACCGGCTGATCAATACCGGCCGGGAAGACGATCTCCATGACCTGATTCTGAAAAAATACAAAAACCTCGAAGATAACTACGATTTCGTGCTCATCGAGGGGACCGATTACCGGGGGCACGATACGACCTTTGAGCTGGAGATCAACAGCGACATCGCGGCCAATCTCGGGGCACCGGTGATCCTGATCTCGTCGGGCCGCAAGAAAACCGCGGAGGAAATGATCCGCCAGGTACAGGCCTCGATCGATGCCCACCAGGAAAAAGGGTTGACCGTGGTCGCCTCGATCATCAACCGGGCCCCGGAAGGCATCACCGCCGAGACCATCGGCGAGGTTAGAAAACAGGTTCACCCGGATGAAGGGTTGCCCTTTTACGTGATGCCTGAGAACAGCGACCTGGCCAACCCGACCATCGGCGACGTCAAGCGCTGGCTCAACGCCAGTGTCATGTACGGCGCCTCCGGCATGAACGCCAAGATCGGCGAGTATATCGTGGCGGCGATGCGGGTCGAGCACTTCCTGGAATATCTGAAGCCCGGTTGCCTGGTGATCACGCCCGGCGACCGGTCCGACATCATTCTCGCCTGCCTGTCCGCGCGTTCTTCCAAATCCTACCCGGAGGTGTCCGGCATCGTGCTGACCGGCGGGCTGGTACCCTACGAGAGCGTCAGGCAGCTGATCGAGGGCTGGTCCGGGTCGCCGATCCCGATTCTCTGCGTGCAGGGCCATACCTATCTGGTCGTCCAGCAATTGCATGAACTCTATGCCCATATCGAACCCGACGATGCGCAGCGCATCGCCACGGCGCTCGGCTTCTTCTCCAAACATGTCAAGGTCCAGGAACTCAGCGAATATGTGATCTCGTCCAAGCCGAACCGGATTACCCCGAAGATGTTCGAGTATGCGATGATGGAACGGGCCGCCGAGGACCGGCAGCGCATCGTATTGCCGGAGGGGACCTGCGAGAGAATCCTGCGGGCCGCCGATATCCTGCTGCGCCGCGGCGTTGCCGATCTGACCATTCTCGGCCGCGAACAGCAGGTTCGAGCCCTGGCGGCGGCCAACGGCCTGGACCTGACCTTTGTCGAGGTCATCGACCCGCAGGCCAGCTCGATGCTCGAACCGTTTATCGAGGAATACCTGCGGCTGCGCCGGCACAAAGGGATGATCGAGGACATGGCCCGGGACCGGATGTCGGACCCGACCTATTTCGGCACGATGATGGTCTACAAGGGCTACGCCGACGGCATGGTGTCCGGCGCGTTGAATACCACCGCCCACACGGTGCGGCCGGCCTTTGAGTTCATCAAGGCAAAGCCCGGTTTCACCATCGTCTCCTCGGTCTTTCTGATGTGTCTGCGCGATCGCATCCTGGTCTATGGGGATTGCGCGGTCAACCCCAATCCCAATGCCTCGCAATTGGCGGAGATCGCGCTCAGTTCGGCGGAGACGGCCAAGATTTTCGGTATCGAGCCGCGGGTGGCGATGCTCAGCTATTCCACCGGCCGGTCGGGAAAAGGCGAGGATGTCGACAAGGTTGCCGAGGCGACGGAAATCGCCCAGCAGCTGATAGAAGAACGCAAGCTTGACTTTATTCTCGAGGGACCGCTGCAATACGATGCGGCCATCGATCCGGAGGTGGCCCGGACCAAGATGCCCGGCTCGAAAGTGGCCGGCCGGGCGACCGTCTTTATTTTCCCCGACCTCAACACCGGCAACAACACCTATAAGGCGGTACAGCGAGCCGCCAGTGCGGTGGCCATCGGCCCGGTCCTGCAGGGGTTGAACAAGCCGGTCAATGATTTGTCGCGCGGCTGCACTGTCGACGATATCGTCAATACCGTGGCGATCACCGCGGTGCAGGCCCAGGCTGAAAAACGGAAAAAATAATGAAAATACTGGTTATCAATTCCGGCAGCTCATCCATCAAATTCCAGCTGCTCGATATGGCCGACGAGACGGTGCTTGCCTCCGGTCTCGTCGAGCGCATCGGTGAATCCGGCTCCCTGGTGAAATGCACGATGCACCCCGGTCGGACCGGGGAAGCAGTGCTGAGCCGCGACGAAGCGATTGCGGATCACCAGGCGGGCATGCTCCAGGCCGTCGAACTGCTTACCGACGAGAGGCAGGGTGTTGTCCGCTCCCGCGATGATATCGGGGCGATCGGTCACCGGGTGGTGCACGGCGGCGAAGATTTCCACCAGCCGACGCTGATCGATGCGGCGGTAGTCGAGGCGATCAAGAAAAACATCCCGCTAGCCCCGTTGCACAATCCGGCCAACCTGGACGGCATCGACGTGGCCCTGCGCCTGTTTCCGGGAATCGCCCAGGTGGCGGTGTTCGACACCGCCTTTCACCAGACCATCCCGGCGCGGGCTCATATCTATGCCCTGCCGTACGAACTCTATGAACGCTACCGGATTCGCCGCTACGGATTTCACGGTACGTCGCACAAATACGTGGCCGGCGAGTGCGCCCGTCTGCTTGGCAAGCCGCTGAATGCCTGCAATCTGATCACCATCCATCTCGGCAACGGCTGCTCGATGACGGCGATCAAAAACGGCCGGAGCATCGACACGACCTTGGGCATGACACCGCTTGAAGGTCTGGTGATGGGCACCCGCAGCGGTGACATCGACCCGGCCCTGCATGCCTTCCTCCATCGGAACGCCGGTCTGGACATCGAAGAGATCGACCGGCTGCTCAACAAGGAGTCCGGTCTGAAGGGAATCTGCGGACGCAACGACATGCGCGACATCCATGCCGCGATCGCCGCCGGCGATCGTCGGGCCGCCCTGGCCCTGGACGTGCAGACCTATCGTAATCGTAAATATATCGGGGCGTTCATGGCGGTGCTTGGCCGGGTTGACAGCCTCGTTTTCACCGCCGGGATCGGCGAAAACGATGATGTGGTCCGCGGCCGTTCCGTCGACGGGCTCGAATCTCTCGGGGTGCGGATCGATCCGCAGCGCAACCGGCAGCGGCTCGACGGGCCGCTGCGTATCAGCAGCCAATCCAGCAGCGTCGCGGTCTGGGTGATTCCGACCAATGAAGAACTTGCCATTGCCCGGGAGACGATCACCGTGGTGGCGGCAGATAAACACCAAGGAGAATGAACATTGATGAGCAGCAGCCAAACGATACAACAACAGAGCACCCTGGAGCGTTTCGTCGACAAGGCACGGCTGGCCGCCGCCCAGGTCAGTGAGGTGGCCGACGTTCCGGCAGCCATCGAGTATGCCCTCGATCTCTGCGGCAGTCGCGGGGCCTGCCGGATCAAGGTGTCCGGCTGTGATGAGCCGTTGTCCGATTCGGCCGAGGATCTCTGCCTGGCCAAGGAGGAAAAGATCATTGCGGCTCCGGGACTGGCGGCCGAGACCTACGAGCTGCTCAACAGGCGCAGCCGGGAGAGCGGTTTCACCTGTATCGACTCGGGGCTGCGCTCGCAACTGGCCGGAGTTGACATCGGTTTTACCTATGCCGATATCGGTATTGCCGAAACCGGCTCGATCGTCCTGAATTGCCCGGGCGAAGAGCTGCGGCTGGCGACGATGATCTGCGAGTACCATGTCTGTGTGGTACCGATATCGAAAATCGTCGCCGACGCGTTTGCTGCCGAAGAGCAGTTGCTGCACTATATGGGGCATGGCCCGAATTACACGGCCTTTATTACCGGGCCGAGCAGGACTGCCGATATTGAACGGGTGTTGGCCATCGGCGTGCATGGTCCGCTTGAGCTTCATCTTTTGCTGTTGGAGGACTGATCATGCAGGATGCCAAGAACCTTGCCGGATACCGCAAACAATGCCGGGAATCGCTCGACAACGACTTTCTCACAACCGCGCTCGACACCTTTGCCGTCGCCTACCGGACCAGCCGGGCCAATGCCTTTGCCGAGTTCGATATTCAGACCCTGATCGACGACGTCGCGGCGATGAAAGATGATGTCCTATCGCGGCTCGACGAACTCTATGAGCAGTTCAAAACGGCGGCTCAGGCGGCGGGAGTGAAGGTGCACCTGGCCAGAGACGATGCCGAGGCCAATGAAATCATCCTGCGCATCGCCCGGGAAACGGGGTCGACGAAACTGCTCAAGACCAAATCGATGACCGCCGAAGAGACGTTGCTCAACCACGCCCTTGAAGAGCATGGCCTGGAGGTGGTCGAGTCCGATCTCGGTGAGTGGATCATCCAGCTTCGCCATGAGGGTCCGTCCCATATGGTGATGCCGGCCATTCACCTGTCACGCTACCAGGTGCGGGACCTGTTTACCGAAGTAACCGGCGCCCAGCAGGAGGGAGATATCGAAAAACTGGTCAAGGTGGCCCGGCGCGAGTTGCGCCAGAAGTTCGTCGAGGCGGACATGGCCGTGACCGGCGCCAATTTCGCGATCGCCGAGACCGGCACCATCGGTACCGTCACCAACGAGGGTAATGCCCGTCTCTGCACGACCCTGCCGCGGGTGCACGTGGCGCTTTTCGGTATCGACAAGCTGGTGCCGACCATCGGCGATGCGCTGAAGATCCTGCGCGTGCTGCCGAGAAACGCCACCGGCCAGCAGATCACCTCCTATATCACCTGGGTGACCGGCGCCAACGAAAGCGCCGCCAACCCGGACGGCAAAAAAGATATCCATTTCGTCGTGCTCGACAACGGCCGGCGCGAGCTGGCCAAAGACCCGCTTTTCTCCCAGGTCTTCCGTTGCGTGCGCTGCGGCGCCTGTGCCAATGTCTGCCCGGTCTACCGGCTGGTCGGCGGCCACAAGATGGGGCATATCTACATCGGGGCCATCGGCCTGATTCTCACCTATTTTTTCCACGGCCGGGACAAGGCCCGGAACCTGGTGCAGAACTGTATCAATTGCGAGGCGTGCAAGGATATCTGCGCCGGCGGTATCGACCTGCCACGCTTGATAAAAATGGTGCATGCCCGGATCCAGGACGAGGAGGGGCACCCGTTGCCCAGTCTGCTGCTCGGCAAGGTTTTGCAGAACCGGAAGCTCTTCCACACGCTGCTGCGCACCGCCAAATGGGCCCAGAAACCGGTAGCCGGCGGCGACGGTTTCATGCGCCATCTGCCGATGGTTTTCTTCAAGGCGCATGATTTCAAGGCGTTGCCGACCATTGCCGAAACGCCGTTTCGCGATCTCTGGCCGAAGATCAGGCCGGCGGTGGCCGCCCCGCGCCATCGGGTCGGGCTGTTTTCCGGTTGTGTGCAGGATTTTGTCTATCCCGAACAGATGGTCGCCACCGTCGAGTTGTTTGCTGATCACGGTGTCGCGATGAGTTTTCCGATGCAGCAGTCCTGCTGCGGGCTGCCGGTGCAGATGATGGGCGAGATGAAGGCGTCGCGGGAGGTGGCGCTGCAGAACATCAGCGCCTTTGCCGAAGAGGATGTCGACCATATCGTCACGCTGTGCGCCTCCTGCGCCTCCCATCTGAAACACAACTATCCGGAACTGCTCAAGGACGATCCGTCCTTGAATGATCGGGTCCAGGCCTTTACCGCCAAGGTCATCGATCTGTCCTCCTTCGTACATGACGTGCTCCAGGTGACCGCCGAAGATTTCGTCGGCGACGGCCGGGTTGCCACTTACCACGCCCCGTGCCATCTCTGCCGCGGACTCGGCGTTCACGATGCGCCGCGCAACCTGATGCGCAGCAGCGGCTTGGATTATCGAGAGGCCTTCGAAGAGGAGGTCTGCTGCGGCTTCGGCGGTACCTATTCCGCCAAGTTTCCGGAGCTCTCCGAACAATTGCTGAAGCGAAAGCTCGATCACGTTGAGGCGACCGGGGCCGATCTGCTGTTGACCGACTGTCCCGGCTGCGTGATGCAATTGCGCGGCGGATTGCGCAAACGCGGCTCAGCCGTGGAAGTGCAGCATACGGTGGAAGCACTGGCGGCGCGCCGGGTAAAAAAAGGCTGACATGTCGGCCGGGGGGCGGTCGACAAGGCGCAGCAGCAACTGCCGGCGCCGGGGTGCCCGAAGATCAAGCTGCTGGTGCGTGGTACCAACAAGGCGGTGCTCGATTTCCATCGTCATCTCGGATTCAGCCCGGATGACGCATTGAGCCTGGGCAAGCGGTTGATCGCCGATTAACGGAGTGACGCGGCAGAAGTGGCCGTCATCTATGCGGCAAAACAGCGCCGACTGCCGAACGGACAGCGTGTTTCGGCCGGCCGGCGCATCCACAGACCGGAAGGGAGGAGTTATGGATCACGTTCTTGAAGTCGTCAAAACAAGAAGAAGTATCAGACGGTTCACCACCCAGACCGTGGATCAGGAGACCCTCGAGACGATTCTGGAAGCGGCGCGCTGGACACAGTCCTGGGCCAACACCCAGTGCTGGGAAATCGTCGTCATCAAGGATCCGGAGCTGCAGATCAGTTTGTCGAAGCTTTTGTCTCCGAAAAACCCGGCAACCCTGGCCGTGGCTAATGCCCCGATAACCTTGGCGCTCTGTGCCGAGGAAAAGAAATCGGGGTTTTACAAGGGAGAGCAGTCAACCCGGCTTGGCGACTGGCTGATGTACGATCTGGGCCTGTTGACTCAGACCATCTGCCTGACGGCACACAGTCTGGGACTGGGGACGGTGGTCGTCGGTCTGTTCGATCATTTCCAGGTCAAGACAATGCTGCAGGTGCCGGACGGCTTCGAAGTCGTTTCGCTGCTGCCGCTGGGCTATCCCGATCACGCTCCGTCGCCGCCGAAACGACGGGAAATCAGGGAATTCGTCCATTACGACCGGTTCGGCAATCGCTAGCCTACGGTTGGTCCGCGCCGGCCGTCGCCGATGGCCGGCCGGGCTCGTTTGAATCTATCGGTCCTTCGTGATGTTATGAAAGCGATCGGTTCCGTTCTCCTGATCGCCGCGCTCGGCTACACCATTGTCTGTCTGCTGCTTTTCCTCCAGCAGCGGGATATGCTCTATTATCGGACACCGGCCCGTTCCCCGGCCTCGGTCGATGCGCAGTTGCTGCGCCTGCACAATGAGGCAGAGACGGTGGTGGTCTGGCGGGTCGGCGACATCGGAGAACGGGCCTTGATCTATTTCGGCGGCAACGCCGAAGACGTGGCCCTCAACTGCACGTCTTTCGCGCGGCTGTTTCCCGATTGGACCGTCTACCTGATCAATTATCGCGGCTATGGGGGCAGCACCGGCACCCCGAGTGAGCGGGGGCTGTTCGCCGACGCCCTGGCGCTTTACGACTCGGTGCGGGAAGACCATGCTGTCTTTGCGGCGATGGGCAGGAGCCTGGGCAGCGGTGTTGCCGTATACCTGGCCGCGCAGCGAAAGGTCGACCGGCTGGTGCTGGTGACGCCGTTCGACAGCATGACCCATCTCGCCGCCGCCCATTATCCGTGGGTGCCGGTCAGGCTCCTGCTCCGTGATCGCTACGACTCAGGTTCCCGGGCCGACTCTTTGACCATGCCGACCCTGGTGCTGATCGCCGGGCAGGACGAGGTGGTTCCCGACTCGGTCAGCGCTTCGCTCGTTGCGGCCTTGCCCGAAGAGACGACCCGTGTCGAGATCATCGATGGGGCGGGACACAATACGATCGGTTTGTCGCCGCACTACGAAAGTGCGCTGGCGCGCTTTCTGGCCCCGTGAAGACGGTTTTGCCAGGGAGCAGCGGAGGACAGCAGTTTCATAAACCACCCATGACCGGGAATCACGACGAACGGTGAAAATCGTCATCGTGGTCGGCTGGGCCAGCCGGGCCTTCGCGATGCAGCCTCCGGCAGAACCGGCCGGCCCGGGGAACCGATTTTCATATCTCCGGCTGTTGCGCCGCGGTCTGGTCGGCTGATTCTCAATCAACGGCGGGACAGGTTGTAACCTGCCTGCCGCTCACTATCAGTGCGGTTGCCCTCAGTGGTCCGGCCCCGGTTCAAAGGTCCGCATGGCCGACAGGAAATCGGGCAGGTCACGGACGAGGCGCAACAGGCTGTGACGGTGCTGCCAAAGACGGCCGCGAAACCGTTTGCGCCAGCCGGGATCGGAATAAAAGCGTTTGACGTGGCTGTTGTAGAGGAAGTCGAGCCGCTCCCAGGATTCGATGTCCCGGGGCAGGAAGACAAAATTGAGGCAGTTCATTTTTCGCCAGTCCTCGGCGACCCGCCCCTGATCGAAAATGGTCCGCCAGACGGGAGCGCCGTGAAAGGGCGTGAATTTGGCCATGTTCATATCGTCGAGATCAAGGGAGACGACGAAGTCGCTGGTCTTTTTGATCGATTCTTCGGTCTCGCCCGGCAGGCCCATCATGAATAATCCCTTGACCCGCAGACCGACCTGGTGGATCCGCCTGACGGTCGTCCGCACTTCCTCCAGATAGACTCCCGGTTTATGCGTCTCGAGCAGCTCCGGGTCGCCGCTCTCGATGCCGACGGATACCATCAGGCAGCCGGCCGCCTTGAGCAGCCTGAGCAATTCCTCGTCGGCATGGCCGACCCGCACCGCGCAATTGAAGTGCAGGCCCAGCGGTTTGTCGATCAGCAGCCGGCACAGCGCTTCGATGCGCCGGCGCTGCAGCGTGAACAGGTCGTCGTAGATATTGATGTGGCGCACGCCGAATCGATGGCGCAGGTAGCTCATGTGCTCGTAGATATACGGCGCCGAGTTGTAACGGTAGCCGCGTTTGAACACCGATCGGTCGCAATAGGAGCATTGGTAGGGACAGCCGCGGCTGGTGACCATTGTCGCGCCGGGCGGGGTGATGTAGCTGAACAGCGGTAGATGATAACGTTGCGGAAAGCCGCTCAGCTTTTCGTAGGCCGGAAAGGGAAGGCTGTCCAGATCGGCGATCGGCTCCCGCCGGTCGTTGACCCGTGTCGTGCCGTTGTCACGCCAGGCCAGGCCGGTTATTTCGGCGGGCGGCGTGCCTCCGGCCAGCTCCGCGAGGGTCTGCTCCCCTTCGCCAAGGCAGAGGTAGTCGATCGGGGCGAATCTGTCGAGCAACTCGCCGCCCAGAGCCGAGACGTGCACCCCGCCAAAGACGGTGGTGATGTCCGGATGGTCCCGCTTGATCAACGCGGCGAGGTCACAGGCGTCGAGAAAACCGGAGGTGGTGGTGGAAAATCCTACCAGATCGGGGCGGTGGGCACGTATCCGCCGCACCGTCTCTTCCCGGCTGGCGGCCGGCCGGGGACCGAGACAGTCTTCGACCGCAACCGGATAGCCCTGCCGTTCCAGGAAGGCGGCGATGCAGAGCAGGCCGAGCGGTGCCATGCGATTCGCGGTGGCGCTGACATCCTTTTTCCCCGGCACCCAGTTCGAGCCGGCAGGATGAACGAGAACGATTCGCATACTGGCACTCCCTGTCTAACGTATTAATTTACTTGAATTGTGCGATATGGAAAGGTAAATAAAAGGCGCCTGCCAGGTTTGCGTTGAGGCCTGTCGTTTTTTCCGCCTTTCCGAGGTTTGCCTGCCCGTGCATACTAGCAAAATGGATTGGAACTCCGCAACAGCCAAAGCCCAACGGCGCCGTGCCGATAGTGCGGCCGCCGGGCCGTGGTCGTTTTTTGACCGGATCTATTGCATTTCGTTGAAAAGCAGAACGGACCGGCGCTTGACCGCCCAGGCCCAGTTTGCCGCCGTCGGCCTGGCCGGCGCAGTACAATTCGTGCTGGTCGACAAACACCCCCACGATAGCGAACAGGGAATCTACGAATCGCATCAGTTATGCATGAAAATGGGGCTGGCCGCCGCCGCCCGGCGAATGCTCATTTTCGAGGACGACGTTGTCTTTCACCGCTTCTCGCCGGCCCTCATCGAGAACATGATCGGCTTCATGAGAGCCGACAGCGACTGGCAGGTCTTTTTCCTCGGCTGCCTCGTGAATCGGAGCGAGATGACCCGATTTCCGTCGGTGGTCCGAGTCGATTTTCGCAGCCTCTCCCACGCCTATGCCGTTACCGCCGATTGTGCCCGGGAACTGGTCGAGAAACACCCCTGGAGCGGGATTGCCTTCGATGCGATGCTGCGCGATCTGCAGAGCGAACAGAAGTATGCGTTGTATCCGGGTATTGCCTTCCAGAGCAACGCCGCTTCCGACAACGACCGCTATCTGCCGCTCGACCGGTTTCGCCGGTTCTGCGGCGGACTGACCCATATCCAGCGCGGCAATGAGTTCTATCAGCGCTACAAACGACTGATCATCACCGCTCACCTGCTCGTGCTGGTGGCGATCGGCCTGCTCTGTTTCGAGGCGATCCGATGACCTGGCCACGGTCGGGCAACGGCTCCGGTCACCGGCTGCGTCACTGGTCGCCGGCCGAACGGCTCGGCCTCGCAGTGCTTGTGCTCAGCCCGGTTTTGGTCTATATTTCGCCGCGGCTCGCTATCGCCGTTCTGGCCGCATTTGTGCTGATCTGTCTGGTGATGCCGTTTTTCCCGGGACAAGCCTTTTTTTTCCCGGTGATCAGCCGGGGTCCGAAGGGGGCCTCCGGCGTCTCGCTCAGTTTTGACGACGGCCCCGATCCCGTATCAACGCCTGCCGTGTTGCCCCTGCTTCGCCGGCACCGGATCCGGGCCATTTTTTTCGTTACCGGTGAGCGGGCGGAACGTTATCCGGAGCTGATCGACGCACTGCTGGCCGACGGGCACGACATCGGCAATCACTCGTACAGCCATGACAACTTTATCATGTTTCGGTGCAGCACCACCGTGGCTGCCGAGATTGACTCGACGCAGCGGGTGCTCGATGTTCACGGGGTCCGTCCGCATTTCTTCCGGCCGCCGGTCGGCATCATGACACCCCGGTATCTCGAGGCCCTGCGGCGGACCGGGCTGACCGCGGTCACCTTCAGCCGGCGGGCCGGTGACAGGGGAAATCGGAGGATTCGCGGATTGGCCGGGCGGATTTTACGAAGACTTCGGCCGGGAGATATTGTGCTGCTCCACGACACGGTTCCCCGGCGGGCCGGCGACCTGGCGCTCTGGCTCGGCGAGATTGAACGGCTCATTTCCGGCATCGGCCAGCGAGGCATGGCCATTGTGCCGTTGGCGACCCTGCTCGGCCGGCCGGCACTGTCCACCGGAGCGGGGACCGCTGACTCGGCGGATCGCGGAGCGGGCCGAAACTCAGTGTCCGGACCGCTCACCGGACGGAAATGACGACGGCGTGACGGCTAGAGGGCTGCGCCGGTTGGCCGGGATCGATTGCATTCCTGCTCAATCACCGCCGCCGAGCCGCTCCACGGAGTTGCGGCAGCTCATCGCCCAGCCCCGGTTGCCTGCTGCAGACCCTTCATCGACAGGCTGATGCGCTGCCTCTCGAGATCGACTTCCAGGACCCGCACCTGCACCTGCTGTCGAACCC
>CAYSSK010000099.1:0-14286 GCA_964433645.1 uncultured Desulfofustis sp.
CGTCCCGCCGGGCCTTCGCGATGCAGCCTCCGGCAGAACCGGCCAGCCCGGGGAGATGATTTTCATATACAAACAACCGCACGGCACCAATGAAACAATGAGCAGACAACAAGCACGCGCCGCCGCTCCGATCGGCATCACGATGGGCTGCCCGGTCGGCATCGGGCCGGAAATTATCATCTCCTCCTGGCAGACCTGCGACCGCACCCTGGCCATGCCGCCGGTCGTCATCGGCGATAAAGCGGTGCTGGCAGCCACCGCCAGGCAGCTTGGCCGCCACGTGCCGATCACCGACTGGCAACCCGGCAGCCCGCCCCTGCCGGACGTTCTGAACGTGCTGACCGCCTCCCGGCTCGACCCGGACATGCTGCGCGCCGGGGAGCCGAATCGCGCCACCGGGCTGGCCATGGGCGGCTATATCGATACCGCCGTTTCCCTGTGTTCCGAAGGACTGCTCGACGCGATCACCACCGGCCCGATCTCCAAGGCCGCCCTGAACCTGGCCGGCTACCGTTTTCCCGGACACACCGAGATGCTCGCCGCCCGAACCGGCGCCGGCCGGGTAGCCATGATGTTGACCGGATCACGGCTGCGGGTCGTCCTGGTCACCATTCACCGGGCCCTGGCCGACGTGGTCCCGGCCATCACCGTCGAGGCGATCGTCGAGTTGATCAGGCTGACCGACCGGGCCCTGCGCACCGACTTCGGGCTGACCGCGCCGCGCATCGCGGTTGCCGGCCTCAACCCGCACGGAGGTGAAGACGGCATGTTCGGCCGTGAAGAAATCGACATCATCGCCCCGGCCGTTCGTCATTGCCTCCGCCTCGGCATCAATGCCGACGGTCCCCACCCGCCGGACACCGTTTTCCACCAGGCGGCCTCGGGCCGGTTCGAGGTGGTGGTCTGCATGTACCACGACCAGGGACTGATTCCTTTCAAATTGCTGCACTTCCACGACGGCGTCAACGTCACGCTCGGTCTGCCCTTTATCAGGACCTCGGTCGATCACGGCACCGCCTACGATATCGCCGGCCGCGGCGTGGCCGACTGCCGGAGTCTGGAGCAGGCGGTGGCGCTGGCCGCCGATCTGGTTGAAAACCGGCGCCGCAGCAGGGACGGAGCAGCCGCTCCACCCTCTGCCGGGGAGGCTTCATGAAGCGGGACAGCGGCCGACTCATCGTCTTCGAAGGCATCGACGGTACCGGCAAAAGCACCCAATTGCGCCTTCTTTGGCACTATCTCGAAGCACGGGGCAACCGCGTCGTGGCCACCCGAGAGCCGACCGACGGCGCCTACGGGCGGAAAATCAGATCGCTCTATCGCAGCCGCAGCACGCTCTCCCCTGAAGAGGAGCTGGCCCTGTTCATCAACGATCGGTGCGAGCACGTGACCAGCGTGCTCGCCCCGGCACTGGCTGACGGCCGGATCGTGCTCTGCGACCGTTATTTCCTGTCGACCGCCGCCTACCAGGGCGCCGTCGGGCTCGACCCGGAATTGATCATTGCCCGAAACGGTTTTGCCCCTCCCCCTGACCTCGCCCTCATCTTCGAACTCGAGCCGCAGGAGGCGGTGCGCAGAATCACCGAACACCGCGGTGAACTGCCCAACGATTTCGAGCAACTGGATTACCTGCAAAAAGTCGATACCGTTTTTCGCTCGATGCGATTACCTTATATCAGACGAATCGACGCATCACCTGCAGCCGACCAGATCCAGCAGCGCGTCAGGGATCTGGCCGACGGACTGCTCGACCATCACCAATCATAACGGAGCCGCAGTGCAGATGTCCCCCAAACTCACGCTATCGTGTCTCCTGCTGTCGCTGCTTATGGCCGCCTGTTCCGGAGCAGGAACCATTATCGGCGACGCACCGACCGAAACGGAACTGACGGATGGCGACGACAATCGTGACCTGTCCTGTGCCTATTTCTATTTCCTCTGGGGCAGTCATGCCGAATTCGACAATCGGCTCGAGGATGCGCTGGAAGCCTACGAAAAAGCCCTGGTCTGCGATCCGGCCGCCGATCATATCGAGCAGAAACTACCGCTCCTGCTGATGAAAATGGGCGATCCCGACCAGGCCAAGGCATTGCTCGAAGAGGCCATCCGCAAACAACCGCAAGACACCGCCCGGCGGGCCTTGCTGGCCAGCATCCATATTCAGCAGCAGCAGCACCGGCGAGCTGTTGAGCAATACCGGACAATCATCGCCTACGATCCGGAAAACGGCCAGATCCTGCTGCGCCTCGGGGCCCTGCTCAGTCAGCTCGGCGACTACGACGAGGCCCGCTCGATCCTGGGCCGCCTCCTGGAACTTGACCAGGAGCGCTATCTGGCCCGGCTCTACCTGGCCCGGCTGGCGGGCCGCCAGGACGATGACGAGACGGCGGTCCGTCACTATCAGGCAGCCCTGCAGCTCAACTGGTCCGCCGATCTCGCCTACGAGCTCGCCGACGTCTATCAAAAAGAGCGGCGCTACCAGGAGGCCATCGACATCTTGCGCACGGTCCTGGCCGATAATGAAGCGGACGAGCAGGCCCGCCTCGGCATCGTCCAGGCCATGCTGGCTCAGGAGCGCGAGGAGGAAGCGATCGCCGAGTTGGGGCTGGCCCGGCAATTCAGCTCGTCTCCCGAGCGCCTGTCGGTGGTCATCAGTCGACTCTACCTGCGCATCGACGAGCCGGACAAGGCCATCGACAACCTCCGTGCCGTTCTCGAAACGACCGAGAGCAGCGAAGCGAGCTATCTGCTCGCCGTCATCCGTGCCGAGCAGCAGCAATTCGATGAGGCCCTGACCCTGATCGACACCATCGCCCCCGAGGACCGGGAGTTCGAGGATGCGATCTTTCTGAAGACCAAGATCCTCCACGATAGCGGACAAACCGCCGCGGCCCTGCAGCTCCTGGAAAGCTTCCTGGCCACACGCCCGACCGATAAACCGATGCTCGTCATGTTGGCCGCCTCACTCAACCGGGACCAGGGCAACGACCGGCGCAGCCTGGCCTTGCTGGCCGACGCCGCCGAGCGCTTTGCCAATGACGAGCAGGTCCTGTTCGCCTATGGCTTGCAGCTTGAGCGAAGCGACCGTCTGGACGAGGCGATCGACGTGATGGAGTCGATCATCGGTCTTAATCCCGATCATGCCGAAGCCCTCAACTTCGTCGGCTATTGTTGGGCCGATGCCGGCCGCAACCTGGACCGAGCCCTGAAATACATCAATCGCGCCATGACGCTGAAGCCGGGCAACGGCTATATTCAGGACTCGCTCGGATGGGTCCATTTTCGCCTCGGCAACTTCGAGCGGGCCGAGCGCGAGCTGCTCGGGGCCCTCGAACTGCTGCCCGACGATCCGCATATCAATGAGCATCTCGGCGACCTCTACCGGGCCCTCGATCGGCCCGACACGGCCCGCACCTTCTACAACACCGCCTACGAGAAATTTGACGATGAATCGCACAAGCAAACAGTCCAAAAGAAAATCGACGACCTCGCCACTCCGTGAACGGCGGCCGGCAAGCCGGCAGTTTGCAGCCCTGTTGCCCCTGCTGCTCCTGCTGCTCGCCGCAGGCTGTGCGCGCGTCCCATGGACGGAACCGGTGACCGACGAGCGGCACCAGCAGCTGCTCGCCCACCTCGATCAGCAGCGCCGCCAGGCCGCCCGATGCGGCACCGCCTACGACGGGGACCTGAACCTCTCCTGGCGGACCAGCGTCGATACCGTTGCCCTGGCCGGCTATTTCCAGATCCAGCGCCCCTCCTCGCTGCGTTTCAATGTGACCAATCCACTCGGCCAGCCGCTCGTTGCCGTCGCCGTCACCACGGGCGATTTCCAGGTCCTGCATGTCCCCCGCCAGACCTTTTATGCAGGCAGCCTGCGCTCCTACGCGCTGCGCCATGACATACCGCCGGCGGTGCTCAGCGGTCCTTTGTTCGACTGGTTGACCGGCCGGCCGATCGGCGGCGGTGTCCGGGTGGCCGATATCAGGGATGACAAGAATGCGCGGGGCATCTGGTACGCCATCGTGTGGGACGGCAAGAAAAAAACGGTTCCGATCGAGCACCTGCTGCTCGATCCCACCTCTGGCCTGGTCGTGGAACGGGTCGTGGTCGACGAGCATGATGAACGGCACGCCCGAATCAGCTACGGCGACTGGCAGCAGGTCGGAGACTGCCGGCTGCCGCTGGTCGTGACGGTTACCGGCATCTCGTTCTGGGCCGAAGCCGAGCTGCGTTTTTCCGAGGTCCAGCCGGCGGGGCTGTCACCATCGGACTTCAGGCTGCCGATGCCGCCGGGCTATCTCAGGCAATTCATGCCGTAACGATCAGCGCACCGCCTCCACATCGACCGCCGGGGGATTCGCCGCCGGTTCGTCTTCGAACTCGTCGATAACGATCACAAACAGGTTTTCCTCCTTGAAGAACACCTGCTGCAGATCGTAATTGCGGTTGGCCACCAGGTCGAGGACGACCCGTACCTTGTCCGGGTCGTTGTGCCGCGCCACCCTGATCCGGGCGACATAGTCGCCATTGGTCTCCAGCACGGAGCGCACCCCGCTCCCGAGTTCGGTGTCGAGAAAATCGCAGACCACCCGCGGGTTGCCTTTCTCTATGCCGAAAACAATCGGCGGGTAGAAGTCGTTGAGTTTGAAGAGTACCATCTCGCTGTCGCTGCTGGTATTGTCGAACGAGACATCACGCAGGATCGGATCGACGCTTTTCTCCGGCTGCTGTTCAACCCCGGGCAGCAACGCGGCCAGATCATCGGTGGGCGGCGGGGATTCCGCCGAAGCCGCCGGTTGCCTTGGCTCCTGTTCGGCAACAACCGGGGGAACCTGATCGCCGGCACCGGCCGGCGGCGTCTCGGCCTCGGGCTGTCTGATCCGCGGCTCCGGCGGCGGCTCCGGCGTAACCGACGGGGCTGCCGCCTCCCCGGACAGCGCGGTCGCCGGGTCGGGCTCCGGCAGCGGCGATACCTCTGTCGTGTCGCGTGGGTAGAAGGTGATGCTCAGGATATTGTCCTCGATCAGAAAATCCTGCTCGAACTGATATTCCTCTTCCGCCCTGAGGTCGACGACGACCCGGGTTTTCGGCGGGTCGTCGTGGATGCCGATGCGAACGCCCTTGATCAATGTGCCCTGGGTATCGGTGATACGATTGATCAGGTCGGAATAGCGGGTATCGATAAAATCAAAGACCACCCGCGGCCGCTCTCCCTGAATTTTGAACACTTTCGGGATATGGGCGCCGTTGAGTTTGAAGACGATCTTTTCCCGATTTTCGTCGTCTTTTTCATATGATATCGATTCAATTACGGCTTCCGCCGCCGGCTGCTCGGCACCAGCGAGACCGGCAAGCGTGACGAACCAGATACCAAGCAGAGCAACCGCTAATCGTTTCATGAACCGGAACCTTTCACGTAACCTGTTATTTTCTTTAAAACTTATGAACCAATTATTTCCTTACCTCATCCATTCTTGAAAAGTCAACCCATTTTCGGTAAATCTGCGGGCTCGCGGACAGAGCCAGCCCCGTGGCAACCATCCCTTCAAGGAAACCGGCCGGTCAACATACCGCCGGCCGGCTTCACAGATCGACACCCATGACCGATTCATCGTTTTTACCGTTCGTCACCAGACCGGGCCGCTACCTCGGCTGTGAATACCAGAGTGTTCCGGCCAAGACCGCCACCGACCTGCTCCACTGGGCCCTCGTTTTTCCCGATCTCTATGAAATCGGCATGTCTCACCAGGGCCTGCAGATTCTCTATCATCTCCTCAACAACCTCGAGCACGTACAGGCCGAACGCTGCTATTGCCCGGCCCCCGACGCCGAGGCCATCTTGCGCGAGCGGGGTATCACGCTGGCGACCCTTGAAAGCGGCCGTCCGCTGGCTGCATGCGACCTGATCGGCATCACGCTGCCCCACGAACTCTGCTATACCAATATCCTGACCATCCTTGATCGGGCCGGTCTGCCGTTTCGTGCCGCCGAACGTTTCGAGGGCCAGCCGATCGTCATCGGCGGCGGCCCCTGCGCCTTCAATCCGGAGCCGGTGGCCGAATTTTTCGACGCGATTCTGCTCGGCGACGGAGAGGAGGCGGTCCTCGACATCGCCGATCTCGTGCTGGGCCTGAAAAAAGCGGGTGCCGGCCGCCGGGAAATCATAGAGGCCCTGGCCGGCATCGACGGGGTCTATCTGCCGCACCGCTACCGGCCAACCTATAACGAGACGGGCCGGATCGCGACCATCGAGCACCGGCCGGACGTCCCGCCGCGAGTCAGGCGCCGAATACTGGCCAGCCTCGATCGCATCGATCATCTGACCAGGCCGCTGGTGCCCAACGCCAAAATCGTCCACGACCGACTCGGCATCGAGGTCGCCCGCGGCTGCACCAGAGGCTGCCGGTTCTGCCAGGCCGGCATGACCTACCGGCCGGTGCGGGAACGCAGCGTGGAGCAGATCTGTACGCTGGCGGAGGCGGGCATCACCAATTCCGGTTTCGATGAAATTGCCCTGCTGTCGCTGTCAACCGGTGATTACAGCTGTTTGCCGGAAGTGCTGCCGCGGTTGATGAACCGTTTCTCGGAAGATCGCGTCTCGGTTTCCATGCCGTCGATGCGGGTCGGCACCCTCGGACCGGAACTGATGGAGCAGATCAAGCGAGTCCGCAAGACCGGCTTCACCTTGGCTCCGGAGGCCGGCAGCGAACGACTGCGCCGAGCGATCAACAAGGGGATCAGCGAAGATGACCTGCTTACGAGTGCGGAGCACGCCTTTGCTCTCGGCTGGAACCTGATCAAACTCTATTTCATGATCGGTCTGCCCGGCGAGACCATGGCCGATATCGACGCGATCGCCGAGTTGGCCCAAAAGACCGCTCGGGCCGGCAAGGTCAGCGGCCGCGGGCGCCGCCGGGTCAACGTCAGCGTCGGCACCTTCGTGCCGAAACCGCACACGCCGTTCCAGTGGGACGCCCAACTGACCATCGAGCAGAGCCGTGAGCGACTCGACCGGCTGCGCACGATCATGGCCCGCAGCGGCCTGAAACTGAAATATCACGACCCGCAGCAAAGCTACCTGGAAGGAGTCTTCGCCCGCGGCGATCGGCGTCTGACCGCACTGATCATCGGTGCCTGGCAGCGCGGCGCCCGACTCGATAGCTGGAGCGATTATTTTGACCTCGGCCGCTGGCAGGCGGTGGCCGCCGACTGCGCCATCGACCTCGACGCCTTCCTGCGCGCCCGCGATCCCGTCGAAATTCTCCCCTGGCAGCACCTCGACACCGGCATCGAGATCGACTTCCTGCTGCGGGAGCGCGATCACGCCGAGCAGCAGCTCTACACGCCGGACTGCCGGTATCACGGCTGCCAGCAGTGCGGCCTCTGCGATTTCAAGACCATCCAGCCGCTGGTGCGTAACCGCCGCCGCCTCCCGCCGGACCCGGCCGCTCTCCAGCCACCGGCCGCCGCCCCGCCCCCGCCGCCGGCCACCGGCGGCTGCAAGTACCTGATCTGCTACAGCCGTACCGGGCCGATCCGCTACCTCGGCCACCTCGAGCTGCTCCAGGTCATCTTTCGCGCCGTCCGGAGGGCCGGCCTGAGGCCGCTTTACTCGCACGGCTTCAACCCGAGTCCGAAGATATCTTTCGGGCCGGCCCTGCCGGTCGGCACCGAGAGTCTCTGCGAATTTTTGGTGCTCGAGCATGACGGAGCGCTGAGTGATCTCGCCGGCCAGGCGGATCGTCTCAGCCGCGTCCTGCCACCCGGACTGAACGTCACCTCTGTCAGCCCGCACCGGGGCAACGTCCCGCAGAATATCGTCTGCTGCTATGAAATACTGCTGCCGTTCGACCTTGACGACGGGCAAACCAGCCGGCTTGCAGACTTCATGCGAGCCGAAAGCTTTATCGTTCAGCGGCGCCGCAAGAACAAGGTTGGGCCGCTCGACCTGCGGCCGCTCGTCGAGCGGCTGACCGCCGCCCCGCCCCGGACAGTGCTCGCCGACATCGTTTACCAGAGCGGCCGGCCGGGATGCAAACCGTTCGAACTGCTGGCCCAGGTACTGACCTGCGACCAGGCAACGCTGAGCGCCGGGTTGGTGCGCAAAACATCGTGGCGGCCGCTGGCCGGTTGATCGTCCTTGCCCGACGGCAACGGACTGTGTTACAAAGATGCTGGCAAGCAACCAGCTATCATGATAGATACGGCTGCCTTGAGATAATCGCAGCGCCGCTCGAAGTCAACGCGAACGAAACCAAGTGCCCCCCGGCAGAGCTGTGTTCTGCCGGGAATAGAGCGTTCGCGGCAAACGCAGAGAGGGCGCGAAAACAACATCTCTCAAGGCGGCTCTCTGCACCCAACAGGAGAATGAGCGTTGAAGAAAATAACCTTACGTGACGACGAGATGCCGAGCCAATGGTACAACGTGGTACCCGACCTGCCGGGTGGTCTTCGACCGCCGCTCGATCCGGCCACCAAGGAGCCGATGGGGCCGGACAAACTGGCCGCTATTTTCCCGATGGGACTGCTCGAACAGGAGATGTCCGACCAGCGTTTCATCGATATCCCAACGGAAGTACTCGATATCCTGAAGATCTGGCGACCATCGCCGCTGGTCAGGGCCGCCAACCTGGAACAAGCGATCGGCACCAAGGCCAAGATCTACTTCAAGAACGAAGGCGTTTCCCCGGTCGGCTCGCACAAACCGAACTCGGCGGTCGCCCAGGCCTATTACAACAAACAAGAAGGCGTCAAGCGAATGACCACCGAGACGGGCGCCGGTCAATGGGGCAGCGCGCTGTCGCTGGCCACCAATAAATTCGGCCTGGAATGCACGGTTTATATGGTTCGCATCTCGTTTGAACAGAAGCCGTACCGGAAATCGGTGATGCAGACCTTCGGCGCCCGGGTGATAGCCAGCCCAAGCGATCAGACCGCATCCGGCCGGGCGATCCTGGCCGGCTTTCCGGACACTCCCGGCTCGCTCGGCATGGCCATCTCAGAGGCCATCGAGGATGCCGCCTTGCGGGAAGACACCAAATACGGGCTGGGCTCGGTGCTCAACCACGTCATCCTGCACCAGTCGATCATCGGTCTGGAGGCGAGAAAACAGCTGGAAATCGCCGGCGACTACCCCGACGTGATTATCGGTTGTTGCGGCGGCGGTTCCAATTTCGCCGGTCTGGCCGTACCGTTTATCCCCGATTACCTGAGCGGCAAACCGATCCGTTTTGTCGGCACCGAACCGTCTTCCTGCCCGTCGATGACCGCCGGCGCGCTGGCCTACGATTTCGGCGACACCGCCCAGACCACGCCGCTGCTCTATATGCACACCCTGGGGCACGATTTCATCCCGCCCGGCATTCATGCCGGCGGCCTGCGCTATCACGGCATGGCGCCGATCGTCTCGGCACTGATCAACGAGAAGATCGTCGAACCGCTCCGTTTGCACCAGCTCGAGTGCTTCGAGGCCGGGGTGCTGTTTGCCAGGACCGAGGGCATCATCCCGGCCCCGGAGACCTGCCACGCCATTCGCGGAGCCATTATCGAAGCGCTGCGGGAACCGGAGAAACCACAGACCATCCTGTTCAACTTCTCCGGTCACGGCCTGATCGACATGGCCGCCTATGACCGGTATTTCGCCGGGGACCTCCACGATTACGACTACCCCGAGGAGCAGATCGCCGCATCCCTGACCGGGTTGCCGCGGATCTGAAATCACGTGGTGGGCCGCGTCCGACACCCTGGTTGGCGACACCTGAGCGTCTCGCTGCTCGTGCTGACCCTGTTCTGTCACCTGTCGCCTGGGCCGGCGTGGACCGCACCACCGCTCGACCCGGCCATCGACCGGCTGGTCACCGCCGGCGGCCTGATCGTCACCCTGGACGGGCTGCCGCTCGTCGATGCTCGCGGCAGCGAGCCCTTCGTCCCGGCCTCGACGATCAAAATCGCCACCGCCCTGGTCGCGCTGGAGACCCTCGGTCCCGGTCATCGATTCGTCACCGATTTCTACCTGCGCCGCGACGGGGCGCTGTGCATCAAAGGCTACGGAGACCCGTTCCTGACCACCGAACGGGTTCGCGATATCGCCGCCGAACTCAGAGCTCGCGGCGTGCATCGCGTCACCGGCCTGGTCCTCGACGACTCCTCCTTCGCCCTGGACGGCCCTGCCGACGGCAGCGAAAACTCGACCAACCCCTATGATGCGCCCGGCGGCGCCCTCGTTGTCAATTTCAACACGCTGCCGCTGCTCAGAGAGCAGAGCGGCACCATCACCAGCCCTGAGCCGCAGCTGCCGGTGCTGCCGCTGGCCAGATCGATCGGGGCGCTGTTGCCGGAAGGACTGCACCGGGTCAATGTCGCCGCCTTTGACTCACCGGGAGCCCTTGACACCCCGCTGCGCTATGTCGCTGAATTGTTCAGTGTTCTGCTTCGACTGGAGGGCATCGAGGTTTCCGGCACCGCTGTCCGAGGCGCGGTTGCTGCCGACGACCTGCTGCTGTTCAGATATATCGGTCCGAAAACCGTGGCCGAGATCATCCGTGCCTGCCTGAAACATTCCAACAACTATATCGCCAACCAGCTTTTCCTCAGCGCCGGCGCCAATCGCCACGGCTACCCGGCTACCTGGGAAAAGGCCCGCCGGACGGCCACCGACATTCTCGTCAACCGCTACCGCCTGCCGGCCGACCAGTTCCATCTCGTCGAAGGCTCCGGTCTGTCGCGGCGTACGCGGGTCACCCCATCGTTCATGATCGCCCTGCTCGAGGCGTTCAAACCCCACGTCGAGCTGCTGTCGCCGCTCCAGGGCATCCCGCTCAAATCGGGAACCATGCGTCATATCTATTGCTATGCCGGCTATTTCGGCCCGCTACACCGTCTCGACCCCTTCGTCATCCTGCTCAACCAGTCCCCCAATACCAGGCTCGAACTGCTCGGCCTGCTCCACCGGCTGCACCAAACCGCCCGCCAGACCAGCCGGTTCACCGAGCCGGCCCGGCCCACCACGGCCGCCCGGTAACCGCGCCCCCTTACTCCGCCTGGGGCAACAAAGGATTGCAGATCGGCGCCGGATTCGCTAGGTTGGCCCTGATGCAGCAAATCACCTGCGGCACTCGCACGGCACGCTTTTTCTCATCGCACCTTTTCTCAACCATGGAGGACACAATGAAATCATCACTATTTATCCGTCTCCCCGCAGCGCTCCTTGGTGCCGGCCTGCTGTTGATCTCCGCTGCCTGCTCCACGCCGTCCGGCAATGCCGAGGAAGGTCAACGCTGGTACTCGATGCATCATTGTTACGCCTGCCATGGCCGCCAGGGGAACGACGGTAAGGCCCCGAAAATCTACCCGCTGGACATGAGCTATCGTCACTTCCTTGGCATTGTCAGGGATGCCGGCTCGCCGATCATGCCCAAGTATTCAGAGGAAAAAATCCCCGACGAAGATGTGGCCGATATCTACGCCTGGCTCAGCGGCACTTAGGATGTAGCGACAGCCGGCGTGAAGAGTTTGCGTGCATGCTGACCAAACAATGATTATCAGTCTCTGCAAGCCCGAGCCACGAGTCATGGGGCATTGTGGAGATGTCTCACCGGCGACGGGTCCGGACACGAATTCCCAACACCTACCTGGAGGTTCCCGATGATAGAGGGCTTGTATAATCTGCTGGCGCTGTTTGGATTCCATCACCCGATTCACCCGATCCTCGTTCATGTTCCGATGGGCATGGTCGTCGGCGCCGTGCTGTTTTCCCTGGTCCACTGGAAAAAGCCGGGGCTCGGCCTGGACCGCACCGCCTTCCACTGCATCGTGTTGTCCCTGGTTTTTGTCGTGCCGGTCTATATCGCCGGCCTGCTTGACTGGCAACATGTCTTTGCCGGCGACTGGAACAAATGGATCGTTATCAAGATGATCCTCGGCGTCGTGCTGACCGGCGTGCTGGTTGCCACCGTCGTCGCGCAGCGCCGCGGTGCATCGCACCAGGTATTGTTTCGCTTCTATCTGGTAAGCCTGGCAATCAGCGGCGGTCTTGGTTTCTCCGGCGGCGAGCTGCTCTACGGCGGTTGAACGGATTCGGGCCGAAACACCGATGCGCCGCGCCGTCATAGCCGATATCCATGGGAATAACCAGGCCCTGGCGGCGGCCCTCGTCGATATCGAGCAACGGGCGGTCGACGAGATAATCTGCCTCGGCGACACCATCGGCTACGGTCCGGAACCGGAGCGGGTCGTCAGGACCCTGATCGCCCGGAGCATCGTTTCGGTGCTCGGCAACCATGAACTGGCCCTGATCAACGACGATTATTTCCGGCTGCTCAACCCGACATCAAAACAGTCCCTGGTACGCACCAGGGAGTTATTGTCGGAGGACAGCCTGTCCTGGCTGGCAGCGCTGCCGACTATCATCTTCCGGGATAATGCGCGGTTTCTGCATGGCTGCCCGCCGGCCTCGGCCACCGAATATCTGTTCGACCCCTCACCGAGCAGGCTGCAGCGTATCTTCGCCGGCTACCCGGAGGACCTCTGCTTCGTCGGCCATACCCATCTGCTGTCGATGTTCAAACTCACCGCCGCAAACACAACGATTCCGGCCGCCATCGGCCCGGGAACAACCACTCTCGATCCGGCCTGTCGTTATCTGTTCACCTGCGGCAGCGTCGGCCAGCCGCGCGACGATCACAGCAACCTGGCCAAATACGGGATCTGGGATGACGAGCGCGGCACCGTGGAGATCAGGGCCGTCCCCTACGATGTCGACACCACGGTTCGACTGATCAAAGTCAAAGGTTTCCCGGAGATCAATGGGCGCCGGCTGCTCCGGTCATGAAAACCAAAACCGTCGGCAAATACACGATTGTCAAACGACTCGGCAAGGGCGGCATGGGCATCGTCTACAAGGCCCTGCAACCGGACATCGACAAGGTGGTGGCAATCAAGCTGCTGCAGCCGTCCGAGGCCCTGGAAATCACCGTCGGCCAGGCCCGGCTCGAGGAGATCTTCCACGCCGAGGCCCGGCTCCTGGCCGACCTGCAGCACCCCCGTCTGGCGGCTGTGTGGGATTGGGACCGGGACGAGGCCGGGCGACCGTTTTTCGTGATGGAGTATTATTGCAACAACCTCGGCACGATGATCGGCGAGCAGTTTCAGCTCGAACAGCCCTCCCGGCCGATCCGCCCCCACCTGCTCGTTCATTACGGCCTGCAGATCCTGGATGCCCTCGATTACCTGCACCATCACCTGGTGGTCCACCGCGACATCAAGCCGCACAACATCCTGGTCACCGACGAGGATCGGGTCAAGATATGCGATTTCGGTATGGCCCTGGCCGACACCCTGTCCTTTTCCGGCCCGCACAACATGCAGATCGGTTCGCCCTACTACACGCCGCCGGAACAGCGGAAAGACCCGAACGGGGTGGACGGCCGGGCCGACTGCTACAGCACCGCGGTGCTGCTCTACCGGCTGCTGACCGGCACCCTGCCCGGCATGCAGAGTTTTCCGCTGTCGCTGATCAACCCGGCCTATGACCGGAGCTGGGACGATTTCTTCCACACCGGCCTGCAGTGGGACCCCTCGCTTCGCTTCCAGAGCGCCAGGGCCATGAAAGAAGCACTGGCGGCGCTGCCGCTTGCCCCCGCCGCAGACCCGTCCGTCCTCCCGGCCGCCCCACCGCCGGCCGCAACGGTCCGGCTGCGCAGTACCCCGGACAACCAGTGCGGCAAACGGGCGCTGGAGCGCTTCCAGCTCAACGACCTGGCCCGCCCAAAGGAGCCGGTGGCCGGCTCCTTCATCCGCGACGGAGACATCGTTATCGACACCGTCACCAACCTGGCCTGGCAGCTGCACCCCAGTCCTTACCCGCTGCCCTGGTCGGCGGCCGATCCCTGGTGCGCCGCGCTGCCGCCGATCAGCGGCGGCGGTCCGTGGCGACTGCCCACCGTCGACGAACTATTGTCCCTGCTCGACCAGTCATCGATCCCGCGCCTGGTCCCCGTCTTTCCGGCCACCGGCAGCTGGTTCTGGAGCTGCGACAAACACGGCCCGGTGGAACGCTGGTATGTCAATCTCGACATGGGTTACGCCGCCCCGCAGGACATGGACTGCCGCTATCACGTCCGCGCCGTGAGCAGTCTGCAGGAGAAATGATTACGCGAGAAAAACCCGGCCGCTCACCTTTTCGTGCCGGTGATCAGGGTGAGAGTACCATTAACTTGCAGCTGACAGCGACCAAGACACTAAGCGGGCTGCCGGAAGGATGATTCGTGTTGCTGGAGGCTGCATCGC
>CAYSSK010000100.1:0-13940 GCA_964433645.1 uncultured Desulfofustis sp.
AGACCAGATGTCAATAATGTTTTGGTTGCCCTCGAGTCCGGGCCGGATCGATGCGTGGTGCGCGCGATCGAAGATGACAGTGCTGGCGCTCACCTGTAAAAAGACGACAGGGCATGCTGTATTGTTACGCAGGCAGGTGGCAGATGTAAAGGGGAAGGCGGTCCGGGACGAACGTTATTTTTGCGACAGCCGGAATTGACGGGCGATATGACCGGCATCGCCCTCGTGGCCTCCTGTCGACAGGCGGCCACGAGGGCGGGGGGATGAGCTGTGAGACCGGTGTTATTTCTGGTCCGGCAGTGAGGTGATCGTGCCGTCCCAGGTATCGACTTTACCGGAAATCTCCGTATCCTCGGAGAACCAGGTCTGGGTGACGTTTTTGGTTTCGGTAAAGAAGGCGAACCCGTCTTTGCCCATGACGTGCAGGTCGCCGAAAAATGACTGCTTGTGACCGGTAAAGCCGAAAATGCCGAGCGGTACCGGGATACCGACGTTGACGCCGACCATGCCGGCGTCGGTGCCTTTGGCAAACTCACGGGCATAGTGACCGTTTTGCGTATAAATCACCGATCCGTTGGCAAACCTGCTGTTGTTCATCAGCTGCAGGCCTTCGGCAAAATTCTTGACCCGCTTGACGGTCAGGACCGGTCCGAAGATCTCTTCGCGGCCGATGGACATCTCTTCGGTGACGTGATCGAAAATCGTCGGGCCGATAAAATAGCCTTTTTCGCAGCCGGCCGGCACCTTCGGGTTACGGCCGTCGACTGCCAGCGTCGCCCCTTCCTCGATACCGGTCTCGATCCAGTTGGTGACGAACTTCATATGACCCTCGTTGACCACCGGGCCCATGCCGGTGTCCTTCTCGTAGGCCGGGCCGATGGCGATCTCGGCGGCCAGGGTCTTGAGCAGTCCGATCAGGTCATCGGCGATGGCCTCTTCGACGACGACGGCCGGCAGCGCCATACAGCGTTGGCCGGCGCAGCCGCAAAAGGCATTGATAATGCCGCGGGCCGTTCGTTCGAGCTTGCAGTCACGCAGTACCAGCGCATGGTTCTTCGCTTCGGTCAGGGCTTGGACCCGCTTGCCGTGGGCCGCGGCGGTCGCATAGATGTGCTTGCCGACCTTGGTTGAACCGACGAAGGAGACACCTTTGATATCGGGGTGCTTAAGCAGGATTTCCGCCTCGTTGCGGCCGGCGGTAAAGACATTGAGCACGCCGTCGGGGAGGCCGGCCTCCTGCCAGAGTTCCATCAGCCGCATCGAGGATTGCGGTACAAAGCTGGCCGCCTTGAGCACCATGCAATTGCCGGTGGCGATACAGATCGGCGTCATCCAGCCGTGGGGGATCATGGCCGGGAAATTCCACGGGGCGATACCGGCGAACACGCCGATCGGATGATGGTATTGAACGGTGTCATAGCCTTTGGAGACCTGCATCAGCGACTCGCCTTTCATCAGGTGCGGTGCACCGCAGGCAAACTCGATCACCTCGTTGACCTTGAGGATGTCGCCCATGGCCTCCTGCCAGGCTTTGCCCATTTCCGTGGCCAGCAGATGGGTCAACTCTTCCAGGTGGGCATCGACCAGGTGCTTCATCCGAAACAGCACCTGCATGCGTTTGCTCACCGGGGTGTCTGACCAGGCCGGATAGGCAGCAACGGCGGCGGCAATGACCTGTTCCACTTCCTCTGACGTGCACTGCGGGGCGCTGGCGATAATCGTCCCGGTGGATGGGTTGTAGCAGTCCATGTAGATCTCGCTCTTTGATTTGAGCCACTGACCGCCGGCATGGTATTTGAGTTTTTTCGGCGCCGGATCGACCGGGCCGCTGTCGGTCTCGACGAAATATCGGGTGGTGTGTTCAGACATCGGGTCCCCCTTGTTGAGCTAAAAGGTTTAGGAGAGGCCGGCAGATTGCCGGAGTGCGTGTTTGTTGACGAACGGCCCCTGTTGCAGGGAGTCGTTATCGTTTGTTTGCAAGCAGTTATTCCAGAGCCGACAGCCGTCTTCGTTCTGTCTGAGTTGGGCCAGGTGGTGCTCGACGGCAGCGACGTGGTCGCGCATTTGCTCGGCCGCGCGCTCCTCGTCGCGATCGACAAGAGCCTGCAGAACGGTTTCGTGGGAGGCCAGCACCGCTTCCATAAAGGCCTGGTCAGGCTGCAGGATTCTTTTGAAGTCTTCAAGAAGAGTTTCAACGAAATCAAGCAACAGCATCAAGATCGGATTCTCGGTCTGGCCGGCGATGAGGCGGTGGAACTCGATTTCGCTGGAGGTCACCAGGTTGAGATCGCACCGGTCAATGGCCTGCCGGGTCTGTTCGTTGAGCGCGGCCAGTCGTTGCAGGTCGGCCTTCGTGGCGCGTTGCGCCGCCCGTCGGGCGGCGTGCGGCTCCAGCAGGATGCGCATTTCCGAGAGATCGGCGATGGTGAGGTTCTTGAAATAGAGATAGGTAGCCAGCCCCTGAACGACGACTTCGGCATCGACGGCCTTGATGAATGCGCCGCCGCCCGATCCTTTGCGCAGCGTGATCAGGCCGACGTGTTCCAGGGCCCGCAGGGATTCCCTGATGGTCTGGCGGCTGACCTGAAATTGTTGGCCGAGTTCTTTCTCGGTCGGCAGCCGGTCGCCGGGTTGCAGTTTGCCGGCAAGAATCGCGGTGCGGATTCGTTCAATGATGATGTCCGTCGTCTTGCCCTGTCTGGCCGGGGTAAACATGAAATTCCCTGGTGCTGCTTAACGGTTGTAAAACCGGGTGAAAAGTTCCCACATAGACCCCAAAGAAGGAGCCTGTATTGCTAATATCATAATATTTGAATATTTGCACGTAAAATCGAAACGCCCCCGCTTTTGCCGGGAATTGACGGGTATGGGCGTGAGCACCGGGAGTGATGGTTCACCTTTCACCCCTGCTGTTACCGCTAAATTTCGCCCCCTGACCGGCCGATAGAGATCTATCCGGCTGCATTAACAAGACATCGACAGAGAAAAGGAACAGGTGAGATGGACTACACGGTTCAACGAGGCGATACGATAGCGGGTGTCACCAAGCGGCTTGGCACCGACTGGCAGACGCTCAAGAGATTGAATCCGCAGGCGGTCGGCCGCTCGCGGGTGAACGGCAACTGGTTTCTTCATGAAGGAAAAACCGTGTCCGTCAAGCAACGGTTTCAAACCGTTCTCGATGCCCAGGCAAAACAAACGCTCCCCTCGCCTCCGACCGGTGCTTCCGGCAGCGCGGCGTCGACAGCCCGACCATCCTCGCCCGGGAACGCCGGGGAGCGGCTGCATACCGTACAACCGGGCGATACCGTTTGGGCGCTCGGCGTCAAACGCTATCACGTCGATCCCGATGACATCCTGCGACTCAACAATATCACCGATCCGCGGCGGTTGCAGCCGGGTATGCAACTGCGCATTCCGGCTGCGGAGAAAGAGGGATCAAGGGAAGTGGTTGCCAGCTGGTACGGTCAGTATCATCACGGCCGGCCGATGGCCAACGGCGAGCTCTTCGATATGTACGGCAGCACCATTGCCCACAAGGAGATGCCGCTCGGTACCCGGGTGGAACTGGAAAATCCGCGTACCGGCCAGGTCGTGCGTGCCGTCGTGGCCGATCGCGGCCCGTATGTCGATGGACGCGAGGTCGATCTAAGTTTTCAGTTGGCCCGCCAGCTCTCCTTGGTCGAGCAGGGCGTCGGCACCGTGATCCTGCGCGTTCTCTAGCCGGTCCTACGGGACGATCAGCACCGGGCAGTAGATCTTGTTGAGCACCTTGTGGGTGACGCTGCCGAGAAACAGACCGCCGATGTCGGAATGGCCATGCGACCCCATGACCACCAGATCGAACTCCTTGCTCTTGATCATCTTGGTCAAGACTATGCCGGGGGCTCCCGACACGATCTTTGCTTCGTGGTCGATACCGGCCTCTTTGAGTTTCACTGCCGCCTCGGCAATGATCTGTTCCGAGTTTTTGCGCAATTTGTCCTTGAGTTCATCGATTGCCGATTGGGTCACTTCATAAAGGTTGGAGGACCATTCGTAACAGCAAACGACAGTGACGCGGGCACCGGAGAGCTTGGCCAGGTAGACGGCGTACTCGGTGGCGTCCCTGGAATAGCTGGAACCGTCGACGGGCAGCAGGATGTGGGTGATCTGCATGACAGGCCTCCTTGATGCTGGGGTTGGTTGCTCAGGCGGGCAATCTTGCATATACCTATTATACAGCAGGCTGGATCGGATTTACAGGGCGGGCGAAGAGAAAACCAGATCTGTGCTGGTTTTGCCGGCACAATCCGCATCAGCGTCGCCGATGCTCGCGTCGATCAGACAAGGCTCAGCAGCTCCAGCGGATGATAGACCTGCATGGCCGTCCCTTCGGCAAGCTGGATCGAGCAGACGCTGCTCTCGGTGACGATACCATCAACGCCGCTGGCGATGAACAGGTCGAAGAGCGGCTGACCGACGGCCTGGGAGAGATCGTAGCCGAGCAACCCGCCTTTGAGGCCGAAGGTGCCGCCCATGCCGCAGCAGGTGCCGGTCTCGATCATCTCGACCGTGGCCCCGCGCCGGCGAAGCCAGTCGATGGCTCCCTGGCCGCCGCCGAGGGGCCGCTGGTGGCAGGCGCAATGAAAGCCCAGCCGCCGGCCGGCCAGGAGTTCGGGATTCGGAGCCTGGCCGGTTTCGTCTTCGAGTCTGTTAAGGTATTCGAAGAGTTCGAAGGTGTGATCGGCGAGCAACCGTGCATCCTCGGCCCCGCGGGTCAGTACCGGGTAGGATACGGCCAGCGCGTAGGCGGCGGTCGGTTCGATGGCAACCACATCGTAGCCCCGGCGGACCCACGGTGCCAGTTTGCCGCTGTTGCTGCGGGCGATCCGGCGGGCCTGAGCCATGCCGCCGTAGGCGATATAGGGATAGCCGCTGACCTCCTGGTTCGGTACGATCACGCTGCAGCCGAGCCCTTCCAGCGCATCGACGGCGGCCAGGCCGAGATCCGGGTTGTTGTAGTTGGCGTAGACATCGACAAAAAAGACCACGTTGCGAATCGGCTCGGTAACATCGCTGTGCCGCTTGGCAAAGCGGCGCATGAAGGTCGACGCGGCAAACGGCGGCAGGCTGCGTTCGGCGGCCAGGCCGATGGTCTTTTCCAGCACCGCGCGCAGCGGTTTGCTGGCCAGCACCCTGTTGGCCAGCGGGGCGGTGGCCCTGCCGAGCCGGGCGGCCCGATCGGCCCCCATCATCACCCGGTTGACGAGCAGGTGCCCGTTGGTGGCGGCATCGCGATGTTTGATCTCGGCGATCATGTGCGGCATGTTGATCTTGGCCGGGCAGATCTCCTTGCACAGCCCGCAGGAGATGCAGAGCTGGGCGAAATCGCCGGCCCGCTCCAGGCCGTGAACCCCGGCGGTCCAGCAGATACCCATCGGGCCGGGGTAGATATAGCCGAAGCTGTGGCCGCCGACCACGCCGTAGGTCGGACAGATATTCATGCAGGCGCCGCAGCGGATGCAGTAGAGGGCCTCGCGCAGGTCGGCGTCGTCGCGCATCGTCGAGCGGCCGTTGTCGAGGATGACGATATGGCTCTCACGCGTTTCACCGGCCTCTCCCTCGCCAAGCGGCGAGCGGCCGTGCATCCAGGTGACGTAATTGGTCGGCAGCTGCCCGGAGGCGCTGACCGGATGGGCCAGCACCATGAGCAAGGCGTCTTCGATGCTGTCGACGATCTTCTCCATGCCGATCAGACAGATATGGCACGACCCCAGACTCGATACCAGCCGGGCGTTGCCCTCGTTGGTCTCGATGCAGATGCCGCCGGTCTCGGCGATGCCGACATTGGCGCCGGTCAGACCGATTTCGGCCTTGAGAAAAATAGGCCGGAGGTAGGTGCGAACCACCTTCATGATACTCGGGATATCGTCGGCAACCGCTGTGCCGGTGGTCCGGGAAAAGATCTCGGCAACCTCGGGGGCCATTTTGTGGATCGATGGAAAGACCAAGTGAAACGGCTTTTCACCGGCCAGCTGGATGATCAACTCGCCAAGATCGGTTTCGACGACGTCGATGCCGGCCTCGATGAGCGGCTGGTTCAGATCGATCTCCTCGGTGGTCAGTGATTTGGACTTGGCGATGACCCGGGCGCCGCGGCGGCGGGCCAGGTCGAGGCAATAGGCGATCGCATCGGCGCCGTCCCGCGCTTCATAGACGATGGTCCCGCGTTTTCGGGCATTATCGATGAAACGTTGTTTCAACTCCGGCAGCGCTTCGATGCACCGCTCTTTGGCGGCTCGCACGTCCTCGCGGAAAGCGGTGCCGCCGGGCAGTTCTGCCAGGGCCGCGGCCCGGGTGTCGCGGCCGCGCTTCATGCAAACGCGCAGCAGCTCGCTCTTGCTGTGGTCGTCAAGGGCCGCTTCGATGCTTTTATACAGGGTGCTGTAACGGTGGCTGGTCATGGCGCTGTCCGGGGAGACGGGTGGTCGGCGGCGGACGTCAGGAGACCGCGTCGATGATGACGCAATGGGCTTCCTCCGGGCCGTGGACGCCGAGGGTCAGTTTCAATTCGATATCGCCGGTCCGACTCGGCCCGGAGATAAAACTGATCACCAGGTTGTCCGGGTGGGCGGCGATGGTGGCGCGGATCCGGTCGGCACTGTCGTGATAGCGGCCGATGATGTCTTCGGCCCGGAGCAGGCCGATGTGGACTCTCGGCAGGCTGGATACGAGGCGGAGCGCATCGTTGTCGGCCACTTCGACCATCGTCCCCGACTGGGCGATGGCAAAAGAGATGGTGGTGATGCCGATATCGGCCCGATCGATGGCCAGCGGCAGGTCGGCGGCGGCGTAGGGCTCGGTGAGGATGCTCAACCCCGGGCAGGCCTGCGTGCAGGCCGTATCGATCAGAGCGACCAGAGCCGGCGCCAGACCGGCCAGCGCGACGCAGCCGGCCTGGCGCTCCCGGCAGATATCGGCGATAGTGGCGGCGGCTGCCGCCTCGGAGTCGGCGCGGTGGACGATGCCGGAGAGCTTTTCAAAACGGCTGGCGAAATCGTAGGCCATTGCAGTACTCCTGTGCTGGACGGGGAGCGGGGGAATCCTGGCATGTCCAGCGCAGCCTACCTGAAGCGGCGCCATTACGCCAGCTTGTTTTTGACGCTGTCGATCTTGTCGTGCAGAGACTGCTCTTTGTCCGTTCTGGTGCCGACCTTGATACTGCTGGTCAGGCGCACCGCCCCCATCGCATGCAGTTTCTCATGGCACTGCTTGACGGCGGCGAAGACCTCGTCCCATTCCCCTTCGATGTTGGTGCCGTAGGCATGGAGATTGGTTTTCAAACCGGCCGTGGCGAAAATTTCGTGACAGGCGGCGATGTATGGTGAAACGGACAGGCCGACGCCGAACGGCGAGACGGTAAGATCCATGATGACCTTCATGTGGTTACCTCCGGGTGGTACTGTTTTCAGGTGGCTCGTCAGGGCAACCGGCTTTGGTCAGCAACTCGGCGATGCGCTGCTGGTGCTCGCTGCGCCATTGCGCCAGCGGGGTCGCGTCGTCTGAGGCCTGGCGCTGCCGGGCGGCGGCCAGGACCTCCTGCCGGCGGGCGGCCGGGATGGCGACGATGCCTTCCCGGTCGGCAACGATCAGATCGCCCGGCCCGACACCGATGCCACCGCAGGTGATACCCTCGTTCAACGGCAGAAAGACTTTCTTGCCCCCCGGTTTCGGACTGACTCCGCGGGCGAAGACGGGAAAGCCGATATCCCTGACCTCCTGCAGATCGCGAATGACCCCGTCGACGACGAAACCGGCGATACCTCGCTGCCGGGCCACCGCGCAGACATTGCCGCCGGAAACGGCGAACCGCCGGTCACCCGCCTGGACGACGATCACCGAACCCGGCTCGGCGCGGTAGATGGCGGCATGCAGCATCAGGTTGTCGCCCGGAGCGCAGCGGACGGTATAGGCGGGGCCGGCGATCCGGGGCATGTCCGGCCAGAGCGGCACGATGCCGGGCTCCATGACCTGCTCGATCGGCAGGACGTCGGCAAAACAGGTGGGGGACAGGTCGGCGAACGACAACGGTTCTTGCATCGGTTTCCTCCCAATCTCAGCCAACGGGGGACAGGTTTCAACCTGTCCCCCGCTAACTTTTCGTGTCGAAGATTTTTATTGTTCGTTGTGGTCAAACACGGGGCCAATTAAATAACAGAGAAGCATTATACATCGTTTTTGATCGAGGTATCCAGTAGATTTGATTTCCATTATCGAACTATTTCTTGTATTATTTACTAGTTAAATTGGTCTTACCACTTTCATTTTACTGAAATCATACAGAATTCGATGAAACGACCCGTCTTTCCATTTACCGCCCTGGTCGGCCAGGAAAAAATGAAAACCGCGCTGCTGCTCAATGCCGTCGACCCCGCCATCGGCGGGGTGCTGGTCAGCGGCCAGAAAGGAACCGGCAAGTCGACGGCGGTCCGGGCGCTGGCCCGGATCCTGCCGCAGATCGACGTCGTCCCGGGGTGTCCCTACAATTGCGACCCGGCGGACGAGCGGCTGATGTGCCCGTCCTGCCGGGAGCGTTTGCGGTCCGGCGAATCGTTGCCGACGGAGTCGAGGTCGATGCCGCTGGTCGAGCTGCCGCTGTCGGCCACCGAGGATCGGGTGATCGGCACCCTGCATGTCGAACAGATCCTGGCGACCGGCGAGCGGCGCTTCGAACCGGGATTGCTGGCGGCGGCCAATCGCGGTATTCTCTATGTCGATGAAGTGAACCTGCTCGATGATCATCTCGTCGATATCCTGCTCGATGCCGCCGCGTCGGGAGTCAATCTGGTGGAGCGGGAGGGGATTTCCTTTGTTCATCCGGCCCGCTTCATGCTCGTCGGCACGATGAATCCGGAAGAGGGCGAGTTGCGGCCGCAGTTTCTCGACCGCTTCGGCCTGAGCCTGACGGTGGCCGGGGAGACCGAGTCGGCGCAACGACGCCTGGTGGTCAGTCGCCGGATCGCCTTTGAGCTCGATCCCGAAGGGTTTGCCGCCGGCTATGCCGATGATGAAGAGCTGCTGTCCGCTCTGGTCGGCCGGGCCCGGGGCCGGCTGCCCCGGGTCGAGGTCTCCGAGGAGATGGTCGGCCGGGCCGTGGCGCTGGCGCAGGAGGTCAAGGCCCAGGGACACCGGGCCGATATCGGCATCGTCAAGACGGCCCGGGCGCTGGCCGCATTTCTTGAAGAAGACGAGGTCCGGCTCGACCATATCCGCGAGGCGGCCCGCTTTGTACTGCCCCACCGCATCACCACGGTGGCGCTGGCCACCGCCGAGCTGATCGAGGAAAAGCTCGAGGAGGCGCTGCGGCGGGTCGCCGATGAACGGGAAAGTGCTGAAGAGGTGAATCCTTCCACCGGCCGTATCGAGGAATGGGAGGACCTGCCGATGCAGGTGCCCGGTTCGATGGCCGCCTCGAATGTCGGCATGCTTTTTACCTTCCTTGCCGAAAAAAAAAAGTCGTTTTCGACGCGGATGAATTGATCTGTCTCGCCGATCTAGATCTTGACGGGATACCGCTGACCGGTGGCGGTCGCGGCCGGACCAGAACGGCCACGGTAACCGATTCGGCCGGCCGTTACACCCGGGCCGAACCGGTGCGGGAAAAGGAGCGCGGCTATGACCTGGCCGCCGATGCCACCGTCCGGGCGGCAATGCTCAGGCAGCAGGGACCTGCCGCGGGCGGCAGGCTGACCCTGACGCCTGCGGATCTGCGCAAGAAAATCTACCACCGTCCGCGCCGGACCCTGGTGGTCTTTGTCGTCGATTCTTCCGACTCGATGGGGGGCGATGGCACCTCCAACCGAATCAGGGCCGCCAAAGGGGCGGTGCTGGCGATTCTCGGCAAGGCGTACCAGAAACGGCACCGGGTCGGCTTGGTGGTATTTCGCGAGGAATCGGCAACCCTGGTCCTGCCGCCGACGACCAGCCTGGCCCTGGCCCAGCGGCAGCTCAAATCCTTGCCGACCGGCGGCGCGACCCCGTTTGGTGACGGCTTGCTCAAAGCCTGGCAGCTGATCCGGACGGAGCGGCTCAAAGACCCTGAAAGCCGCCCCCTGCTGGTCATCCTCTCCGACGGCGAGGCGAACGTGCCGCACGATCCCGCCTGTCCCGCCGGCGAGATACACGCCGAGCTGCTGGCCATCGGCGCCCGGATCGGCCGGGACCGGATCGCCTCCCTGGTCATCGATACCAGACCGCTCAGCAGCCCGGCCCCGGAGATGCGCCAACTGGCCGAGGCGCTGGGCGGCACCTACGAACATATCAGCCGGCTGCGGAGTGGCGGCATGGTCCGGGCGGTGGTCGACTTTTCTTGATAAGAGATGGGGAATTGACACAGATGCAAACGACGAAAGGATATCCGCCGCTGTGGCTCGGCTGGCTGATGTGGGGGCTGGTCGCGGTCCTTTACCTGATCGGCTTTTTTCAGCGGATGGCCCCGGCCGTTATGGTCGAGGAGCTGATGCGCGATTTTGCGATGGGCGGGGCGCTGCTCGGCAACTTGTCCGCGGCCTATTTCTATGCCTACGCCGCGATGCAGATCCCCAGCGGTCTGCTGGTCGACCGGATCGGGGCGCGCCGGCTCAGCAGCTATGCCTGCGCCGCCTGCGCCGTCGGCATCTTCATCTTTGCCTATGGCCCGAATCTGGCAATGGCGATGATCGGCCGGGTGGTGATCGGCGCCTCGGTGGCGGTGGCCTTTATTTCCTGCATGAAACTGGCCGGCCATTGGTTCCCGACCAATCGGTTCGCCTCGGTGACCGGTGTGGCACTGCTGTTCGGCAATATCGGCGGGGTGCTGGCCGGAGTACCGCTGTCCGAGGCGGTGGCGTCGTTCGGCTGGCGATTGTCGATGGGTGCCAGCGGCGTACTGACTCTGGTCATGGCGGCGATCATCTGGCTGACCGTGCGCGATGACCCGAGTTCTTACGATTATCGCAGCTATGCCCATGCCTCGGTACAGAAGAACGGTTCCCTGCCGGCCGGCGTGGCGCTCAGATCGGTGATGCTGAAAAAACAGACCTGGCTGCTGTTTTTTGCCGGCGGTTTGTCCGCGGCGCCGGTCCTGGTTTTCGCCGGGCTCTGGGGCGTTCCGTACCTGACGCAGGTCTATGGGCTGGGCCGGTCCCATGCCGCCACCATCACCACCACCATGCTCATCGCCTGGGCCATCGGCGGGCCGCTGCTCGGCGCCGTTTCCGATCGAATGGGCCGGCGCAAGCTGCCGTATCTGCTCTGCAATCTGGCAACAGCACTGCTCTGGACCGTTTTTTTATTGGTGAAGCTGCCGTATCAGCTGCTCTACCCGTTGCTGGCGGCGATCGGCTTTACCTCCGGCGCGCTGATCATCGGCTTTGCTTTCTCCCGGGAGGTCAACCATCCGGGGGCATCCGGCGCCGTCGGCGGGGTGGTGAACATGGCGGTGCTCGGCATCGCGGCGATCCTGCAGCCGCTGCTCGGCTCCATTCTCGATGCCCACTGGCAGGGGGTGCTCGTCGGCGGGGCTCGGATCTACCCGGCCGAGGCCTATTGGGCGGCCTTTCTCTGGCTGCCTTCCTGCGCGGCGGTAGCCGTGGTCATGGTGCTGTTGACGCGCGAGTCTTATTGTCAGATGATCGATAAAGAGTCGTAGTATTTGAAGATTTGTCATTTCGGCAGAGCCGGCCGACCCGGGCGGTCGCCGGGCTGTTTTTTTGGCATCTTCGTCGCAGGGTTAGAGGATGGTCGCCAGCATGCGGCTGCCGATGGCGATCAGCATCACCGCAAAGATCTTGCGCAGCCGACTCACCGGCAGACGGTGCGCCAGCCGGACACCGAGCGGTGCGGTCAGCACGCTGACGGCGGCGATACCGGCCAGGGCCGGCAGGTAGACGAAGCCGACGCAATAGGCGGGTAGACCCTGCTGGCCCCAGCCGTTGATCACGTAGCCGGCGGTGCCGGCCAGCGCGATGGGCAGACCGATCGCGGCCGAGGTGCCGATGGCGCGATGAACGGCGATATTGCACCAGACCATGAACGGTACCGACAACGAACCGCCGCCGATGCCGACCAGGCTGGAGAGCAGGCCGATCACCCCGCCGGCCGCCGACATGCCGGCCAGGCCGGGGAGTTCCCGGGACGGTTTCGGCGGCCGGTTGACCAGCATCTGCAGCGCAACGAAGTAGAGAAAAAGCACGAAAAAGCCTTTCAGGAAATCGGTGGACAGCAGTGCCGCCCAGCGGGAACCGAGCAGGGTGCCGCCGACGATGCCGGCCACGATCAACCGCACCGTCCGCCAGTGCACCGCGCCGCGGCGGTGGTGGGCCATAAAGCTCGAGATCGACGTAAAGACGATGCTGGCCAGCGAGGTGCCGAGGGCCAGGTGCATGGTAACCTGGTCGCTGACTCCCTGCAGGTGGAAGACAAACACCAGCAGCGGCACGATGACGCCGCCGCCGCCGACGCCGAGCAATCCGGCCAGGATGCCGACCAGCGCCCCGACGGCGCCATAAACCAGAAGCATGGTGATGATTTCCATCGGCATCGATTTTTCTCGCCCAGAAAAATGGCCACCGGAGATGGTGGAGCTGGTCGTCACTATACCAGGAGGCCGGCAGCCATTTCACGAGCAAACACCATGTTTCGTGAAAAGAGCGATCAGAGACGGTCGCGCCGAGGCGACCAGGAATGGTTTGGCCGATTCGTGCGGGTCTGCTAAGCTGGAGCGAGGCGGAAGGCGAAGGCAGCCTGAAATTCTCAGGCCTCATCAAACATGCAGAGGAGCACGGATATGGACTATCAGATTGCGCTGATCCCCGGAGACGGGATCGGCAGGGAGGTTATCCCGGCGGGCGTACGGGTGCTGGAGGTTCTGGCCAAAGAATTTCAATTCGGCCTGCATCTGACCGAGTTTCCGTTCTCCTGTGCCCATTACCAGCAGCACGGTGAGATGATGCCGGCCGACGGCCTGGACCAGTTGCGGCCGTTTCAGGCGATCCTGCTCGGGGCGGTCGGCGCCCCCGAGGTGCCGGATCACGTTTCTTTGTGGGGCCTGCTGCTGCCGATTCGCCGCCAGTTCGAACAATATGTCAACCTGCGCCCGGTGCGGCTGCTCAAAGGCATCACCTCGCCGCTGGCCGGCCGGAGTGGTGCCGATATCGATTTTCTCGTGGTCCGGGAAAACACCGAAGGCGAATATTCCGACATCGGCGGCCGGCTCTTTGCCGGCACCGAGCGGGAGGTGGTGGTGCAGGAGTCGGTCTTCACCCGCAGAGGCGTCGATCGGGTGATCCGCTTTGCCTGCGAGACGGCCATGAATCGACCGGCCCGTCACCTGACGTCGGCCACCAAGTCGAACGGCATCCGCTTCACCATGCCCTATTGGGACGAGCGGTTTCGCGCGGTGACCGGCGATTACCCGGATCTGCGCTGCGACCAGTTTCATATCGACATCCTGACCGCCCATTTCGTGCAGCACCCCGACTGGTTCGACGTCGTGGTCGGCTCCAACCTGTTCGGCGATATCCTCTCCGATCTCGGCCCGGCGGTGGCCGGCGGCATCGGCGTGGCGCCGTCGGCCAATCTCAACGTCGAGCGGGAGTTCCCGTCGATGTTCGAGCCGGTGCACGGCTCGGCGCCGGACATCGCCGGGCGCGGCATCGCCAACCCGATTGCCACCTTCTGGACGATCCAGATGATGCTCGATTTTCTCGGCGAGGCCCGGGCCGGCGCGGCACTGATGACGGCGGTGGAGACGGTCACCGGTGGCGGTTTCCTGACCCGTGATCTGGGCGGCAGCGAGACGACCGAATCGTTTACCAAGCGCGTTATCGCCAGTCTCTCCTAACGGCGGGACCGGTTTTAACCCGTCCTCCGCTGACTATCAAGCAGCAGTTTTTTTTATATGAAAATCACTTCCCCGG